>DASVRK010000290.1:0-24138 GCA_036388655.1 Allosphingosinicella sp. | reverse complement strand
GGAATCCCGACCAATTATTGGGGCGAGGTCGTCACGCTCAAGGACGGCAATCCCGACGCCACCGTGCCGGGTCTCTATGCGGTCGGCGAGGCGGCCTGCGTGTCGGTCCACGGCGCCAATCGATTGGGCTCCAACAGCCTCATTGATCTGGTCGTGTTCGGCCGCGCGACCGGCCACCGGCTCGGCGAGCTGTTGAAGCCGGGCGCCGCGCAGCGGCCGCTCCCGCGCGGCTCCGAGGAAATGCCGCTGTCCCGGCTCGACGGCTTCCGCCACGCCAAGGGTCCGACCCCGACGGCGGAGATCCGCGCCGCCATGCAGAAGGTGATGCAGGCCGACTGCGCCGTGTTCCGAACCGAAGCGACGCTCGCCGAGGGCAAGGCCAAGATCGACGAGGTGCAGCGGCGCATGGGCGACATCCGCGTCACCGACCGCAGCCTCGTGTGGAACACCGACCTCATCGAGACGCTCGAGCTCGACAACATGCTGCCGCAGGCGGTGGTGACGATGCACTCGGCGGCCAACCGAAAGGAAAGCCGCGGCGCCCACATGCACGAGGATTATCCGAACCGCGACGACGCCAATTGGATGAAGCACACCATCGCCTGGTTCGGCCAGGGCAGCGCGGTGACGATCGATTATCGCCCGGTGCACGATTACACGCTCACCGACGAGATCCAGTATATCAAGCCCAAGGCGCGGGTTTATTGATGGACGGCGCGCCGCCGATCGAGTGGCGGGTCCATGTTCGCAGCAGCCCCGAGGCGGCTTACGAAGCATGGACCAAAGATGCCGGGCGGAGCAGGTTCTGGGCTGAGGAATCGCGGAGCGGCCCGGGCGGGTTCGAGCTGCGCTTCGTCAACGGCCAGGCCTTGGCCGTGGAGGTGGTGGAGGCGATGCCGGCGACGCGGCTGGTCTTCCGCTATTTCGGCGGATCGACCGTCACCCTCGCCTTCGAGCCCGACGGCCGCGGCGGCTGCGACCTTTATCTGCGCGAAGAGGGCGTGCCGGCGGAGGAGCATCTCGAAAATTATGCCGGCTGGGTGAGCGTGCTGCTGGCGTTCAAGGCGGCGGTGGATTTCGGCATCGACCTTCGCGCCCACGATCCGAAGCGGACCTGGGAGCGGCGCCACGTCGACTGCTGAAGGCGGCGGTTCGTCGAAAAGGGGCGGCCGCCGGCAGAAGCGGACCTCCCGACGCTGCCGGGAAAGCCTAGCTTCCGCCGCTCATGATCGTTCGACTGGCCATTGCCTATCTGACCGCGCTGGCGCCGGCCCCGGCGGCGGTGCCGATCGGCGACGGAGTCCACTTCATTCAAGGTGGCTTCGGGGCGGGGCGGCAGCCGGACGGGAACAGCGTCGTCTTCGAGGCGCCGGACGGGCTGATCGTGGTCGACAGCGGCCGCCATGCCGAGCACCAGCGCAAGATCCTCGCGCTCGCGGCGGCGCGGCGCATGCCGATCGCGGCGCTGGTAAACACCCACTGGCACCTCGACCATAGCGGCGGCAATGCCGAGCTGCGGGAGGCGGCCGGGGGTGAGCTCTCGATCCACGCCAGCCGTGCGGTGGAAGGAGCGCTGACCGGCTTCCTAGCCAGGAGCAAGGCGGAAGCGGTCGCTTTCCTGGCGTCCGGCAAGGCGGACGCCGCGACGGCGGCCGAAATCGAGGGCGATATCGCGGCCGTGGACGAGCGCCGCTCGCTGCTCCCCACCGCCCCTGTGGACGGGCCGGGGGAACGGAGGATCGCAGGGCGTCCGCTGTCGCTGCGGCTGGCACAGCACGCCGCCACCGCCGGCGACGTCTGGGTCTACGATGCCGCCAGCGGAATCGTGGCGGTCGGCGATCTAGTCACCTTGCCGGTGCCGTTCTTCGACACCGCCTGCCCGGAGGGGTGGCGCCGCGCGCTGACGGAGATAGCGGGGACGCCGTTCACTCGCCTCGTTCCCGGACATGGCGCGGTGATGGGACGGCCGGAATTCATGGTCTGGAAGCGCGCGTTCGAGCGGCTCCACGACTGCGCCGGATCGAGCCGGGGCGACGGCGCCTGCATTGCGGGATGGCAGTCCGACGCCGCGGCCTTGCTTGCGCCGGACGAGGGCAGGCAGGCCGACGCCATGCTTGGATATTATCTGAAAACGCGATTGCGGGGGAAGCCGGGGGAGCGGGTCCGCTACTGCCCCGGCGGAGCCGACGGCTGAACGCTTGTGGCGAGCCGGCCGGCGGCCTAACCGCGCGCACCGTGCCTTTCTTCGCACTTATCCGAGCCAGCCCGTGGGCTGGATAACGTTCGCGGCGTATCCGGCGCGCGCGGCGCGCGGGCGGCGTGGTTCGATGCACCCGGCGGACGTGCTGGCCTGGCGGCTGGCGGAGGCGCGGGGCTGGGGCGGGGCGATCCTGAATGCGCTGGTGCTGGGGTGGAGCGACTTGAGTGGTTTGGCTGGCGCTGAGGCGCTGGGGGCCGCGGCGGTGGAGCGACGTTCGGCTGTGCCTGCGCGAGGGGCTGGTGCCGCGCGACCTCGACGAGGCGCGGGAGAATATCGGGCCGGGCGCGGAGCAGAGCTGGGTCTCGCCGCGGGCGAAGCGGGCGATCTGCGCCCTGCTCGATCCTGAAGGCGCGGGCGACGACCGCGCGCTGTCCGACAAATGTCATTTCGACCGCCTCGCCCGCGCCGCCGGGCTGCCGCTGCCCGAGACGATCGGGCGGGGCGCACTGGATGCACCGCTCCCGGCCTGGATCGAGAGCGGCTCCGGCCTGATCCTCAAGCGCGGCTACAGCCTGCAGGGCAAGGGCATCGCGGCGCTGGCGCGGGAGGGGGCGGAATGGCGGGCGGACGGGGGTCCGGTCGTTGATCTCATCGGGTGGCTGCGGGCGAATCTCGACCCGGCCGGAAACGTCCAGCGGCGGCTGCGGACCCATGCGGCGCTCGCCGACCTGTCGCCGACGGCGCTGCCGACGCTGCGGGTGATCGTCTGCCTCGACGAGCGCGGCGAGCCGGAGCCGACCCACGCCTTCCTCCGGCTGGGGCCGATCGGGTCGGCGCTCGACAATTTCAGCGCCGGCGGCATCTCGGCCGCCGCCAATCTCGGCACCGGCATCCTCGCCGAAGCCCGCATCAGGCACGGCCGCGGCGGCCGCGTCGACCGGATCAGCCGGCACCCGGTCACGGACGCGGCGATCGAGGGGCGGGAGGTGCCGCTCTTCCAGGCGGCGGTGGCGCTCGCGGCGGAGGCCCACCGGCGCCTGTTCGGCGGGCGCAGGGTACTGATCGGCTGGGACATCGGCCTGTCGGAGGACGGCGCAATGCTGATCGAGGGCAATTGGAACCCGGGCTCGCCGCTGCTTCAACTGGTCAGCGGCACCGGCATAGCCGGGCACCGGCTCGGCGACCTCATGACCTTCCACCTGCGGCGCCTGCAGCCTTCGGTCTTCGCATCGATGCCGGTGGTGATGCGCATGCGCGGCCCCCCTGCCCCGCCTGCGCCGGCGCTTCATCTGCAGTAAAGCTGCCGCTCGCCAAATGTACGGGCCGCACCTCTTGGCGCTTCCGGCGGAAGCGGCTATGGGGCGCCGCGAAGCACCGCTCGAATCTCCCAATAATTGATATAAATCAAGAAGGTATTGTTGCGTGAACGGATCGGCTCGGCCGCTCGCCATTCCCCGGTCCGCGCGGGAATCGCTGCGGATCATGTTCATCGCCAAGCACGCCAATTGGCGCGGCGGCCTTCATCCGGAGGATGGCAGCCATGCCATCTACCACCAGGAGATACGCCGGATATTGGAGGAGCTGGGCCTCAACCTGATCCTCGCCGACAGCTATCGCTCATTGTTCGAGCATCCCGGCGCCGACTTCGTGTTTCCGCTGCTCAACCGGGGCGGCTTCCTCAATTCGGAAATGCTGCTGCCCTTGCTGTGCAACCGGCTCGGCATCCCGTTCCTCGGCGCTAGCCCGATCCTGCGCGGCGTCTCCGACGACAAGCACCTCACCAAGCTCGCCGCCGCCGCCCGCGGCATTCCCACCGCCCCTTGGGCGATCTACCGCCGCGGCACCGCGATCGACACGGCGCATTGCCCGCGGGCGCAGCGTTATGTGGTGAAGCCGAACGCGTCGTCGGCAAGCTGGGGCGTCAGCGACGCGCACGACCTCGACGGCGTCCGCCGCGCGGTCGCCGAGCTTCACGAGCAGGGCCATGACGCGATTGTCGAGCCGTTCATCACCGGCTCCGACATCGAAGTTTCGGTGATCACGGTCGATGGCGAGCCGCTGATCCTGCCGACCATGATCGTCGAGCAGAGCGACCCGGAATTGCTGCGGACCTATAATGAGAAGCGCAACCTCGCCGGCGGCCAGCGCTACGAGATATTGCCGTTCCGGGACGCGCGCTGGCTGCCGGTGATCGAGGAGCATGCCCGCAACATCATGCGCGAATTCCTGCCGTTCGATTATGGCCGCTTCGAATTCCGCATGGATTATAAGAGCGGCCAGGTTCAGTTCCTGGAAGTGAACCTCAATTGCAATCTGTGGTCGGAAAAGACGATCAGCAAGGCGGCGCGGCTGGCCGGATGGAGCCATGCCGAGCTCATCGAGACGATCCTGTGCGAAAGCCTCAGGCGCAACGACCTGCTGGGCAAGCGGGCGGCGCGGCCGGAGCGTTACGCGCGCGTCGCCTGAGCCGGCCGTCCAGGATTGCCACCCGTCCGGCATTGAGCGCGCCCGCGCCAGCGGCTAGATGCGCCGCATCAGGAGATCGACATGGCCGAATTCGCCCTTCCCAAGAACAGCAAGATCAAAGGCAAGGGCCGCGTCCACAAGGCCGCGGGCGGCCCCGGCCGCTACAAGCGGGTCAGAGTCTATCGCTACGACCCGGAGAGCGGCGAGAATCCGCGCTACGACACGTTCGAGATCAACTTGGACGAGACCGGGCCGATGGTTCTGGACGCGCTCATCAAGATCAAGAACGAGATCGACCCCACCCTCACCTTCCGCCGCTCCTGCCGCGAGGGCATTTGCGGGTCCTGCTCGATGAACATCGATGGCCGCAACGGCCTCGCCTGCACGACCGCGATCGAGGACGTGAAGGGCGAAGTGCGGATCACGCCGCTGCCGCATATGGACGTGATCAAGGATCTGGTGCCGGACTTCACCCACTTCTTCGCCCAATATGCCTCGATCGAGCCGTGGCTGAAGACGGTGACGCCGACCCCGTCCGACAAGGAGCGGCTGCAGTCGCCCGATGACCGCGCCAAGCTGGACGGGCTGTACGAGTGCATATGGTGCGCCTGCTGCTCCTCCTCCTGCCCGAGCTATTGGTGGAATTCCGACCGCTTCCTCGGCCCGGCGATCCTGCTCCAGGCCTATCGCTGGCTGGCCGACAGCCGCGACGAGCGCACCGGCGAGCGGCTCGACGAGCTCGAGGACCCGTTCCGCCTCTACCGCTGCCACACCATCATGAACTGCGCCAACGTCTGCCCCAAGGGCCTCAACCCGGCCAAGGCGATCGCCGAGACCAAGAAGCTGCTGCTCGAGCGGGCTATCTAGCTCAAGTTCCAGTTGTATTATTTAAGGCTTCCCTGAGTGTGCTAGAGCTGATATGAGTCCCTGTTGATTGAAGGAGGGACGCATGCGGCTGTCTTGCAGAGGTTGGCATCGAAACCACGGATGGAGGGATATCTTCGTCGGCTCACTCACAGACGCCGCTCTTGGTAGCGCCACGGATCGAGTTCCCCACGAGGGGATCGTTGTCGAAACATCTGACCGACCACCGTCACGGCAGCATGCAGGTTTTGCCAAGCTCTATTTTCGAGTGGGAATATCTCGCCCTCTAAACGGCGAATACATGTTCATGATACACCTGTCGAAACGAGACATCGCGAGACTTTTCATGTGGAGCATGAGGGACGCCAGCCTCAGCTATTTGCTGCGTTCACTCGGGAGGGCTCAAAACCCAACTCCCGTTGTGGACGCAAACGCATGAGAGATGGTCTGACTGCCCGAGCCGAATGAGATACGTCTTGGGCCCTGTCGGCGGATGCTACGAGCGACTCCTCACCGCGGGCGAGCTGCGGCCGGACGAGGACCAGCGCCGCGCGGTCGAGCATCTTGACCGGCTCGCTGCCGAGCTTGAGGCCAAACCCAAACGCGGGCTGCTGGCGAAGCTCGCCGGCAAGGCGCCCAAGGTGGTGCGCGGGCTCTATTTGTGGGGTGGGGTCGGCCGCGGCAAATCGATGCTGATGGACCTCGCTTACGAGGCGATCGCCTTCGCGCCCAAGCGGCGGGTGCATTTTCACGAATTCATGCTCGAAGTGCACGAGCGGCTGCGGGCCGAGCGCGCCAAGGAGGAAGGCGACCCGATCCCGCCGGTGGCGGAGGCTATCGCGGCCGAAGCGCGTTTGCTCGCCTTCGATGAGATGGTGATCAACAACAGCGCCGACGCGATGATCCTGTCGCGGCTGTTCGGGCGGCTGCTGGAGGAGGGCGTGACCGTGATCACCACCTCCAACCGGCCGCCGGGCGACCTCTACAAGAATGGGCTCAACCGCGAGCTGTTCCTGCCGTTCATCGACTTGGTCGAGCGCGAGCTCGAGGTGGTGCCGCTCAATGGACCGACCGACTATCGGCTCGAGCGGCTCGGCGGGCTGCCGACCTGGCATGTGCCGAACGGGCCGGAGGCGACGCGGGCGCTGAGCGAGGCCTTCTTCCGCCTCACCGATTATGCAGTCGAGAATCGCGACAAGGTGCCGTCGGAGGATATTCCCGTGCAGGGCGGACGCACGCTGCACGTGCCGAAATCGCTCAAAGGGGTCGTGGTCTTCTCGTTCAGGCGGCTGTGCGGAGAGGCGCGCGGGGCGCCCGACTATCTCGCCATCGCGCGGCGCTATCATACAGTGATCCTGGTCGGCATTCCGAAGCTGGGGCCGGAAAACCGCAACGAGGCGGCGCGGTTCGTGACGCTAATCGACGCGCTCTACGAGCATAAGGTGAAGCTGCTCGCCGCCGCCGATGCGACGCCGGCGGACCTCTATACGGCCGGCGACGGTGCGTTCGAGTTCGAGCGCACCGCTTCGCGTCTGATCGAGATGCAGTCGGAAGACTATCTGGCACGGGGGCACGGGGAGGAGTGAAAGCCGTAAGCAACAGGGCGGTTGCCCCTCGGACGTGCCGGGGGTAAGCGACGCGGCATCCCGCGGCTGTTCCCGCAGCCGGCCCCAGACAGAAAGGCTCGAGCAGCCCCCATGGCTCGCAAGAAAATCGCGCTCATCGGCGCCGGCATGATCGGCGGCACCCTCGCCCACCTCGCGGCGATCCGCGAAATGGGCGATATCATCCTGTTCGACGTCGCCGAGGGCGTCCCGCAAGGCAAGGCGCTCGACCTCGCCCAGGCGGGGCCCGTCGAAGGCTATGACGTCGAGCTCAGGGGCAGCAACGATTATGCCGACATTGCCGGCGCCAATCTGTGCATCGTCACCGCCGGCGTGCCGCGCAAGCCCGGGATGAGCCGCGACGATCTGCTCGGCATCAATTTGAAGGTGATGAAGGCGGTCGGCGAAGGCATCCGCGCCCACGCCCCGACCGCGTTCGTGATCTGCATCACCAACCCGCTCGACGCGATGGTGTGGGCGCTGCGCGAATTCTCCGGGCTGCCGCACCACATGGTGGTCGGCATGGCCGGCGTGCTGGATTCGGCGCGGTTCCGCCATTTCCTGGCCGAGGAATTCAACGTCTCGGTCGAGGACGTCACCGCCTTCGTGCTCGGCGGCCATGGCGACACGATGGTGCCGGTGCCGGCTTATTCGACGGTCGGCGGCATCCCGATCCCGGACCTCATCAAGATGGGCTGGTCGAGCCAGGAAAAGATCGACGCGATCGTCCAGCGCACCCGCGGAGGCGGCGGCGAGATCGTCGGGCTCCTGAAGACCGGATCGGCCTTCTACGCGCCGGCGACCAGCGCGATTATGATGGCCGAGAGCTTTTTGAAGGACAAGAAACGGATATTGCCCGCGGCGGCCAACCTCACCGGCCAATATGGGGTGAACGACCTTTATGTCGGCGTGCCGGTGGTGATCGGCGCCGGCGGAGTCGAGCGCATTGTCGAGATCGAGCTCGACGAGACGGCGCGGCAGAATTTCGACGTCTCGGTCGACGCGGTCAAGGAATTGCTGGTGGCCTGCAAGGGCATCGACGAGAGCCTCGCTTGACATCCCTGCTTCTAGCCTTGGCGGGACTGGCGGGCCTCGGCGCGGACTATCCCGCTGCACCGATACTCGCCGAGTTCGACAAAGCCTGTGCCGTGAGCGCTTCCCACGGCCGGCAGGAGGAGGCAATCGTCGCTGGAGGGTGGACCGTCCACAAATCCGTGTCGGGCGGTCGACTCCACTCCCTGGTGGGTGCCATGACGTCGCAGTCTGCAAGCTTGAGGTTCAAGACGTACCAGAAGGCCGTGGCAGGCAGAACTCTTCATCTCCTGCTGACCGACTCCTCCACGACCGACGGGGCCGGCCGGCTGAGCTGCGTTGTCTACGACTTCGATGCGCAGAGCGGGGTCGATCCGGCGCAGGCTCGGGAGTGGGCCGGGCGGCCCGCCGAGATGGCCGAGAAATCTTCTGGCCGTTCGGTGATGGCTTGGGCGCCTGGGCTCCGCCCTGGCCACGCATCGGATACGATCATCTTCTTCGCCCCTGGCGCCGCAAAGTTCGGCGGAGTCGACTTTAGCGGCTTGGTCTTATCGGCAAAATACAAGGAAAGCGGCGCGGAATGAGCATTCTCGTCAATTCGAACACCAAGGTGATCACCCAGGGCTTCACCGGCAGCCAGGGCACCTTCCATTCCGAGCAGGCGATCGCCTACGGGACGAGGCTGCTTGTCGCCTGCAAGGGCATCGACCCGACCCTGGCATAGGATGATGGACCTCGCTCCACCGCCTGGGGCTCCGCTGGCCCTCGAGCAAGCCCGCATCGTGGACGTATTCATAGCAGCCTGCTTGCGCGGAGAAGCGAAGCTGAAACCGGAACAAAGCATCTCGGTCACGTTGGAGCACCTGCCCAAGCAGCTGAGGCGCGAATATCGTCCTGCCGGAGGGACGTTCGTCAAGCTGGCCGGGTCAGCCTCGTCATTCCTGTACTGGTTCGACCAATCTCCGCATCCACGGAGATTTGCTCGTGTTTGCGGCATTGCTTCGCAAATCGTGGATATCGGCTTCGCGTGGAGGCGCATCTCCCTTGAGATCGACCGCGTGAGCTATGAGGGGCCTGCGGCTGAACACGTTGGCAACCCGACGCAACTCATGTTCGAACGCCCGGAGCACGGCTACACCCTGTCCTATGCCTCCGGCGTAGGGGGCTACAGCGTCGTGCAAATCGGGTGGATGACCGAACAGCAGAGGGAATCTTCCCTCATCCGGAGACGGCGCGTGGATAAGCTGATAGAAAATAAAAAGAAAAAATAAGGAGACTCTGGAGTGGACGATCCACGATCCGATGAATCCTTAAAGATTCGCCCGCCAAGGCCTTCCTCGTGACGCTGAAATATCAAGATCCGCAACGCCACGGGATCGAGGATCAATGCATTCTCGCATCGAGATTTGTCGCCCCCTCGCGGGCCATCGGGCGCCTTACCGGCCTGCTGAGTGGAGGCCGAATAAGAAACCCCGCTTCCAGCAAAACCGTGGCATGGCAAATGGACGCCCCGCAGCACCGCTATGTCATGCGGGTCTGGCGAACCCACCCCTATACCGTCATGAGCACGACCGTCCTCGATGAGGCGGAAGCCGCGAGACGGGCGGAGGCGCAGCGTAAATATTGGGACCGCAAGCGCTCGAAGCGAAGGCCCGGCAGGGAGCGGGCTGAATGACGGCCGCAAGCCATTCTCTCGAGCCGTCGCCTTGGCGCCGCGCACCCACGTCGGGCGAGCCGGTCGGGTCTGGAGCTGCCAAGGTCGCGGACGCAGCTTTGGATTGGAAATCCGCGGCGCGCTTGACGCTCCTGCCCCTGTTGTTGGTCAGCGCATGCGGCGAGATGACGCCGGCGGAAGAGGCGCGACTGGACGCGGGACTTGCGTGCATCGCAAGGCTTCCGACGTTTTCCCGCAGCTCCGGGAGGGGCCTCGGAGTGAGGCGGCGGATAGCGGATCGTCGTCGGAGGGGCAGCGCCACAGCTTCCGGATCGTCGATACCGGGCAGTTCGTGATGTAGATGGAGCTTGGGGCAAGGCCGGCAGAGGTCGCACAGCGGTTGTCCTGCACCGGCGACATCAATAAGCGGCAACTCACATCGCTAGAATATAACGGAACGATCACCCGTCCACCGGCGGGCGCCACTTGGAGCTTTTGAATGTCCATTCTCGTCAACGCGACCACCAAGGTGATCACCCAGGGCTTCACCGGCAGCCAGGGCACCTTCCATTCCGAGCAGGCGATCGCCTACGGCACGAAGATGGTCGGCGGCGTCACGCCCGGCAAAGGCGGCCAGACCCATATCGGGCTGCCGGTCTTCGACACCGTCCATGAAGCGGTCGAGGCGACGGGGGCCGACGCCTCCGTCATCTACGTGCCGCCGGCCTTCGCGGCCGATTCGATCCTTGAGGCGATCGACGCCGAAGTGCCGCTGATCGTCGCGATCACCGAGGGCATTCCGGTGCTCGACATGGTCAAGGTGAAGCGGGCGCTGACCGGCTCCAAATCGCGGCTGATCGGGCCGAACTGCCCCGGCGTGCTGACGCCGGGCGAGTGCAAGATCGGCATCATGCCGGGCAACATCTTCCGCAAGGGCTCGGTCGGCGTGGTCAGCCGTTCGGGCACGCTCACCTATGAAGCGGTGTTCCAGACCTCCAATGCCGGCCTCGGCCAGACCACCGCGGTCGGCATCGGCGGCGATCCCGTCAACGGCACCAACTTCATCGACGTGCTCGAGATGTTCCTCGCCGACGACGAGACCCAGTCGATCATCATGATCGGCGAGATCGGCGGATCGGCCGAGGAGGATGCGGCCCAGTTCGTCGCCGACGAAGCCAGGCGCGGCCGCGCCAAGCCGATGGTCGGCTTCATCGCCGGGCGGACCGCGCCTCCCGGACGGCGCATGGGCCATGCCGGCGCGATCGTCGCCGGCGGCAAGGGCGGCGCCGACGACAAGATCGCCGCGATGGAGGCGGCTGGAATTCGCGTGTCGCCGAGCCCATCTGAGCTTGGCACGACCCTCAGCGAGCTCTTGAAGGGCTGAGGGATAGGCGAACCGCTCGGCGCGTTCATGACCGCGCACGACGAGAAGGCGAAGCATTGTGGATAGGTTCGGCGAACACGAACAAGGGCCCAGCTGGGCGCGCGACAACTGGCCGGTGAGCGAGCTGGACGAGGTCAATGCCGGCCTCGATCCCCTGTCGATGTCGATCGAGGCGGTGGCCGCCAAGGCGAAGGAGGTCGCGACCGCGGCCGGCAAGACCGACGCCGAGATCAAGCAGGCGGCGAACGATTCGATCTGCGCGATGATGCTGATCCGCACCTACCGCGTGCGCGGGCATCTCGCCGCCGACCTCGACCCATTGGGCCTCGTCAAGCGCGAGATGCCGACCGAACTCACCCCCGAATATCACGGCTTTTCGGGCGCGGCGCTCGACCGCACCATCTATCTCGGCGGCGCGCTGGGGCTCGAGCAGGGGACGGTGCGCGAGGTCGTCGACATCCTGCGCGCCAATTATTGCGGCCATGTCGGCCTCGAATATATGCACATCAACGACCTCGACGAGCGCCGCTTCCTGCAGGACCGGATGGAAGGGCGCGAGGCGGCGATCCGCTTCACCCCCGAGGGCAAGCAGTCGATCCTGACCAAGGTGATCGAGGGCGAGCAGTGGGAGCGGTTCCTCGCCCGCAAATATGTCGGCACCAAAAGGTTCGGCCTCGACGGGGGCGAAGCGATGATTCCGGCGCTCGAGGCGGTGATCAAATATGGCGGCCAATATGGCGTGCGCGACATCATCTTCGGCATGGCCCATCGCGGCCGGCTCAACGTGCTCGCCAACGTCATGGCCAAGCCCTATCGCGCGATCTTCAGCGAGTTCGCCGGCGGCTCCGCCAATCCCGAGGACGTCGGCGGATCGGGCGACGTCAAATATCATCTCGGCACCTCGTCGGACCGCGAGTTTGACGGCATTCGCGTCCACCTCTCGCTGCTGCCCAACCCGAGCCACCTCGAGGCGGTCAACCCGGTGGTGCTGGGAAAGGCGCGCGCGCAGCAGGTGATGCGCGGCGACGAGGACGGCAGCGAGGTGCTCCCGGTGCTGCTTCACGGCGACGCCGCTTATGCCGGCCAGGGGATCGTCGCCGAGATCCTCGCCCTGTCGGGTCTGCCCGGCTACGGCACCGGCGGCACGCTCCATTTCATCATCAACAACCAGGTCGGCTTCACGACCTCGCCGCAATTCGCGCGCTCCTCACCCTATCCCTCCGACGTCGCGAAGATGGTCCAGGCGCCGATCCTCCACGTCAACGGCGACGATCCCGAGGCGGTGACCTTCGCCTGCAAGCTCGCCATCGACTATCGCCAGACGTTCAAGCGCGACGTCGTCATCGACATGTGGTGCTACCGCCGCTTCGGCCACAATGAGGGCGACGAGCCGAGCTTCACCCAGCCGCAAATGTATGCCGCGATTCGCAACCACCCGCCCATTTCCGACATATACGGGGCGCGGCTGGTCCAGGAGGGCGTGGTCGACCGCGCCTGGATCGACGCCGCGATCGCGGGGTTCACAGCGGTGCTGGAAAACGAGTTCGAGGCGGCCAAATCATATCTGCCGAACAAGGCCGACTGGTTCGAGGGCCGCTGGACCGGGCTCGGACGTCCCGACACGCCCGAGAGCGGCCGCCGCAACGCGCCCACCGGCCTTGATGAGGAGACCATCCGGAGGGTCGGCAAGATTCTCACCACGATCCCCGAAAATCTGACACCTCACAAAACATTGACCCGGATCGTCGACGCGCGGCGCCAGATGTTCGAGAGCGGCGAGGGCTTCGACTGGGCGACGGCGGAGGCGCTGGCGTTCGGATCTTTGGTCAAAGATGGCTTCCAGGTGCGCCTGTCCGGCCAGGACAGCGGCCGCGGCACGTTCAGCCAGCGCCACTCGGTGTGGGTCGACCAGAATGACGGCCGCAAATATATCCCGCTCTGCCAGATCGAGGGCGGCCGCTTCGAAGTGCGCGACAGCCCGCTCTCCGAAATGGGCGTGCTCGGCTTCGAATATGGCTATGCGCTTTCGGACCCGCATACCCTGGTGCTGTGGGAGGCGCAGTTCGGCGATTTCGCCAACGGCGCCCAGGTCATCATCGACCAGTTCATCGCCAGCGGCGAAGCCAAATGGCTGCGCGCCAACGGCCTCGTGATGCTGCTCCCGCACGGCTATGAAGGCCAGGGGCCGGAACATTCGTCGGCCCGCCCGGAGCGCTACCTCCAGCTGTGCGCGGAGGACAATATGCAGGTCGCCAACTGCACCACGCCAGCCAATTATTTCCACATCCTCCGCCGCCAGATGCATCGGGACTTCAGGAAGCCGCTGGTGATCATGACGCCCAAGTCGCTGCTGCGGCACAAGCTGGCCGTCTCGAGCCTCGCCGACTTCAGCGGCGACAGCCATTTCAAGCGCATCCTGTCCGATCCGCGCCCGCCCGCCGACGGCGAGGTCAAGCGGCTCGTCCTGTGCTCGGGCAAGCTCGCCTACGAGTTGATCGAAGCGCGCGACAAGGCGGAGGCGCGCGACACCTGCGTGGTGCGGATCGAGCAGCTCTACCCCTTCCCGTCCGAGCCGCTGATCGAGCGGCTGAAGCGGATGACCGCGCTCGAGGAGCTGGTCTGGGCGCAGGAGGAGCCGCGCAACAACGGCTATTGGAATTTCGCCGAGCCGTTCATCGAGCAATGCCTGGCCGAGGCTGGCGCGAAGCCGCAGCGCGCCCGCTATGCCGGCCGCGCCTCGTCGGCATCGCCCGCCACCGGGCTCGCCAAGCGGCACGCCGCCGAGCAGGCGGCATTGATCGCGGACGCACTTGGGCATAGCAGCGATGCGCGCCTGCAGCGCAAAGCCGGCTGATAGGGGAAATATGGCAACCGACGTACTCGTTCCGGCCCTCGGGGAATCGATCACCGAGGCGACGCTCGGCCAGTGGCTCAAGAAGCTTGGCGACCCCGTCAAGGCGGACGAGCCGGTGGCGAGCCTGGAGACCGACAAGGTGGCGGTCGAAGTCCCCTCGCCGGTCGCCGGCGTGTTCGACGAGCAGGTGGTGGCGGAAGGCGAGACCGTCGCGGTCGGCGCCGTGATCGCGCGCATCGGCGCCGGCACGGGCATGCCGGCCGCGGCCGGATCGCAGGCGCCGGCGCCGGTCTCGACCCCGGTGAACCCGGCCGGAGCCGGCGAGAATGTCGAGCTCCGCGCCGACGAGGATGACGGCGATGCCGAGGGTTCCAACCTGACGCTGTCGCCCGCCGTTCGCCGGGTTGTGCTCGAGCACGGGCTCGATCCTTCCAAGATCAAGGGCACGGGCAAGGACGGCCGCCTCACCAAGGACGACGTGCTCGCCGCCGCCAAACAGGCCACCGCCGAAGGGGCGGACAAGGCGCCGCCCGCCGCCGAGGCCCCGCAAGCGGCACCCCCCGCTCCGGCTCCGGCCGCTCCGGCCGCGCCCGCCTTCGTCGCGCCGGCGCCGGCCGGCGAGCGCCGCGAGGAGCGCGTGCGCATGACCCGGCTGCGCCAGACCATCGCCCGGCGCCTGAAGGAGGCGCAGAACAACGCCGCCATCCTCACCACCTTCAACGACGTCGACATGACCGAGGTGATGGCGGCGCGCGCGAAATATAAGGATCTGTTCGAGAAGAAGCACCAGATCCGGCTCGGCTTCATGGGCTTCTTCGTGAAGGCGGCGGCGCTCGCCGCCCGCGACGTGCCCTCGGTCAACGCCTATATCGAGGGCGACGAGATCGTCTATCACGACTATCTCGACGTGTCGGTGGCGGTGAGCGCGCCCAACGGCCTCGTTGTGCCCGTCATCCGCAACGCCGACCGGCTGAGCTTCGCCGACATCGAGAAGACGATCGCCGACTTCGGCAGGCGCGCCAAGGCGGGCACGCTTTCCATGGAAGACATGCAGGGCGGCACCTTCACCATCTCGAACGGCGGTGTGTTCGGCTCGTTGCTTTCGACCCCGATCATCAATCCGCCGCAGTCGGCGGTGCTCGGCATGCACCGGATCGAGGAGCGGCCGGTGGTGCGCGAGGGCCAGATCGTCGCGCGGCCGATGATGTACCTGGCGCTGTCCTACGACCACCGCCTGGTCGACGGCCGCGAGGCGGTCACCTTCCTGGTGCGGATGAAAGAGGCTATAGAGGATCCGACGAGGCTGCTGATCGACCTGTGATGAACTGGCGCGACCATATCCATTCGGATCCCGATATTCTCGGCGGGAAGCCGGTGGTGCGCGGCACGCGTATCTCGGTGGAGCTCATCCTGGAATATTTCGCCGACGGCTGCAGTCTGGCCGATGTGCTGGAGGCCTACAACCATCTCACGCCGGAGGATGTGCGGGCGGCACTTTCCTTCGCGCAGGAGATGATCGCCGAGGAGCAGGCGCTGGCCCAGAAGCGCGCCGCCTGAACCTTGAAGTTCCTTGCCGACGAAAATCTGCACCCGCTGGTCGTGCAGCATTTGAGGTCGCTCGGGTTCGAGGTGGAATGGATCAAGGAGGCCGGTCCGGGCGCGCTGGACGAAGAGATTCTCTCCCGGCCCGACATCGCGCAACTGGTGCTGGTGACGCTGGACCGCGACTTTGGCGACCTGATCTTCAGCCGGGGGTTTCCGGCTCCCCGCGCAATCCTCTACAGCCGGCTCAGCAGGGCGAATCCGCAGGCCATCGCGGAGCGGATAGCCGATCTGGTTGAGCGCGGCCTGGCCGAGCACCATATCACGACCATCACTGCTCTCGGCGAGCGGGTGAAGGCATTCCCTGGAGTTGAGAATGGCAGAGACTGAATTCGACGTGATCGTGATCGGGGCCGGGCCGGGCGGCTATGTCGCCGCGATCCGGGCGGCGCAGCTGGGGCTCAAGACGTGCTGCGTCGAAAGCCGGGAGACGCTGGGCGGGACCTGCCTCAACGTCGGCTGCATCCCGTCCAAGGCGCTGCTGCACGCCTCCGAGCTGTTCGAGGAAGCGGCGCACGGCACGATGGCCAAATGGGGGATCAAGGCCAAGGAGGTCGAGCTCGACCTCGACGTCATGCATGCCGGCCGGCGCGAGGCGATCAAGGGGCTGACCGGCGGCGTCGAGTTCCTGTTCAGGAAGAACAAGGTGACGTGGCTCAAGGGCCATGGCCGCTTCACCTCCGCGAGCACGATCGACGTCGGCGGCACCGAATATCGCGCCAAGAATATCGTCATCGCGACCGGATCGTCGGTGAGGCCGCTGCCCGGGGTCGAGATCGACCAGGAGCGGATCGTCGATTCGACCGGCGCGCTCGAATTGCCGCAGGTGCCGAAGCACCTGGTCGTGATCGGCGGCGGCGTGATCGGGCTGGAGCTCGGCTCGGTCTGGCGGCGGCTCGGCGCGCAGGTGACGGTGGTCGAATATCTCGACCAGATCCTGCCTGGGATGGACGGCGAGGTCCGCAAGGAAGCGGCCAAGATCTTCAAGAAGCAAGGCTTCGCGCTGCGCACCTCGACCAAGGTCACCGGCGCCGAGCGGACGGCCGAGGGCGTGCGCCTGACCGTCGAGCCGGCCCAGGGCGGCGCGGCCGAGACGATCGAGGCGGACGTGGTTCTGGTTTCGATCGGCCGCCGGCCCAATGTCGACGGGCTCGCGCTCGACGCGGCCGGGCTGACGCTCAACAATCGCGGGCAGATCGCGGTCGACCACGATTTCCGCACCGGCGTCGCCGGCGTGTATGCGATCGGCGACGTGACGCCGGGACCGATGCTCGCCCACAAGGCGGAGGATGAAGGCATCGCCGTCGCCGAGATCCTCGCCGGCCAGATCGGCATCGTCAACCACGAGGTGATCCCGTCGGTCGTCTACACGCATCCCGAGATCGCTGGCGTCGGCCGCACCGAAGAGGAGCTTAAAGCCGAGGGCATCGAAGTGAAGGTCGGCAAATTCCCCTTCATGGCGAACAGCCGCGCCAAGACCAATCGCGACACGGACGGCTTCGTCAAGGTTATCGCCGACGCGCGTTCCGACCGGGTGCTCGGCGTCCATATCATCGCCTCGCTCGCCGGCACGATGATCGCGCAGGCGGCCCAGGCGATGGAGTTCGGGGCGACCTCGGAGGATATCGCTTACACCTGCCACGCCCACCCGACCCATTCGGAGGCGCTGAAGGAAGCGGCAATGGCGGTGACGGGGCTGCCGATCCATATCTGATCCTGAAGGCGCGGGAACCGGCGGGCATCGGGAATTCCTCGGCTGCCAAGGGCAGGAACCCGCGCCCGGCCTGTCCGTTGTGGTTCCGTAACGGTCAACGAGAGGGCCCACATGTTCCGACCTTCCGCCGCTGCCGCGGGCGCCGCGCTTTTGCTGGCGTCCTGCGGACCCGACACGCTGGCGCTGCCCGAGGAGATGGTGGACCGCGCCGCCACCTGCGGCGTGGTCGCCGCGGCCGAGGCCCGGGCCGCCACGCCCGACATCAAGCAGTCGCTGCCGTTCACCGCTCAGGGGCGGATCGTTCATTATGCGATGCTGGCGGGCGCGCAGGGCGAGGAATTCGCGGCCGACACGGCAAGCGCGGTCAGCAAGCGCATGTCGGACCTCCAGGAGCAGATCACCGAAGGCAAATGGCAGGAGCTCGCCCCCGCCTGCCGCCAGGCTTTCCCGCAGGCGGAGATTGCCGAGCCGAAGCTGCCGGGGGAAAGGTTCGAGGCGCAGCTGGCGTGCGACGAGGTCGGGGATTTCCTGTCTTCGGCGCTGTCGAGCCAGGAGTCGGAATATGGCAACCAACTCGCCGAATATAGCAAGCTGGCGAGCAAGCTCGACGATACGCTCGGGCCAGGGCTGCGCGCGCGCGCGGGCGGCGACCTCGAGGCGCAGCAAAAGGTGCGGCGCGAGGCGCTCGCCGGCGCCGCCAAGCTCGGCAGCCCGATGGGGCTGATGCGCCAGTGCGTCGAACGCTACGGGTGAGCGCGACCGGGCGGGCGGGCTGATGGCCGGGCCGGCCGTCGCCGCGATCGGCCCGCTGCTCGAATATCTCGACCATGCCGGCATCGCCGTTTTCGCCTTGTCGGGGGCGCTGGTCGCGGCCGCCAAGCGCCAGACTTTGGTGACCTTCATCTTCTTCGCGGTCGTGACCGGCGTCGGCGGGGGCACCGTGCGCGACCTTTTAATCGGGGCGCCGGTCTTCTGGATCGAGCGCAATGCGATCCTCGTCATCTGCTTCGCGGCGGCGATGATTGTCTGGCTGCTCCCGCAGCGGCTATGGTCCGGGGCCGCCTTGCTGTGGATCGACGCGCTCGGGCTTGCCGCCTACGCCACCTTCGGCGCCGCCAAGGGGCTGGCTTACGGGGTCGCGCCGCTGCCGGCGGTAGCGATGGGCGTGCTGACCGCCTGCCTCGGCGGCATCATCCGCGACATTCTCGCCGCCGAGCCGTCGATCCTGCTGCGGCCCGAGCTCTACGTCACCGCCGCGGCCTTGTCCTCGGCGCTGATGGTCGGGCTGTTGATGATGGGCCTCGACAGCTATGCGGCCGGCGCGATCGCGGCCTCGGCCGGCTTCGCGCTCAGGGCGGGGGCCATCGTCAAGGGCTGGAGCCTTCCTGCCTATCGCGAGGGCGGGCGCGAAGCCTAGGTGCGCTAGCCGGCGATTAGGCCGGCCAGCCAGCCGGCCAGCGACTGGCGCTCGGCCCGGTCGAGCGGGCGGGTGCTCGGCGGGCATTGCAGGCAGCGGGCCTGGATCGACGGGCCGTCGAGGATCGCCTGGGCGTCGCTCAGCGCGCGCTGCAGCAGCAATTGGGGCCGCAACGCAATGGCGCCGAACGGGTCGCGCGACGTGGCCTCGGCCCCGCCGGCGGCGCTGCTCAGGAAGGTTTCGAGCAGGCCGGGCGCGGGCTCGAGATAGACCGCCTCGGCATCGGCCGCGTCGAGCTTGGCGCGCTTGGCCGCTTCGGCGATGGCGTCGTCGAGCGAGCCGAACCGGTCGACCAGGCCGAGCTGGCGGGCGGTGCCGCCGTCCCAGACGCGGCCCTGCGCGATCGCGTCGACCCGCTCGACCGGCAGCTTGCGCGCCGCCGAGACCAGGCGGAGGAAGTGGCGATAGGTGCTGAGGACGCTGCTCTGGATCAGCTGGTCGGCCTCGGGCGAGGGGCCGCGATAGAGATCGGGCTCGCCCGACAGCGGGGTGGTCTTGACGCCGTCGGCGCCGACGCCGAGCTTTTGCAGCGTGCCCTCGAAGCTCGGCAGGATGCCGAACACCCCGATCGAGCCGGTGATGGTGGAGGGTTCGGCCAAAATCTGGTCGCCGGCGGTGGCGATCCAATAGCCGCCGCTGGCCGCGACCGACCCCATCGAGATGACGACCGGAAGGCCGGTGGCCTTGGCGTCGAGCACCGCCTGGCGGATGCGCTCCGAGGCGAAGGTCGAGCCGCCCGGCGAATCGACCCTGACGACCAAAGCGCTGAGGTCATGGTCGCGAAGCCCGGTCTCGAGATTCTCGACGATCGTCTCGGCGCCGGCGGTGCCGGGCCCGGCCGGCCCGTCGATGATCTCACCGGCGACGGTGATGACGCCGATCCGGCCGCCGGTCGTGCTGGCCGGGTTGGAGTTGATCCATTCGTCATAATGGATGGCGTTGAAGCTGCCGGGCACCGACTCCTCGTCGGAGCCGACGATCTCCGCCAGCCTTTTGCCGAAGGCGGCGCGGTCGCCGAGCTTGTCCACAAGGCCGGCGGCGAGCGCGGCGCGCGCCATGTCGCCGCCCGCGGCCGCGATCCGCTGCCCGGGCGCGCCGACATAAGCGGCGAGCTGCGCCTTGGGGCGGGCGCGGCGGACGTCGTCCAGCCAGGTCTCCCACAAGGCCCCCGCCAGCGCCTGATTGGCCTGGCGCGATTCGGGCGACATGTCGGTGCGGGTGAAGGGCTCGACCGCCGCCTTGTAGGCGCCGGCGCGATAGACGTTGGCGGTCACCCCGAGCTTGTCGAGCAGGCCCTTGAAATAGAGGCCGGTTCCGCCCGGCCCGGCGATCAGCACGCCGCCGAGCGGGTTGACCCAGATTTCGGACGCGTGGGCGGCAAGCTGGTAGGTCTCGTCGCCATAGCCGGTGGCGTAGGCGATCACCGGCTTGTTGGCGCGACGGACGCTGTCGATCGCCTCGCCGACCCGGGTAAGCGCCGCCTGGCCGCCGCCGGTGAACACGTCGAGATCGAGCGCGACCGCCTTGACCCGCCCGTCCGTGGCCGCGGTCTCGAGCGCGTGGACGACGTCGCGCAGCCGGTATTCGCGGACCAAAGAGGAGCTGCCGGCGAGCGCGTCGATCGGATCGACTTCGGCGGGCTGCTCGACGATCGTGCCGCCAAGGTCGAGCAGCAGCGCGCCTTCGTCCGCGCTTCCCGGATAGGGATCGACCGAGAGGGCCGCGTAGAGCAAGCCGAAGAACAGGAGCATGAGGATGAGCACGAGCCCATCCTTGACGCCGACCAGCAACCGCCAGACCTTACCCATGAAGCGCATGCTCATCCCCGCTCGACGTTCAACGCCCTAGATGCGACGGCTGGCCCCCGCTGACAACCGGAACGCCGAAAATCTTCGCCTCCGCGCTTGACCTCACATCAACAAGGCCTACATCCGGCTCGCTGGCACTCGGCAGGATCGAGTGCTAACAAACTCCAGGCCAGCGACATGTTCCCGAAGAAGCGGGGGGCTTGTCGCGGCCGATTAGAAGAAAGGAACGCGCATGAATTTTCGTCCGCTCCATGACCGGGTACTGGTGCGCCGCGTCGAGGCCGAAGAGAAGACCGCCGGCGGCATCATCATCCCCGATACGGCCAAGGAGAAGCCGCAGGAAGGCGAAGTCGTCTCGGTCGGCACGGGAACGCGCGGCGAGGACGGCACGGTCACTCCGCTCGACGTCAAGGCCGGCGACAAGATCCTGTTCGGCAAATGGTCCGGCACCGAGGTCAAGCTCGACGGCGAGGACCTGCTGATCATGAAGGAAAGCGACATCCTCGGGATCGTCGGCTGACCTTTTCGAAAAGGATGTGCTCCTGCGAAGGCAGGAGCCCAGACTCTTTGTTGGGCTAGACTCCTGCTTTCGCAGGAGAACAGAAATTAGAAGGAACATAGAAACATGGCAGCGAAAGACGTACGCTTTTCGCGCGACGCCCGGGAGCGCATCATGCGCGGCGTCGACATCCTCGCCGACGCGGTGAAGGTCACGCTCGGCCCCAAGGGCCGCAACGTCGTCCTCGACAAGAGCTTCGGCAGCCCGCGCATCACCAAGGACGGCGTCACCGTCGCCAAGGAGATCGAGCTCAAGGACAAGTTCGAGAATATGGGCGCGCAGATGCTGCGTGAAGTGGCCTCGAAGACCAATGACCTGGCCGGCGACGGCACCACCACCGCCACCGTTCTGGCCCAGTCGATCGTCCGCGAAGGCATGAAGTCGGTCGCGGCGGGCATGAACCCGATGGACCTGAAGCGCGGCATCGACCTCGCCGTCATCAAGGTCGTCGAGGATCTCAAGAACCGGTCCAAGCCGGTCAGCGGCACCAATGAGATCGCCCAGGTCGGCATCATCTCGGCCAATGGCGACACCGTCGTCGGCGAGAAGATCGCCGAGGCGATGGACAAGGTCGGCAAGGAAGGCGTGATCACGGTCGAGGAGGCCAAGGGGCTCGAGTTCGAGCTCGACGTTGTCGAAGGCATGCAGTTCGACCGCGGCTATCTCTCGCCTTACTTCATCACCAACCCGGAGAAGATGCAGGTCGAGCTTAGCGACCCCTACATCCTCCTCCACGAGAAGAAGCTGTCGAACCTGCAGGCGATGCTCCCGATCCTGGAAGCGGTGGTCCAGTCGGGCCGTCCGCTCCTGATCATCGCCGAGGATATCGAGGGCGAAGCTCTGGCGACGCTGGTCGTCAACAAGCTGCGCGGCGGACTCAAGGTCGCGGCCGTCAAGGCGCCGGGCTTCGGCGATCGCCGCAAGGCGATGCTCGAGGACATCGCGGTGCTGACCGGCGGCGAGATGATCTCGGAAGATCTCGGCATCAAGCTCGAGACCGTCACGATCAACATGCTCGGCCAGGCCAAGCGCGTCACCATCGACAAGGACAACACGACCATCGTCGACGGCGCGGGCGAGGGCACAGCCATCAAGGGCCGGGTCGAATCGATCCGCGGCATGATCGAGAATACCAACAGCGAGTATGACCGCGAGAAGCTCCAGGAGCGCCTCGCCAAGCTCGCCGGCGGCGTTGCCGTGATCAAGGTCGGCGGTTCGTCCGAGATCGAGGTCAAGGAGCGCAAGGACCGCGTCGATGACGCCCTCCACGCCACCCGCGCCGCGGTCGAGGAAGGCATCGTCCCCGGCGGCGGCACCGCTCTGCTCTACGCCACCAAGGCGCTGCAGGACATGAAGGGCGCCAATGACGACCAGACCCGCGGCATCGACATCGTCCGCCGCGCTCTGCAGTCGCCGATCCGCCAGATCGCCGAGAATGCGGGCCATGACGGCGCCGTGGTCGCCGGCAAGCTGATCGATGGCGAGGACCAGACGATGGGCTTCAACGCCCAGACCGAGGTCTACGAGAACCTGGTCCAGGCCGGCGTGATCGACCCGACCAAGGTCGTCCGCACCGCGCTCCAGGACGCCGCGTCGGTCGCGGGCCTGCTCATCACGACCGAAGCGGCGGTGAGCGAAGCTCCGGAAGACAAGGCCCAGGGCGGCGGCGGCATGCCCGGCGGCGGCATGGGCGGCATGGGCGGCATGGACTTCTAAGGTCCACGCACCCGACGCAAAAGAAGAAGGGCCGGGAGGAGACTCCCGGCCTTTTTCTTGTTGGGGGCGTCGGTGAGTGGCGCTGGTACGAGGCGCTCGATGATAGGGGTGGTCGTCACCCTGGACTTGATCCGGGGTCCCCCTTCTTCGTCAGGTCGCCCGGCGTAGGAGGGAAGGAAGGGAGATGCCGGATCAAGTCCGGCAGGACGATATCTCTCTATCTCGAAATGATGCAGGTGCCGGGGCGGGGGGCCTTCCGAGGCTTCGTCGCCGCCCCCGACCTTCGAAGCGCCGCCTTACTGCGCGTTGCCCGCGGCCGCGGTCTCGGCTTCGCCGACCAGGGCTTCCTCGCCCTCCACGGCGGGCGCGGTGTCGAGCATGTTGGCGGCCTCGTCGAGCTCGCGCGATTCCTCGGCGGTGAGGCCGCCCGTATCCTGCTCCTCGCCGCACGCGCCGAGCAAAGCCAGCGCCGCCAGTGCCAAACCGATCCTCATCCTAAAACTCCCCTGGTGAAGCGCCCGGAGCCTAGCCGGATCGCGGGCAAAAGAAAGGGGCCGGACGCTAGCGCCCGGCCCCGATCCGTTCAGCAAGCGCGAAGCTTACTGGGTGTTGGTCGTCGCGGCGTCGGCGGCGTTGGCAACCGCTTCCGAGGCGTTCTCGACGGACTGGGTGGCATTGTCGAGCTCCGCGTCGGCCGCGTTCATCGCGTCCGTCGTGGCGGCATTGACGTCGGTCACCGCTTCGTTGGTGGTGGCGCCCATTTCGGTGTTGTCGGTGCCGGTCTCGTTGGTGGCAGCGGTGTCGCTACCCTGGCAAGCGGCGAGGCCGAGCGACGCCACGGCGGCGATGGTCAGAGCAATTTTGTTCACGGGCAATACCCTCCTTGGGGACTCACTTGGTTCGCCGGGCGAGGCGACAGGGGAGCATCCCCCACCGATCCGGCGACTGCGCGATCTACAGGAGGGGGGGAGACATGTCTACTATTTTAGTAGTCAATCATCCGATTCAATCACTTGCTCGGGTTGCGGCTCGGGCTCGGGGGGCGGCGCGGGCTCGTTTTGCGGCGGCGGCTGGACCTCGCCGCCGTCGGTCACGGCATCGTCGTCGAGGGTGCGCTGGAGGAGGTCGTCCTCGTCCGAACGGCGCAGCAGGCCGCCGCTTTCCTGGTCGCTGATCTCCGCCTTGCGGCGCTGGAAATAGGCCG
>DASVRK010000289.1:0-23998 GCA_036388655.1 Allosphingosinicella sp. | reverse complement strand
CAAGCGCTTCCTGCGGCACTTGCGGCCTTATTGGGACGTCCACCGCCACCGCATCGCGCCGGCCGTCGCGGAACGGCTGGAGCGGCTGAGGGCCGAGGGCCGGCTCGAGATCGTGCCCGGCCGCGTCGCGGGCGTGGCGCGGGAGGCGGACGCGATGGCGGTGACGATCCGGCGGCGCGGCGGCGGCGGCGAGGCGGTGCGCAAGGTGGCGGCGGTGATCAACTGCACCGGGCCTTCGGGCGACATTGCCGGCGCCGACGACGCGCTGGTCGCGCAATTGCTGGCGAGCGGGATGGCGCGGCCCGACCCGCTGCGGCTCGGCTTCGAAGTGGACGAAAATTCGCGGGTGATCGCGGCCGACGGCTCGGTGCGCGGCAATCTGTTCGCGGTCGGGCCGATCACCAAGGGGTGCTTCTGGGAGATCGTGGCGGTGCCCGATATCCGGCTGCAGGTCCAGGCGGCGGCCGCGGAGATGCTGCGCGCAGGCCCTTGATCCCGCCGCGCGGACGATATAATATTATCTTGCGGACCGGGCCCCTCTGGCGGGAGTTCTCCTGAACTCCCGCGATGTCGGACCGCATCGGGTTAGCTCGATGCGATGTTCGGATGCCTGGTCTTCCCGCATTGTGCCCACCCGATCGATGAGCAACATCGAATTGGAGAGAGGCTATGCATCCCTTTGCTTACCGTCTGTCGGTGATCCACCATAAGCTGGACGACGAAATCCGCCGCGAGCTGAAGCGCCGCGCGCCGGACTGGATCCGCCTGCTGCGGCTGAAGAAGCTGCGGCTGGCCGTCAAGGACCGCCTGCACGGGCACCTCGCCGCCACGCGGGCCTGAGCTACCGCCGCCCGCCGCGTCAGGCGGGCGGCCCCCTTCCCTTCCGAATGGATCCGGGCCCCTCTGGCGGCCGCTGCGGCGGGCGCGATGTCGGATCGAGCCGCAACCGCTCTTCGCGAAGAGCCACGCATTGGATCCGATAAATGGAATTCCTGACTCTCGACTTTCTCGGCAAGCCCGTCTGGATGTGGCTTGGCTTCATGGGCATTGTCGCCGCCCTGCTCGCGCTCGACCTCGGCGTCCTCCACCGCAAGCAGCGCGAGATCGGCGTCGGCGAAAGCCTCGGCCTGTCCGCCGTCTATGTCGCCCTCGGCCTCGCCTTCGGCGGCTGGGTGTGGTGGTATATGGGCGAGACGGCAGGCATGAACTATCTCACCGGCTTCGTCGTCGAGAAGAGCCTCGCGATGGACAATGTCTTCGTCATCGCGATGATCTTCACCTATTTCGCGGTGCCGCGGCTCTACCAGCACCGGGTTTTGTTCTGGGGCATATTGGGCGTGATCGTGCTGCGCGCGGTGATGATCGGCGTCGGCGCCGCTTTGGTCGAGCAGTTCGGCTGGCTGCTCTATATCTTCGCCGCCTTCCTGATCTTCACCGGCATCAAGATGTGGGCGATGGCCGACAGGGAATATGACGTCGCCGGATCGCCGGTGCTGAAATGGGCCTATCGCCGCTTCCGGGTGACGGAGGGGCTGCACGGCGAGCGCTTCTGGGTGAGGCAGCCCGACGCCGCGTCCGGGCGGCTGGCCTGGCACATGACGCCCTTGTTCCTGGCGCTCATAATGGTCGAGTTCGTCGACGTCGTGTTCGCGGTCGATTCGGTGCCAGCGATCTTCGCCATCACCACCGACCCGTTCATCGTCTACACCTCGAACATCTTCGCGATCCTGGGGCTACGCGCGCTCTATTTCGCGCTGTCGGCGATGGTCGCGCGCTTCCACTATCTCAAATATGCGCTGGCGCTGCTGCTGGTGTTCATCGGCTCCAAGATCTTCGTCGCCGACGCGCTCGGCCTCGGCAAGATCCCGCCGGCGATCTCGCTCGGCATCACCTTCGCGATCCTGGCGGGCGGCACCCTGTTCTCAATGTGGAAGACGGCGCCGCCGCGCGCGGCGGAGGCGGCCTAAAGGGTCAGCTTTCCGGACCGATCGGCAGGGTGAGCGTGAAGCGCGCGCCCTGCCCCGGCGCGCTGTCGACGGCGATGTCGCCGCCCATCAGCCGGGCGAGGCGCCGCGCGATATAGAGGCCGAGCCCGGTGCCGCCGGGCTCGGTCACGTCGACGCGCTCGAACTTGTCGAAGATCCGCGCCTGGTCGGCCTCGGCGATGCCCTTGCCCTGGTCGGCGACGATCACGCAGGCGAGGTCGCCCTCGCGCTCGGTGCGGATCCAGACCTGGGCGCCGTCCGGCGAATAGCGAATCGCGTTGGTGAGTAGGTTCATCAAGATCTGCAGCGCGCGGCGGAACTCGCCGGTCGCGGGCAGGCTCTCGTCGTCGGCCGGGCGGTCGATGCGGACCTGCTTTTCGGCCGCGCGGACCGACAGCAAGCCGGCGGCGCGGCGGGCGATCTCGGCCAGGTCGATCGGCTCCGCGTCGGGCCGGAAGCCGGGGCGCTCGATCGCCTGCAGGTCGATGAGGTCGTCGACGAGCGCGAGCAGGTGGCGGCCGGCGACCGCAATGTCCTGCGCATAGCCGGCATAATCGGGGGTGAGCGGGCCGTCCGGCTGCGCGCCGATCGTCTCGGCATTGGCGATGATATGGTCGAGCGGCTCGCGCAAAGCCTTGTCGAGCCGTTCGCCGAAGGCGGGCGAGTCCTTGGTGGGCGGCGGCGGCGCCGGATCGTTGGCGACGTCGGGCAGCCAGCGCGGCAGGCTGGCGGCGGCGCCGCGGAAGCCCGCGAAGCGGCCGGTGCCGTCGATCAGGGGAACCCCGCTCAGGCGGTAACGGCCGCGATTGCCGGAGCGCAATTCGGCATATTGGTCGTCGAAGCGGCGCTGCTCGGCGAGCGCGTTCAGGATCGGAAGCGCGCCGTCCTCGCCTTCGTGGAAGCGGAACAGGCGGGTGAGCTGCTTGCCGACCAATTCGGCCGGGATCTTGCCGACCGCGGCGGCGGCGGCGGGCGACAGCGTGGTGAAGCGCAGGCTCTCGTCGGTTTCCCACATCCAGTCGGCCGAGGCGCGGAGGAAATCGGCCTGGCGCTCCTGGTCGGGCGCATCGGCGGGGCCGCGCGCCGGGCGCTCGGTCCAGCTTTCGATCACTATCTCGACGCCGTCGCCGACCGGCGCGGCGCGGACCCAGAGGTCGATGTCGCGAATGCCGTCGGCGGCGATCGCGCCGCGCGAGATGACGATGCCGAGCCGGCGGGCGAGCCGCGCGAGCGCGGCGACTTGCGGAACGGCGAGCGCGCCGCCCTGGCGGCCGCCGGCGCGGTGATGCAGTCGGGCGAGCGGCGGATCGGCCTCGACGAGGCGGCCCTCGCCGTCGAGCCGGCCGCGAATGACCGCGGGGTCAGGCTGCACGAGCGCGGTCATGCGGCATCCGGCGCCGGGCGGGCGCGGGTCGAGAGCCGGGCGATGGCGGCGCGATAGCCGGGATCGACCTGCCAGAGCCGCAGCACCTGGCGCGCCTCCGCCTCGGCGGTCGCTTCGAACAGATCGAGCTGGGCGGCGGCGGCATCGCCCTCGCTTCCCGAGAACATGCGGCCGCGCGCGTTGAGGATGAGCAATATGTTGGCCGCATGATCCCGCCCGACGCCTGCCGACCGCAACAGCAAGGCGGGCCCCCGCCCGCGCGGATCGGAAAGAACTTCCCAGGTGGCAGCATAATCGAGCGCGGCGCGCACGCCAATGGCGGCGATGAACAGCGGCAATTGCCCCTCTTCGAGGAAGCGCGCGAGTGTCGCATCGTCGAGCCGCTCGGTCTGGTCGAGGCGGCGCGCGAGCCGGGTGCAGGCGGCTTCGAGGCTGTCGCCTTCATCATAGCCGCGGATGAGCTCGCCCGCGGCGGCGGCGATGCCCTCGTCGGCCTCGCCCGGCGACAGGCCGTGCTGCTGGATCATATATTGGCGAAGCGCCGCGGCGATCATCCAGACGAGGCGGTGCTGGATCTCGGCCGGGAGCTCGGTCTCGCCCATCACCGGCTCGTGAAACTGGTCGAAGCGGCGGCTGCGCGCGATCGTCACCGCCATGGCAAGGCTGGCGACGGCAGCGTCCTCGTCGCGGACCAGGGCCAGCATCAGCTCGGAACGGTCGGCGGCGGCGTCGGCCTGCTCCTTCCAGAAGCGATGCTCCTCGACCCGGCGGACGAGGACGGTGCCGAGCTCGGCATCGCGCAGTACCTGCGCGCGCTCGAGCAAAGGCAGCGCGATCGGGACATGGGCGGAGGAGAAAGCGGCGTGGAGCGCCTCATGGCCGCGGAATTGGTCGGCGAGGCTGGTGCGCAGCGCATCCTCGGCGGTGCGGACCAGCCGGACCAGCAAGGCGGCGGCGGTGATGCGCTGCCATTGGGTGAGGCGCGAGGCTTCGGGCAGGAGGAGATCGGTCGCGGCCACGGAAAAGCGCTCGCGCGCGGCGGCCAGAAGCAGCCGCGCGGCGTCGCCATTTCGCTCCGGGCTGGGCCTTGGCTCCGACATCGACTTTGCTTCTAACCTTCCAGAGTTAAAGCCGCTTTAATCCTGTTGCGGTTGCACGCGGGTGGCGTGTCCGCCCCGGCCGCGGAAAATCAGCCGGCGAGGCTAACCTTGCCGCCGGCATGCCGCTCCAGCCTTCCCGCCAGCTCTAGTTCGAGCAGCACCGTCTGCACCGTGGCGGGCGCGAAACCGGACTGGCGGACCACCTCGTCGACCGGCACCGGGGTGGGGCTGAGGAGATCGGCGATGGTGCGCCGCTCCTGCTCGCTCGCATCGGCGGCGGCCGCGGGCGAGCGATAGTCGAGCGGCGGCTGGCGCACCGGACGGAGGTTGAACGGGCTGATCGCCTCGAGCACGTCCTCGGCGGTCTGGATCAGGATCGCGCCTTCGCGGATCAGCTGGTTGCAGCCTTGTGCCCTCGGATCGAGCGGCGAGCCGGGCACCGCCATTACGTCGCGGCCGAATTCGGTGGCGTAGCGGGCGGTGATCAGCGAGCCCGATTTGGGCGCGGCCTCCACCACCACGGTGCCATGGGCGAGGCCGGCGATGATGCGGTTGCGATAGGGGAAGTGGCGGGCGCGCGGCTCAACGCCGGGCGGCTGTTCGGCAACGAGCAGCCCGCGTTCGGCGATGGCGGCCTGCCGCGCCTCATTCTCGGGCGGGTAGGATATGTCGATGCCGCCGGCGATGACGGCGATGGTGCCGGTCTCGAGCGACCCATCATGCGCGGCCGTGTCGATGCCGCGGGCGAGGCCGGAGACGATGACGACGCCCGCCTCGCCGAGCCGCTGCGCCAGCGCGCGGGCGAAGCGGCAGGCGGCGGCGGAGGCGTTGCGCGCGCCGACCATCGCCACCGCCGGCTTTTCGAGCAGCGTGAGGCGGCCCTTGACGATCAGCGCCGGCGGCGCGCTTTCGAGCTCCGCCAGCAAGGGCGGGTAGAGGCCCTGGCCGAGGAACAGATAGCGGCCGCCGAGCCTCGCCACCGCCTCGATCTCGCGCTCGATCGCGGCGCGCGGGGCGAGCCTGGGCGCCCTCCCCCCGCCGCGCGCGGCGAGGTCCGGGATCGCCTCGATCGCGGCGCCGGCCGAGCCGAAGCGGGCGAGCAATTGGAAATAGGTGATCGGGCCGATATTGTCGGAGCGGATCAGGCGCAGCCGCGCGATCTGGTCCTCGGAAGCGGCGGGCTCAGCCATCGCGGGACGCGCCGACGCGGGGCTCCGCGCCTTCGAGCAGCCGCGCGAGATTGGCGCGGTGCTTCCAGAAGACGAGCAGCCCGAAGCCGAGATAGAGCAAGGCGAGGTCGAAGCGGCCCATCACCGCGGCGGCGGCCGGGGCGATCAGCGCGGCCGACATGCCCGCGACCGACGAATAGCGGGTGAGGCCGAGCATGATCAGCCAGCCGGAGGCGAAGACCAGCGACGACGGCCAGTGGAGCGCGGCCATGATGCCGAAGAAGGTGGCGACGCCCTTGCCGCCGCGGAAGCGCAGCCAGACCGGGTAGAGATGCCCGAGCAGCGCGGCGGTCGCGGCGAGCGTCTCGAGGCCCGGGAACAGGACGGCGGCGATCAGCACCGCGGCCGCGCCCTTCGCCCCGTCGAGCGCGAGGGTTAGAGCGGCGAGGCCCTTGCGCCCGGTCCGCAGCACGTTGGTGGCGCCGATATTGCCGGAGCCGATGCGGCGCAGATCGCCCGCGCCGGCGGCCGCAGTCAGCAGCAGGCCGAACGGGATCGACCCCAGCAGATAGCCGAGCAGCAAGGACAGCAGCGGCTCGGCATAAAGTCCAAGGTTCACGCGATCATTCCCCCGCTGCGCGCGAGCTTATCATAACGGGCTCCGGCGCAACAATCTCGATCAGCGGGCGGCGGGCCGCTTGCCGCGCGGGCGGGCGCCGCTTAACCGGATGCGGATGCCGAAGCCGCTGCTGATCTTCGATTCCGGGATGGGCGGATTGTCGGTGCTGCAGCCGATCCGGGCGCTGATCCGGGGCGCGCCGATCGTCTATCTCGCCGACAGCGCCGGCTATCCCTACGGCACCAAGAGCGAGGCCGAGATCGCGGCGCGGGTGCCGGCCCTGCTCGGGCGCGCGGCCGAGCGGTTCGACCCGGAGCTGATCGTGATCGCCTGCAACACCGCCTCGACCATCGCGCTCGACGCGGTGCGGGCGGCGCTCGATCTGCCGGTGGTCGGCACGGTGCCGGCGATCAAGCCGGCCGCCGCGCTTTCGAAAAGCCGGGTGATCGGCGTGCTCGGCACCCCGGCGACGGTGCGCCAGCCTTATGTCGACCGGCTGAGCGAGGACTTCGCCGCCGACTGCCTGGTGCTGCGCCACGGCTCGGCCGAACTGGTCGACCTCGCCGAGGCGAGCCTGCGCGGGGAAAGCGGCGACCCCGACGACTATCGCCGGATCCTGGACGGGCTCTACGGCCAGCCGGGCGGGGAGCGGCTCGACACGATCGTGCTCGCCTGCACCCATTTCCCTTTGGTCGAGGCTGAGCTCGCCGCCGCCGCGCCGCGGCCGGTGGCGTTCGTCGACGGCAAGGAGGGGATTGCGCGCCGCACCGCCTGGCTGACCCGGCACCTCGACTGGCCCGCCGAGCCCGCCGCCGGCAGGGCCGTGTTCACGCGGCGCTCGCCCCGGGTCGAGGCCTATCGCGCCGGCCTCGCCCGCTTCGGGCTCGACCGGATCGAATGCCTCTGACTGTTGCGAACCGTTCGCACTGGCCTTTGCGGGCCGGTATCCGGTATGAGCGGGCAAGGTTACCCCGGGGTTGGACACTTGGACTATCAGCGGATCTTCGCGCAGGCCATCGACCGGCTGCACGCCGAGGGGCGCTATCGCGTCTTCATCGACATCCTGCGCAACAAGGGCTCCTACCCGAACGCGCGCTGCTTCGCCGGCCATAACGGGCCGAAGCCGATCACCGTCTGGTGCTCGAACGACTATCTGACGATGGGCCAGAACCCGAAGGTGGTGGCGGCGATGGAGGAGGCGCTGCACGATGTCGGCGCCGGCTCCGGCGGTACCCGCAATATCGGCGGCAACACCCATTATCATATCGAGCTCGAGACCGAGCTGGCCGACCTCCACGGCAAGGAAGCGGCCCTGCTGTTCACCTCGGGCTATATCTCCAACGAGGCGACGCTTTCCACGGTCGCCAAATTGCTGCCCGGCTGCGTGATCTTCTCGGACGAGCTCAATCACGCCTCGATGATCGCCGGCATCCGCAATTCGGGCTGCGAGAAGAAGGTGTTCCGCCACAACGACCTTGAGCATCTCGAGTCGCTGCTGGCCGCCGCCGACCCGGAGGCGCCCAAGCTGATCGCGTTCGAAAGCGTCTATTCGATGGACGGCGACGTGGCGCCGATCGCCGCGATCTGCGACCTGGCCGACCAATATAACGCCATCACCTATCTCGACGAGGTCCACGCGGTCGGCATGTACGGCCCGCGCGGCGGCGGCATTTCCGAGCGCGACCAGGTCGCCGACCGGGTGACGATCATCGAGGGCACGCTGGGCAAGGCGTTCGGTGTGATGGGCGGCTATATCGCGGCCGAGCGCAACATCGTCGACGTGGTGCGCAGCTACGCGCCAGGCTTCATCTTCACCACGTCGCTGTCGCCGGTGCTGGTCGCCGGCGCCCTCGCCAGCGTGCGCCATTTGAAGGCCTCCTCGGCCGAGCGCGAGGCGCAGCAGGCCCACGCGGCGCGGCTCAAGGCGCTGTTCGCGGAGGCCGGCCTGCCGGTCATGCCCTCGACCACCCATATCGTGCCGCTGATGGTCGGCGATCCGGTCAAGGCCAAAAGGATCAGCGACATCCTCCTCGCCGAATATGGCATCTACGTGCAGCCGATAAACTATCCCACCGTCCCCCGCGGCACCGAGCGGCTGCGCTTCACCCCCGGACCGGCGCATGACGAGACGATGATGCGCGAGCTCGCCACCGCCTTGGTGGAGGTCTGGGACCGGCTGGAGCTTCGACTGGCCGCCTGAGCGTCAGTCGAGGAGGATCGTGCCCGCGCCGCCCGGAAGCTCGAGCGGCTCGCCGAAGCGGACCACTTCGCGCGCGGCATAGGCTTTGCCTTGGGGGCTGCGCATGACGTGCACGACTCGCGCGCCAGTATCGACCACCCAGTAAAGCGGAATTCCCGCCGCGGCATAATCGCGCAGCTTCTCGCCGAGATCGACGTCGAGGGTCGAGGCGGAAACCTCCACGGCGAGTTCAACCTCGGCCGCTTCCAGCAACCGATGAGCCGGCACTTCGCCGCGAACGAGCGCCGCGTCGCAGGCCCGGATCGTATCCTCGCCGAGATTGATCCCGACCTCTCCGTAGACGGTGAAGCCGCCTCGGGCGGCGACGGCCGAAAGAGCGATGATCACCCTCGCCTGGACCGCGCCGTGATCGCTCATGGGCGGGGTCATGCGGACAAGCTCGCCATGGTCCAGCTCCACCTTCATGTCGGCGAACGCGCCGAGCTCGGCCATGCGCATGAACTCCGCCGCAGTGAAGCGCGCGGGCGCGGCGCCCTCGGAGACAAAGCGTTGGCCGGGCCGGTTCATGCCGGGCAAACTATCATAGCCGGCCGAAAGCTGCATCGCGGAATCGCATGTTCCGCCTTCGCGAGCGGCGCCTGCCCAAAGCAGGCCGCCCCGGCGCCTATTTCCGCGTTTCGCGCGACTGGCGGTTGACGGTCACCTCCGCCTTCGCCCTGGGTGATCGGAAGGCCCTTCGCCTCCTTCCAGGCATGGATCGCATAGACTTTGGAATGGCCGAGCCTGTGCGCCAGGCGGTAACCGATCTACTCCACCTCGCCCCGTTTCTCGCCGAGCGTCGCGGGCGTAAAGGGGGTGAAGCCCGGGTCCACGAGATCGGGCGTCTTCGTAACCTGCTCGACCTTGATCCGGGTCGGCCGGAAGCCGGCGAGCGCGTCGGCGAGGGCCTCGATCTCGCGCTGGCGCCTGGGCTGGAGGACGTCGTCGGCCTTGACGTTGTTGAGGTCCGCCCGGGATTGTCGAAATGTTAGGTGCCGAGCACCATCACTTCGACCGGCTTCTCCGCGGCCGGCGCCGCCCGGCCGGCGCCCCCGCAATCGCGAAGTCTGAAATCGCCATGACCGCCCCGATCGCCGCCCTCAACTTCATGCTTATTCCCCCGTCAGTGTGTTATAACTACAATACAGCAGAATGGCCCTCAAGCATCAATCTGCGGTGGCGGAGCGGCGCCCTTTCCACTAGAGCCTGTGGTTCAACCGCATTGGGGACTGACGGCGTGGCCGACCGAATCGCCATCGCTTCCGATCACGCAGCCGTCGAACTGAAGGCGGCGCTGGCCGAGCATCTGCGCGCGGGCGGCCATGAGGTGCTCGACCTCGGCCCGGCCGGCGCCGACCCGGTCGATTATCCCGATTACGGCTACCGGCTGGCTGAGGCGGTCGCGTCGGGCGAGGCCGATAAGGGCCTCGCCATTTGCGGCTCCGGCATCGGCATCTCGATCGCGGTCAACCGCCACCCGGGCGCGCGCGCCGCGCTCGTTTCCGAGCCGCTCTCGGCCCGGCTCGCCCGCGAGCATAACGACGCCAACGTGATCGCGATGGGCGCGCGGCTGATCGGAATCAATATGGCCAAGGCCTGCCTCGATGCCTTCCTCGGCGCGACCTATGAAGGCGAGCGCCACCGCCGCCGGGTCGAGAAACTTTCCAATCCCAGCTTCGCGAAGGAGCCCGCATGAGCAGCCGTCCCGCCAACGACCACCATGATGTCCAGCACGAAGGCTTCTTCAGCCAGGGGCTTGGCCAGGCCGATTCCGCCATCGCCGAGGCGATCGCCGCCGAACTCGACCGTCAGCAGAACCAGATCGAGCTGATCGCTTCCGAGAATATCGTCAGCCGCGCCGTGCTCGAGGCGCAGGGTTCGGTGCTGACCAACAAATATGCCGAGGGCTATCCGGGCCGCCGTTACTATCAGGGCTGCGCGCCGTCGGATGCGGTCGAGACGCTGGCGATCGAGCGCGCCAAGCAATTGTTCGGCTGCGGCTTCGCCAACGTCCAGCCGCATTCGGGCGCGCAGGCCAACGGCGCGGTGATGCTGGCGCTGACCAAGCCGGGCGACACCATCCTCGGCATGAGCCTCGACGCCGGCGGCCACCTCACCCACGGCGCCAAGCCGGCCATGTCGGGCAAGTGGTTCAACGCGATCCAATATGGCGTGCGCAAGGAAGACGACCTCATCGATTTCGACCAGGTTGAAGCGCTGGCGAAGGAGCACAAGCCGCGGCTGATCATCGCCGGCGGCTCGGCCTATCCGCGTCACATCGATTTTGCCCGCTTCCGCGCCATCGCGGACGAAGTCGGCGCGGTCTTCCTGGTCGACATGGCCCATTTTGCCGGGCTGGTCGCGGCGGCCGAGCACCCCTCCCCCTTCGGCCACGCCCATGTCGTCACCACCACCACCCACAAGACGTTGCGCGGCCCGCGCGGCGGCATGGTGCTGACCGACGACGAGGACATCGCCAAGAAGATCAACTCGGCGGTGTTCCCCGGCCTTCAGGGCGGCCCCCTGATGCACGTCATCGCGGCCAAGGCGGTGGCGTTCGGCGAGGCGCTGCAGCCCGGCTTCAAGAGCTATGCGCGGGCGGTGATCGCCAACGCCAAGGCGCTGGCCGGGCGATTGCAGGAGCGCGGCGCCGACCTGGTCGCCGGCGGCACCGACACCCATCTCGCTTTGGTCGACGTACGGCCGTTCGGAATCACCGGCCGCGACGCCGACGAGGCGCTCGAGCGCTCGGCGATCACCTGCAACAAGAACGGCATCCCGTTCGACCCGCTGCCGCCGATCAAGACCAGCGGCATCCGGATCGGATCGCCGGCCGGCACCACCCGCGGCTTCGGCGTCCAGGAATTCCGCGATATCGGCGACATGATCGCCGACGTGCTCGAGGGCCTTCGCGACCACGGCCATGACGGCAATGGCGAGGTCGAGGCCGGTGTCAAGACGCGCGTCCGCGAGCTCTGCCGCCGCTTCCCGATCTATCCGGAGGCTTGATGCCCGTCACGTACCCGCGCACCCACCCGTTCGTGTCGAGCGCAGTCGAGACACCCTTTCGAGCGAAGCCGAGAAATGGCCTCGGCTTCGCTCGGCAGGGCCCCTCGACTTCGCTCGGGGCGAACGGACCTGTGACGATAAGCTGACATATGCGCTGCCCCTTTTGCTCGCACGAAGACAGCCAGGTGAAGGACAGCCGCCCGAGCGAGGACGGCGCCTCGATCCGGCGGCGGCGCCAATGCGAGGATTGCGGCGCCCGCTTCACCACCTTCGAGCGGGTGCAATTGCGCGAGCTGACCGTGTTGAAATCGGAAAACCGCCGCGAACCGTTCGACCGCGCCAAGCTCGAACGCTCGGTGGCGATTGCGCTCCGCAAGCGGCCGGTGCCGCAGGAGCGGATCGACAAATTGGTCTCCTCGATCCAGCGCCAGCTCGAGACCGGCGGCGAGAGCGAGGTCGCCTCGACCGCGATCGGCGAACGCGTGATGGACGGCCTGAAGGCGCTCGACCCGGTCGCCTATATCCGCTTCGCCAGCGTCTATAAGGACTTCCGCGAAGCGAGGGATTTCGAGGAGTTTGCGGGCACGGTGGGATCCGATAAGCCCTGATGGTACCCATTCGTTCGTGTCGAGAGCAGTCGAGACACCCCGTCGAGAGCAGCCGACCAACCCCGATGGTAACAATCCGTTCGTGTCGAGCGCAGTCGAGACACCCCGTCGAGCGCAGCCGAGACCCCGTCCGATGAGCTTCTGGACCTACATCCTGCGCCTCTCGAACGGCATCTATTATACCGGCCACACCGACGACCTGGACCGCCGCATGGCCGAGCACCGCAGCGGAGCGATCAAGGGCTACACGCACGACAAGCGACCGCTGGAATTCATGTGGGCCGAAGAATTCCCGACCCGGGCGGAAGCCTTGGAAGCTGAGCTCAGGATCAAGAAATGGTCACGGGCGAAGAAGGAAGCGCTGATTGCCGGCAATTGGGAGCGGCGGAGCGAGGCCGCGATTCCGCCGCGGGAGCGGGAGGACAGGGCCTCGGCTGCGCTCGGCGGGGCCCCTCGACTTCGCTCGGGGCGAACGGATGAAGATGGTGGTCTTCATGTATCCAACGCTGAACTTGTAAGTGCAGCCGAAGGCCATTCGCGACCCCCCCCCGCCATCGTCCTCGTCCGCCCGCAGCTTGGCGAAAATATCGGGAAAACCGCCCGCGCGATGCTCAATTTCGGGCTTAGCGACCTGCGCCTCGTCGCGCCGCGCGACGGATGGCCGAACCCTTCGGCCGGACCCGCCGCGTCGGGGGCCGATATCGTGCTCGAGCGGGCGCGGGTGTTCGAAACCGTTGCCGAGGCGGTGGCGGACTGCCGGTTCGTCTATGCCACCACGGTGAGAAAACGCGGGCTGGTCATCCCGGTGGTGACTCCGGAGCAGGCGGCGGCCGAGATAAGGGCGCAGGACGGGCAGTCGGCGATCCTGTTCGGGGCCGAGCGGTCCGGGCTGGAAACCGAGGAAGCGGCGATCGCGCAGAAGATATTGACGGTGCCGGTCAACCCCGAATTCCGCTCGCTGAACCTCGCCCAGGCGGTGATCCTGGTGGCCTATGAATGGTCGAAGCACGAGCGCCTCGCGGTCCCGACCGAAGGCGAGCCGGCCGAGCCGCGGGCCAGCCAGGCCCAGCTCGAGGGGCTGATCGGGCAGCTCGACGAGGCGCTCGCCAAATCGGGCTATTATTTCCCGCCCGACCGGGTGCCGGCGACCCGCAACACGATGCGCACCATCCTCACCAAGGCCGGCTGGTCGAACCGCGAAATCCAGGCGCTGCGCGGGATGATTCGCGCGCTCGTCGAGCCACGCCGCCGCTAAGTCGTTGATCTCACGCCGACGCGGCGGAAGACGGCGCTTGCCCGCGACTTTACTTTTCGACCAACAACGTGTATTGGCCGACCAATTGGGGAACTATTCGTAAGTGAAGGAAAAGCTCATCATGAAGTCGCATCTGATTTTGGGTCTGGTTTCCGTTGCTCTCATGTCGGGTGCGGCTGTCGCGGGCGACAGCAAGAAGCGCACTGCCGCGAAGGACCCCAACGAGATCGTCTGCAAGACCGAGGCCGAGACCGGCTCGCGCCTTGCCCGCAAGAAGACCTGCATGACCCGCGCGCAGATGGAAGAGCAGCGCATGATCAACCGCGACATGATCGAGCGTTCGCAGGCGAGCCGCACGACCACCGGCGGCTAATTCCCGCTTTGGCGGGCCAGCATCATCGGAGGGCGGCCATGCTCGCCCTCCCCCGTTCTGCAGCAGTTTCCGCCGCTAGCGGAAGCCGCCGATCGCGTGCGCGCCGGATTCGGCGCGTTTACATTCTGCCTCCATTCCATTAGGATGGCGCGTTGCTTTGGAAAGGGGTTGTCATGAAAACGCACCTGATCGTCGGCCTTGCATCGCTCCTCTGCCTCACCGGCGCCGCCTATGCGGCCGAGACCCCGACCGACGCCGTCGCGCACACCCAGAGCGGCATCACGCTCGATCCGGGTGAGTCGACCAAGAATGACGGCAAGGCCAGCAACCCGCGCGATCCCAACGCGATCATCTGCAAGCGCACGACCGACCTCGGCACGCGCCTGCCCCGCAAGAAGGTCTGCATGACGCGCGCCCAGCATACCGAGCGCCGGCTGCTCGACCGCGACATGGTCGAGCGCAGCCAGGCGAGCCGTCCGATCAACGAACGCTAAAGGCGGCCTCCGGGCGAGCTTCGCGGCGGCGCTGCCGACCGGGAAGCGCCGGCTGGCATCCCCTTTGCTCCGGCAGACGGCGGTACCTGCCCCCCGGGAGGCCTTGCGCCACGCCCGGCAACCGCCTGCGGCCGCAGCGTTCCACTTTCCAGAGGGGCCGATCTGGTGTATAACATCCAGGCCGGTTTACTTCATCGAAGGAATGAAGTCATGAAGACGCGCATCATCATCGCTCTGGTCTCCGCCACCCTGTGCTCGGGCGCCGCCATCGCCGCGGACAGCACCACCACCGACGGCGCCAAGCCGCGCCGGGCCGGCACCAGCGGCATCACGCTCGATCCCGGCGCCGCCACCGCGGCCGAGAGCAAGAACCGCAACAGCAAGGATCCGAACGAGATCGTCTGCAGGCGCAGCAACGACCACAGCTCGCGACTTGACCGCAAGAAAGTGTGCATGACCCGCGCCCAATATGAAGAGCGGCGCATGCTGGACCGCGACATGGTCGAGCGCAGCCAGGCCAGCCGTAGCACGCGCTAAGGCCCGACTGTCCCAGGTCGAAACGCCGCCGGAGTTCGAAGCGTCCGCGGTGTGCCCGGCAAGGGCGTGAAGTCACGGCCGCCATCATCATAGTCAGACCGCGTTGGGAGCGTCGCGCCTCTGTTCCTTGCGCTGGTCGCAGCCAGGAGCGCTGGTCGCAGCAAGGAGCGCTGGTCGCAGCCAGGGCCGCGCGAAGCCGCAGCTTCTTTCGAGCCTTCGATCAGGCGCCGGGCGCCGGCCCCGATCCGCCGGCCATACGCGCGTCGAACCGCTCCATCTCATAGGCGATCGACGCTTCGACCAGCCGCTCGTAGAGCGCGGCGATGACGGGTTCGGGGATTCCGGCGGCGGCCGCATGCCGGACGGCGTTGGCGATCACCTCGGCCTTGCGGGCTTCGTCGCGGACGGCGCCGCGCGACGGCTTGATCCTCGCGGCGGCGGCCATGTAGCCGAAACGCTCGCCGAGCCGGGCGACGATCTCCTCGTCGAGCGCGTCGACGCCGCGGCGGACCTCCGCCATGTTGGTACAATCGGCGGGTTTCACTCTGGATGCCGTCATCGCGCCTCTTTAGCGCGCCCAAGGCCGCTGTCGAGCCGGCCTGGAACGCGGGCCGGGCCGCCGCCGAGGTTGACTTGGAGCGCCTGAGCGGCCATGTCGCGCGCTTCGCAATTGGCTCCGCACCCCGGTGAAGCGGCAGCCGCGCCGGCCCCTCGTGCCGGCGGTGCGGTTCCGGGAAACAACAGCCCTCGCGGCGACAAGCGGGATCCGGTTCCAGAACCGGGGCCGCGGGCCGTGCGGGCTGCCACGACAACGAAGCAGATTGGAGTATCATCATGTCGAAGCGCTCAAGCGCCAAGTACAAGCTCGACCGCCGCATGGGCGAGAACGTCTTCGGACGCCCCAAGAGCCCGGTCAACAAGCGCGAATACGGCCCCGGCCAGCACGGGCAGCGCCGCAAGGGCAAGATGTCGGATTTCGGCATCCAGCTGCGCGCCAAGCAGAAGCTCAAGGGCTATTATGGCGACGTCACCGAAAAGCAGTTCAAGAAGACCTTCACCGAGGCCAGCCGCATGAAGGGCGACGCTTCGCAGAACCTGATCGGCCTGCTCGAGCGCCGGCTGGACATGGTCGTCTACCGCGCCAAGTTCGCGCCGACCATCTGGTCCGCGCGGCAGATGGTGAGCCACGGCCACATCCGGGTGAACGGGGTGAAGTGCAACATCGCCTCGCGCCGGGTCAATGTCGCCGACGAGATCACGCTCGGCTCCAAGGCGCAGGAAATGGCGCTGGTGATGGAGGCCCAGGGGCTCGCCGAGCGCGACATCCCCGATTACGTCGCCCCCGACGGCACCGCCAAGGTGACCTACATCCGCGTGCCGACGCTCGACGAAGTGCCGTATCCGGTGAAGATGGAGCCCAACCTCGTCGTCGAATTCTATTCGCGCTAACGTGGGAGCCCCCCATGCGGTGCATGGGGAGGAAAGCTTTCGACCAGCCTCCCGGAGCCCTGCTCCGGGGGGCTTTTTATTGCGCGCCGGCGGCGCGGGGGCGTCCGGGGCTTCGCTCCCCCGCGAAAGTCAGGGTTCAGCGGCACGGAAGGCTGGACGCCGGCCTTCGCCGCGGACAGGGTGGCGCTCCCGGAACGACCTTGAACGCCGAATTTTTCGCTCCCCCGCGAAAGCGGGGGTCCAGCTGCGCTGGAGTCTGGGCCCCGGCCTTCGCCGGGGAACAGGTCAGCTGAAGCTCCAGCCTGAACGAGCGATTCCCCCTGAGCCGTGGCTCAGGGGAACCACCTCATTGTGAGCCGGCGGCGTTGCCGGTGGCCTGGCCGAGGAAGCCGGCGATGCGCTGGAGCATGGTCGCGCGCGCCGCCGAATCCTCGAGGCTGTGCTCGAGGCCCGGGAAGACGACCAGCTCGCTCCTGGCGTTGCGGCCGCGCAGCGCCCGGTCCATCGCCCGCGCCTGGTCGACGTCGACGTTGATGTCGCGCTCGCCGTGGAACATCAGCACCGGGGCGGAGATGCGCTCGGCATTCTGGAGCGGCGAGCCCTCGCGGACATGCGGCCCGGAGCCCACGAACTCCTCGACCAGCTCCGAATTGGTGAAGCCGCGCGCCTTGAGCTTGAGCATGGCGAGGTCGGTGACCGGGGCGACCGCGACCACCGCCTTGAACAGCTGCGGCTCGGTCACGGCCGATTGCAGCGCGGCATAGCCGCCATAGGACCAGCCGACGATCGCCAGCCGCTTCGGATCGGCGATGCCCTGGCCGACCATCCACTTGGCGGCGGCGGTGACGTCGCCGACCGAGGTCCGCCAGCCCTTGAAGCCGTTCTGCTTCATCCATTCGTCGCCATAGCCGGCCGAGCCGCGATAATTGGGCTGGAGCACGGCATAACCCTGGGCGACGAGGAATTGGGTGAGCCAGTCGAAGCCCCATTCGTCGCGCGCCGTCGGGCCGCCATGCGGCAGCACGATCGCCGGCAGGTTCTTGGGGTCCTTGCCGGGCGGGACCGAGAGATAGGCCGGGATCTGGACGCCGTCGGCGGCCGCATAGGTGACCGGCTTCATCGTCGCGAGCTTCATATTCTCGAGCTGCGGGCGGGCGAGCATCACCTCGTTGAGCGCCCGCGCCTTCTTGTCATAGACATAATAGCGGCCGGGATCGGAGTCGCTGCCGGCGAAGATCAGCAGTTTGTTATTGTCGTTGCTCGACCCGGCGAAGCGGACCAAAGGCAGGTTCGGAATCGCCTTCGACAGCGATTTGGCGAGCTTGGCATATTCCGGATCGAAATAGACGGTGCTGCGCGCCTCCTCGGCGAAGGTGACGCCGATGACGCGGCCGCCGCGGCCGATACGGACGACATTGTCGACGTCGACCCTGGGATTGGCATAGACCAATTCCGTGGCCATCGAGCCGTCCAGCTTCACCCGGTAGAGGGCGAAGCGGCCGTTGAGCTTGCGCAGCGCGTAGGCGGCGTTGAGCGAGGCGTCGATCGCGACCGGATAGGTGCCTTCGCGGTTCATCATATTGTAGGTGGAGAAGTCCTCCCAGTCGGACCGGCCGGTGCGCCGGTAGGAAAAGCTGATCGTCTGCGCCATCAGCTGGTCGGAGGCGCCGGCGCGGCGGTTCTGGATCTCGCGGATGCGGACCTTGCCACGCCCGTCGGTCATGAAATCCGACGCCGTCCGGCTGACCGGCTCGACCGGGGTCGCTTTCAAGGTGCGCACGTCGATCCGGTCGACGCCGAGCCCGTCCTTCTGCCGCACCAGCCGGGTGCCGATCCGACCCTCCTCGGGGATATAGTCGCGGGCCATCAGCACGGCGTTGTTGTCCTCCGGCATCCAATCGAGGATCGACCCGTCGAACTGGCGGATGCGGGAGTCGAAATAAGACAGGCTCTGGCCCAGCTCCTTCATGTCGCCGCCATTGGCGTCCATGCTGAACAGCCGCCCGAACGGGATGAGGACACCCTTATTGTCGATGAGGGCATAGGCGCGGCAGATGATGCGGCTGTTGCTGACGAACCGGCACCAGCTCAGCCGGTCGGGCTTGCCGCTCGACGTGGCGACGACGGCGGGTTTGCCGCCGGCAAGGTCGCCGACCAAAGCGACCGAAGAGGCGCCCGCGGCCGGCGCCAGATAGACCAATTTCGTGCCGTCCGGCGAGATGTCGATGCTCTCGACCGCCTCGCGCGCGCCGAACATGGTGGCCGACGGCGCGGCTTGTTGCGCGGCTGCCCCCGAATGCAACGCCGCGGCTCCGGCAACGGCCGGAATGATTAACTTTTTCAGCATGTAATCCCCCAATTTTGCAACGCACAAGAGACCATGAAGGGAGCCTCAGGGCAAGCATCAAATTCGCCTGCCGGAACTTGCGGAGCCGTTCACGCGCTGCCAAGAGGCCGCACTTGGGGGGCTCGGCCCCGGCAGGAGAAAAGCCATGCCTTTCCGCATCATGACCGCCGCAGGCGCCGCCCTCGCGCTGGCCGGCTGCACGACCACCGGCCCGCGGCCCGCGGCGACCGCCGGGGCGGCCGAACCCGCGCTCTCGGAAGAGACGCTGCGGACGGTGACCGAACGGCTCGCCTCCGACGAATTCGAAGGCCGCGCGCCGACCACGGCCGGCGAGGAAAAGACGGTGCGGCTGATCGCCGAGCGGTTCGAGCGGGCCGGGCTCGAGCCGGGCAACAAGGGAAGCTGGTACCAGAATGTGCCGCTGGCCGAGAACACCGCCAGCCCGACCGCGCTCACCGTCGCCGGCGGCAAGGCGCCGCTCTCCTTCGCCTACCGCACCGATTTCGTCGCCAACAGCTACCAATTGCAGCCGCGGATCGATCTCAAGGACAGCGAGATCGTGTTCGTCGGCTACGGCATCAACGCGCCCGAGCGCGGCTGGAACGACTATGCCGGGCTAGACGTGCGCGGCAAGACGGTGATCATCCTCGTCAACGACCCCGATTATCAAAGCCAGGGGCTGGAGGGGCCGTTCGGCGGCCGGGCGATGACCTATTACGGCCGCTGGACCTACAAATATGAGGAAGCCGCGCGGCAGGGCGCCGCCGCCGCCTTCATCGTGCACGAGACCGAGCCCGCCGCCTATGGCTGGAACGTGGTGCAATCATCGTGGACCGGCCCGCAATATAATATGGACGCGCCCGACAACCATATGGACCAGTCGAAGGCGATCGGCTGGATCACGCGCGAGGCGGCCCAGCGGCTGTTCGCCAATGCCGGCCAGGATTATGCGCGGCTGAGCGCGGCCGCCCGGCAGAAGGGCTTCAAGGCGGTCTCGCTCGGCAGCCAGGCGTCGATCTCGCTCACCAACCAGATCAAGCGGCAGGAATCGAAGAATGTGATCGGCATCCTGCGCGGCCGGGCCCGCCCGGACGAATATGTCATCTACACCGCCCATTGGGACCATCTCGGCCGCTGCGACGCCGATGCGACCGGCGACGACATCTGCAACGGCGCGCTCGACAACGCCACCGGCACCGCCGGCCTGATCGCGCTCGCCGAAGCCCACGCCAAAGCGGGCGCGCCCGACCGCTCGATCATCTTCCTTGCCGTCACCGCCGAGGAATCGGGGCTGCTCGGATCGCGATATTATGGCGAGAACCCGGTCTATCCGCACGCGCAGACGGCGGGCGGGATCAACATGGACGGGCTCAACGTCGCCGGCACCACCCGCGACCTGGTCGTGATCGGGATGGGCAAGTCCGAGCTCGAAGATTATCTGCGCCGCGCCGGCGGCGGGCTCGAGGTCAAGAACGAGCCGACGCCCGAGGCCGGCTATTATTACCGCTCCGACCATTTCAGCCTCGCCAAGTTCGGCGTGCCGATGCTGTACGCCGAGGGCGGCGAGGATCTGGTCGAGGGCGGCGTCGCGGCCGGCCGGGCGGCGGCCGAGGATTATCGCGCCAACCGCTACCACCAGCCGAGCGACGAATATGACCCCAATTGGAACTGGTCGGGCGCGATCCGCGACCTCGGCCTCTATTACCGGATCGGGCGCGAGCTGGCGATGAGCGACGCCTGGCCGAACTGGTACGAAGGCGACGAATTCCGCGCCATCCGCGACAAGTCGCGCGCCGGAGCCCAAGGCGCGCAATGAGCCCAATGACGTCGCGCCAACCCCCCGAATGGGCGCCGCACGAATGGGTGTGGATCGGCTTTCCCAGCCATGCCGACCTCTGGTCGGAGGATCTCGACGCCGCGCGGGCCGAAGTGGCCGCCTTTGCCGAACTGGTGCATGCGGGCGGCGCCGGCGAGCAGGTGCGGCTGGTGGCGGCGGACCCGAAGGCGGCCGAGGCGGCGCGGGCGCTGGCGCCGTGGGCGGAGGTGGTGCAGGAGCCGTTCGGCGATATCTGGCTGCGCGACACCGGGCCGATCATCCTGAAGGACCACGGCATGCCGGCGGCGGCGAGCTTTCGCTTCAACGGCTGGGGCGGCAAATATGATCTGGAAGGCGACGACACGATCGGCCTGCGGCTCGCCGAAACCGCCGACCTCGACGCGCGGCGCCACGACTGGATATTGGAAGGCGGCGCGATCGACGTCGACGGCACCGGCCTCGCCGTCACCACCGAGCAATGCCTGCTCAACCCGAACCGCAATCCCGGCCTCGGCAGGCACGAGGTCGAAGCGCGGCTGGCGGCCGACCTCGGCCTCGAGCGCGTGCTGTGGCTCGGCGAAGGGCTGCTCAATGACCATACCGACGGCCATGTCGACAATATCGCCCGTTTCGTCGGCGCCAACCGGCTGGCGATCCCGGTGCCGGCCGGCGCCGATGACCCCAATGCCGCGATCTATGCCGACGCCGCGGCTCGCGCGCGCGCGTTCGGGGTGGAGGTGGTCCCCCTCCCCTCGCCGGGCCTCATTGAGCGGGATGGCGAGATCGCGCCGGCTTCCTATATGAACTTCTACATCGGCAATGCGGCGGTGGCGGTGCCGGTCTACGGCGCGGCCAACGACGCGGCGGCGGTGGACGCGATCGGCGCTTTGTTCCCCGGCCGCAAGGCGCTGGGCCTGCGCGCCGACCACGTCCTCATCGGCGGCGGCAGCTTCCACTGCATCAGCCAGCAAATGCCGGTTTAGGGGGGGGAATGCACTAGGTTGTGACGACCCACACCCGCTCATCCTGAGGAGCCGGTGAGCCTGTCGAACCGGCGTCTCGAAGGACGCACAATGGTCCTTGGAGACGGGCCTTCGCCAAGGCTCAGTCCCTCCTCAGGATGAGCGGTTTGGGGAAAGGCCCGCACCCCTGAGCGCGGATAAGGATGATGAACATGTCTGAGATCACCGTCGCCGCCCTCCAGCTCGCCTTCAGCGACGATATCGACGCCAATATCGCCGCCGTCTCGGAGCTCGTGCGCGAGGCCGCCGGCAAGGGCGCGAAGCTGATCCTCCCGCCCGAATTGTTCGAAGGCCATTACTTCTGCCGCACCCAGGACGACGCGCATTTCACCCGCGCGCTGTCCGCCGACGCGCATCCGGCCGTGCTGGCGATGCGCGCGCTCGCCGCCGAGCTTCGCGTCTATATCCCGACCAGCTTCTTCGAAGCCCATGGCCACCATCATTATAACAGCCTCGCCATGATCGACGACCAGGGCGCGGTGATGGGCGTCTATCGCAAGAGCCACATCCCCGACGGCCCCGGCTATTCGGAGAAATTCTACTTCCGCCCCGGCAATACCGGCTTCAAGACCTACAAGACGCCGTTCGGCACGGTCGGCCCGGCGGTCTGCTGGGACCAATGGTATCCGGAGACGGCGCGGGCGCTGATGCTCGACGGGGCGGAGATATTGCTGTTCCCGACCGCGATCGGCGCCGAGCCGCACGATCCCACGCTCGACACCAGCCGGATGTGGCGCCGCGCGATGATCGGCCACGCGGTGTCGAACGTGGTGCCCGTCGTCGCCGCCAACCGCATCGGCACCGAGCACGGCCAGCGTTTCTACGGCCACAGCTTCATCTGCGACCAGCGCGGCGACATATTGGCCGAATTCGGCGCCGAGGAGACCGGCGTGCTGACCGCCACGCTCGACCTCGCCCAGGCCCGCGCCCACCGCGCCGCCTTCGGCTTCTTCCGCGACCGCCGCCCGGAGCTTTACGGCCGGCTGACGCAGGATATTTGACAATGTTGTTGAACGGAGAGGTCGATGAATGAACTCGTGGACGAGCTAAGGGCTGCTTGTAAGGCTGCTCCGAAAAACGACCGGGTCGTGACGATCCACCTCTTTGGCATTCGGCACGCGGCCCGTTTGAAAGGTGTCAATCTCAAGCTACTCGCCGAGAGAGCCGGGATAAGCCACACTTATGGCACCGAGCTTCGGAAGGGAGTCCGCTTGGCTGATCACGTTACAATCCGCGGTTGATCAAGGCCGCAGCTCCAGCGCCCGCGCGAACACGGCTTCGAACATTGCCGCCGTCAGCCGCCCCGTATTCTGGTTGTAGCGCGAGCAATGGTAGCTATCGACCAGGATGCGCCCGTCGGGCAGGCGATGCTCGGCGAGGTGGCCGAACCTATAGTCGGCGAGCCGCCCGCCCGCGGTGCGCACCGCCGCCTGGTGCGCGATCTGGCCGAGCGCGACCTGGACGCGGGCGTTGCCGAGCGCCGCCAGCGCCAGCGTGAAATAGCTCCGGCAGGTGGCGCTCTCCTCCGGCGTCGGCTTGTTCTGCGGCGGCAGGCACTTGACCGAATTGACGATCGCCACGCCCTTCAGGCGCAGGCTGTCGTCGGGCCGCTCCTCATAGCGGCCCTCGGCGAGCCCGAACTTCAGCAAGGTCTCGTAGAGCAGCACGCCCGCATAATCGCCCGTGAAAGGCCGGCCGGTGCGGTTGGCGCCGTGCTTGCCGGGCGCGAGGCCGCAAATCACCAGCCAGGCGTCGGGGTCGCCGAAATTCGGCACCGGCGCGTTCCACCAATCCGGATGCTCGGCCCGCAATGCCTCGCGGAACGCGACCAGCCGCGGGCAAAGCGGACAATCGCGCGGCGGCTCGGCGGCGGGGGCGGGGGATATGGGTTCGTACATCTTGCGTCACTAAACCGTTCGGGCTGAGCTTGTCGAAGCCCTCTCCTTATCCTTAGGGAGCCGGAGAGGAAGGGCAGCCCTTCGACAAGCTCAGGGCGAACGGAGTTCATAACAATTCCATCATCGCTCTACGCCATCGCCCTCGGCTCCAACCGCCCGGGCCGCCACGGAAGCCCCGCGGCCGCGGTGCGCGCCGCCGCCGCGGCATTGGGCGTCGCCCGCCTCTCCCGCATCCGCGCGACGCCCGCGCTCGGCCCCGCCGGCCGCGGCTTCGCCAATGCCGCGGCGATCCTCGACAGCTCCCTCGACCCCCCTGCCCTGCTCGCCCTCCTCAAGCGGATCGAGCGCGGCTTCGGGCGCCGGCCCGGCCGCCGCTGGGGCCCGCGCGTGATCGATCTCGACATCATCCTCTGGTCCGAAGGCGCCTATGCCGGCCCCGGCCTGATCGTCCCGCACCCGGAATTTCGCCGCCGCTTCTTCGTGCTCGATCCGCTCGCCGAGCTCGTCCCGCTCTGGCGCGATCCGCTCACCGGCCTCACCGTCCGACAGCTCCGCGCCCGGCTCGCGCGGCCAAGCCCGGTTGACCGCCGCCGCGCCCGACCATAGGGAGCGCGCAAGGGCCCTTAGCTCAGTCGGTAGAGCAACTGACTTTTAATCAGTAGGTCGCTGGTTCGAACCCAGCAGGGCTCACCAC
>DASVRK010000288.1:0-5358 GCA_036388655.1 Allosphingosinicella sp. | reverse complement strand
CGCCATGCCCTTCCGTGGCTCCCTGGCTGGACCACCAGCTGTAGGCGCCGACCGCCGCGCCGAGGATCACCAGAGCCAGGATGGCGAAAAGAATCGGCTTGCCGAGGCGGGGGCCGGAGGGCTCCTGCTCGACCTCCACAGGCTCGAGCCAGGGACGGCTGTCCCTGTCGCCTGCGCCGCCGAGCCGCGAACCTGCCATCAGTGCATCTCCTCCGCGGCGGCCACGCCCATGATGCCGAGACCGTTACGGATAACCTGCGCCACCGCCGACGCAAGCTCCAAGCGGGCGCGGGTCAATTCCGGCTTGTCGGCGAGCAGGAAGCGCCGGAGCGGATCGTCATTGCCCTTGTTCCACAAGGCGTGGAAGGCGGCGGCGAGATCGTTCAGGTAGAATGCGATCCGGTGCGGCTCATGCGCCTGCGCCGCCGCCTCGACCACGCGGGGGAACTGCGCCGCGACGCGGACCAGCGCCAGCTCCTCCTCGTCGAGCAGCGCCAGATCGGCGGGCGCGGAGACGTCGATCCCCTCCTCGGCCGCCTTTCGGTGGAGCGAGGAGATCCGGGCGTGGGCATATTGGACGTAGAAGACCGGATTGTCCTTGGACGCTTCCACCACCTTGGCGAAGTCGAAGTCCATCTGCGCGTCCGCCTTGCGGGTTAGCATGGTGAAGCGGACGACATCCTTGCCGACTTCCTGCACGACATCGGCCAGGGTCACGAAGTTGCCGGACCGCTTCGACATCTTCACCGGCTCGCCGGCGCGCAGCAGCCGCACCATCTGGACGAGCTTGACGTCGAACGGCACCTTCCCTTCCGTCAGCGCCGCGACCGCTGCCTTGATCCGCTTCACGGTTCCCGCATGGTCGGCGCCCCAGATGTTGATCAGCGCATCGGCCTCATCCGCCTTGGCGAGGTGATAGGCGGCGTCGGCGCCGAAATAGGTCCAGCTGCCGTCCGACTTCTTCATCGGCCGGTCCTGGTCGTCGCCATATTGGGTCGACCGGAACAAGGTGAGCTCGACCGGCTCCCACTCGTCGTCCGGCTCGGTCCCCTTGGGCGGCTCGAGCGTGCCCTGGTAGACGAGCCCCTTGCCCTGGAGCGTCGCGAGCACGCGGTCGGGCGCTCCGGACGCCTGGACCTCGGCCTCGGACGCGAATTTGTCGTGGTGGATGCCGAGCAAGGCGAGATCGGCGCGGATCAGGTCGAGCATGGCCGCGACGGTGCGGCGCTTGAACGGGTCCAGCCATTCGGCCTCGGGCGCGGCGGCGAAGCGGTCGCCATATTCGGCGGCGAGCATCTCGCCGACCGGCTTCAGATAGTCGCCGGGATAGAGCCCCTCCGGTATCTCGCCAATGTCGCTGCCGAGCGCTTCGAGATAGCGCATGTGGGCGGAACGGGCGAGCGTATCGACCTGGCTGCCGGCGTCGTTGACATAATATTCGCGGGTGACGGCATAGCCGGCATGTTCGAGCAGGCTGGCGAGCGCGTCGCCGACGACGGCGCCCCGGCAATGGCCCATGTGCATCGGGCCGGTGGGGTTGGCCGAGACATATTCGACATTGACCCGCCGCCCGCCGCCGAGCGCGGAGCGGCCGTAGCCGTCCGCCGCCTCGATGATGGCGCGAAGCTCCTGCTCCCATATCTCGCGCCTGAGGCGGATATTGATGAAGCCGGGCCCGGCAATCTCCGCCCGCTCGACTTCGTCCAGCGCTTCGAGCGCGGGAGCGATCAGCGCCGCCAGCGCGCGCGGGTTGGTGGCGGCGCGCTTGGCGAGCACCATCGCGGCGTTGGTGGAAAGGTCGCCATGGGCGGGATCGCGCGGCGGCTCGACGGCGACCGCGAGCCGATCGATCCCCGCAGGCAGCTGTCCGGCAGCCTCAAGGCTGTCGAGCACCCGCTCGATATGCGCGGCAAAGCGGGCGTAAAGGGTCACGTTCAGGTCCATTCGTGGAAAGCGGGGGCCTTAGCGGATCGCCGCCGACAAGGTCCAGCTTTCTAGGAGGCCTCCGGGAGGGCAACCGGCCCGACCAGCTCGCGGTGGCGCGCGATCGCATAGCGGTCGGTCATGCCGGCGATGAAGTCGCCGATCCGCCGCAGCGTCTCGGTCTCGCTACCCATATCGGCCTGCCAGTCGGCCGGCAGCAAAGCCGGGTCGGCGCGGTAGGCGGCGTAGAGGCCGGCGATCACCGCCTGGGCCCGGTCGGCGACCGCCTTCACCGGCGGAGCGCCATACATGCGGGCGTAGAGGAAAGCCTTGAGGCGGCGTTCCTCGTCCGCCATCGCGGCCGAGAAGCCTGCCAGCGGGCGGCCCGCGGCCCTGACATCGTCCGGGTCGGCGACGCCGGCAGCGGCGATGCGCCGGCCGGTCTCGCCCAGCACATCGTTGACCATATGCCCGATCTGCTCGCGGATCAGCTCGGGCACGAGCGCGGCCTCCGGCACGTCCTCGTAGCGGTCGCGCACGGCCCGCCAGGTGTCGGCGACGAACGGGACTTCAAGCAGGTCTTCGAGCGTGAACAGGCCGGCGCGCAGGCCGTCGTCGATATCGTGATTGTTATAGGCGACGTCGTCCGCGATCGCCGCCACCTGCGCCTCCAGGCTCGGCCAGCTTTCGAGCCGCAGCGGGAATTCGGCGTCGGCCTCGCCTAGCGCCCATCCGGGCTTCGGTACGGGGCCGTTATGCTTGGCGAGCCCTTCCAGCGTCTCCCAGCTGAGGTTGAGGCCGGCATGGCGCGGATAAGGCGTTTCGAGCCGGGTCAGCAGCCGCAGCGTGTGGGCATTGTGGTCGAAGCCGCCGGCCTCCGCCATGGCCGCCTTCAGCGCGTCCTCCCCGGCATGGCCGAACGGCGGATGCCCCACATCGTGGGCGAGGCACAGCGCCTCGGTCAGATCCTCGTTGAGGCCGAGCGCCCGGGCCAGCGTGCGCCCGATCTGCGCCACTTCGAGGCTGTGGGTGAGGCGGACCCGGAAATGGTCCCCGTCGGGCGCGACGAACACCTGCGTCTTCTGGCGCAGGCGCCGGAACGCGACCGAATGGATGATCCGGTCGCGGTCGCGCTGGAAGGCGTCGCGGGGCCCGCGGGTCTCGCCGCCGCCGGCCGGGTGGAGCCGGCCGCGCGATCGTGCTGGGTCCGACGCATAAGGCGCCGGCGGCCTCACTTGGCGGGCAGCTTCTCGATCTCCTGGCCGGCCGCGCTGGTCCAGCTGAAGCCGGTCAGTTTCAGCTTGGCGAGCTCGTTGACGAATTCCTGCGCTTCCTTCTCGGTCTTGAACGGGCCGACCAGGAGGCGGTTAGTGAAGCGCAGCGGCGTCGTCCAGGCGGTCCGGCCGGCGAGCAGCTTGGGCGCCTTTTCCTTCAGCCGCTCGAACTCACCGGGAAGCCTGGCTTTCTCGGCTCCGCCGGCGACCTGAACCCAGACGCGGCTCGGCGCCTTGGGCTGCGCCGGCTCCGGCTTCTTCTTGGCCTCTTTGGCCGGCGCCTTCTTGGCTTCGGTCGCCGCCGCCGGAGCCGGCTTGGCGGGCGCGGGCTTGGGCTTGGGCTCCTCGACTTGGGCGAGGCGGGGTTGCGGCGCGGCCGGCTTGGCGGGCTGCACAACGTCCGGAAGCGAATTCACCGTGGCGGCGACGTCGGCAAAGCCGGGCCTTGGCCCTGTCGTCGGAGGCCCGAACGGCACAGCCGCGGGCGGCGCGGCCGGCGCGACAGCCGCCGGTGCCGGCGTGGGAGGCCCGAACGGCGCCCGGCCCGCGAACGCCATCGGAGCGGGACTCGAGGCAACCGACGGTGCCGCCGTTGCCACGGGAGTCGGCGCGGGGTCACGCGGCAGCGTCTCCGAGGGCGAGGTGGTCGGTGCCGCGCTGGGCAACGGCACTGGGGTAGCGGGCGGCAAGGCGACCGTGGTCACCGCGTCCGGGTTCGCTGGCTGGGGCTGGGGCTGGGGCTGGGGCTGGGCAGCGGCCGGCAGCGAAGGCTGCGGCGCCGGCGCAACGATGGGCGCGGCGGGCGCTTGCTGGGCCGGCGGCGAAACCGGCTCGGCCAGCGTGGGCGCGGGATTGGACGGCAGCGACGCGAAGCCCGGAGCCGCCGTTGCCGCAGCCATCCCTCCACTCGGCGCCAACGGCGATGCGCTGCTGGCAAACGCCTGCGGTTGCTGCGGAGCAGGCGTCGGCGGCCCGAACGGGATGCCGCGAGGCTGCAGGGCGGCGGCGGCCGGCGCGTTGGTGGCGGGCGGCGAGGCGGTGGCAAAGGCCTGCGGTTGCTGCGGAGCCGGAGTCGGCGGCCCGAACGGAACGCCGCGCGGCTGCAGCGCAGCGGCTGCCGGTGCGTTCGTCGCAGGCGCCGTGCTCGGAGCTGCGGACGGAGTGGGCGCCGGGACCGGAGCCTGGCTGCGGAGCGGCGGATTGGAGGCGAACCCAGGACTTGCCGGCCGGGGAGCCGCAGCCATTGGCGCAGCGCTGACGGAGGCCGGAGGCAGCTGAACCGGGCGAGCCGTCGGTACGTACGCCGGCGGCCCGAGCGCCGGTTGGCGCGGCGCGGTCGTAATCGGCGAAGGCATCGGGCGGGCAGTAGGGGCGATCCGCGCCGGCAACGCCGCGACGTTGTTGCTGGCCACCTGCACCGGCCGCGTCGCCGCCGCCGGGGGTGGTCGCCGGACCGGCCGCGTCGCGACCGGTTCATAGGCGGCGACATCGGTCGGCTTGGCGCCCGGGCGGCGCCGGACCGTCTCCATGGCAGGCCGCTGCACCGCTTCATTCCGAGCCAGCGCGGTCGGCGGCGCCGCCGTGCTCCTCGCCGCCCGCCGCGACGACGCGCTGCGGGAGCGGCCACCGGCCTGTTTGCCGGTCGGCCTGGCGGCCTGAACTACCGGGGGCGGCGCCTTCATGCTCTGCGCCACCTGCGCCAGCTGCGCCGCCTGGCCGTTGGGGAAGTGACCGTAATGGACCGCCATCGCGCGCTGGGCGGGGCTCAGCGCCGGAAGGCTGGCGAAGAAAAGCTGCATCGAGGGCGCCTGGCCGGGCATCACCTGGCGCGCGGCGTTGGTGGCGCCGTCGGCATCGCCGGCAAGCGCCAGCACGAACGCGCGGATCCGCCACGCCGCGCGGTCGCGGCGCCGCATCTGCTCGTCGACCAGCCGCAGTGCGCCGTCCTTGTCGCCGCTGATCGCCAGCGACAGCGCGAGCCGCCGCCGCACCTCCTGGTCGTCGCCGCGGGCCAGCGCCAGCTTGTAATCGGCCTGGGCGCGGCGCTGGTCGCCGGCAAGGTCGTAAGCGAGGCCGCGATCCTTGGCCAGTTCGGACGCCGGCGCGCCGAGCGCGGCCGCCTCGCTGAAGAAGCGCATCGCGGCGACCGGCTGCTCCATCT
>DASVRK010000287.1:0-5974 GCA_036388655.1 Allosphingosinicella sp. | reverse complement strand
TCGCTCTCATCGACCCCGATCGGCGATCGCATCAGCTTCTACGAGCCGAACGCGCGCGAGGGCGTGTTCGCGGATCTTCGCACCGGCATCGTCTACAATGACGGCTTCGGTAATCGCGAAACGATGACCGGCATCGAATCGCTGAGCGGCAGCAATGTCCATATCGATCGCCTCTACGGCAATGACGGCGCCAACTTCCTGGCTTTGGGCACGGGCGACACGCTGAAGGCGTTCGGCGGCGACGATATCCTGAACCTCACCGGCGCCGCCGAGTTGATCGACGGCGGCGACGGCATCGATACGCTTCAGGGCATCTCCGGCACCAAGCTCGTCGACGAGGATGGCGACGGCAATGCCGAAACCGTCACCAACGAGGGCGGCGTGACCATCGACCTCGCCGCCGGCACCATCCTCGACGCGTGGGGCGACACCGGCACCATCGCCGGCGTCGAACATTTCGGCGGCTCGATGGGCAGCGGCGACGATCTCCTGACCGGCGACGGCAACGACAACGTCATCCGCGGCTTCGGCGGCGTCGACCGGATCGACGGCGGCGCGGGCAGCGACACGATCAGCTTCTCGGCCTGGGGACGCGAGGAACATTATGTCTACCACGGCCGCTCATGGGGCGCGGTCGAGGTCGACCTCGCCGCCGGCTATTCCGAGGAGACCGCCCTCAAGTCCGGCACCGTGAGGGAGACGACCGAGCGGTTCGGGCGCGACACGCTGATCGGCATCGAGAACGTCATCGGCACCGGCCTCGGCGACCGCCTGCTCGGCGACGATTCCGACAACATCATCGCACCCGGCGCCGGCAACGACTTCGTCGACGGTCGCGGCGGCAGCGACACCGTCGACTATGGCGCCGCCCGCGCGGCGGTCGCGATCGACCTCGGCGCCAAGACTGCCGAGGAGGCTGGCAGCGGCGCTCCATCGCGGCAGGTCTCATGGACGGACGCGGACGGAAATTCGCAGACGGCCCTTGTCGAAGCGGACGGCGCCGTCGCCTCGCGCGACCGGCTGCTCAACATCGAAAATGCGATCGGCTCCGCCCATGCCGACCGCCTCGTCGGCAGCGCCGCCGCCAACTGGCTCGACGGCGGCCGCGGCAACGACGCGCTCGGCTGGAGCGGCGGCGGCGACACGCTGGTCGGCGGCGCCGGCAGCGACACCGCCGATTATTCGGCCGCCGCCGCCGCCGCCCTGATCGATCTCGCCGCCGGCGCCGGTTCGGTTTCCGGCCAGGCCGGCACCGACACGCTCATCGCCATCGAGAACGCCTCCGGCACCGCCTTCGCCGACCGCCTCGTCGGCAATCGCGCCGCCAACCGGCTCGACGGCGGCGCCGGCATCGACCGCATGGAAGGCGGCGCCGGCAACGATATCTATGTCGTCGACGACCGCCGCGATTCGATCCTCGACACGTCCGGCGTCGACCGCATCGACGCCAGCGTCAGCCTCACCCTCGCCGACGGCCTCGAGCAGCTCCTGCTCACCGGCGAAGGCGATCTCTCCGCCACCGGCAACGCCGCCGCCAACCGCCTCACCGGCAATGCCGGCTCGAACCGGCTCGACGGCCGCGGCGGCGCCGATGCGATGGCCGGAGGCCATGGCAACGACGTCTATGTCGTCGACGCCGCCGGCGACCGCGTCACCGAAGCCCCCTCGGCCGGAACCGACCGGGTCGAGGCGAGCATCGGCGTCACCCTCGCCCGCCACGTCGAGAACCTCACCCTCACCGGCACCGGCGATATCGACGGCACCGGCAACGCCGATACCAACATCATCCTCGGCAATGGCGGCGACAATGTGCTGGCCGGCGGCGGCGGCACCGACCGTCTGACCGGAGGCGCCGGCCGCGACGCCTTCCTGTTTGACACGACGCTGCGCATCTCCGGCGGCGATCTGATCCTCGACTTCGCCTCCGCCGACGACACCATCCGGCTCGACCGCTCCGTCTACACCGGCTTCGCGGAGACCGGCACGCTCCGCCTCGCCGCCTTCCGCGAAGGCACCCGGGCGCAGGACGACAGCGACCGCATCCTCTACGACCAGGCCACCGGCAAGATCTTCTACGATGCCGACGGCAGCGGCGACGGCGCCGCCATCCTGTTCGCCAAGCTCGACGCCGGCACCGCGCTGACCGTCGCGGACTTCGTCATCGTCGCCTGATCGGGAGGACCGGCTGATCTACCACAAGCCAACCGTCCGCATCTTCTTCGACGCGGACGGCGCCGGCGGGGCGGCGGCATTGCTGTTTGCCCGCGTCGATCCGGCGACGGAGCTCAGCAATTTGGACTTAGTGGGTATTGAGCGGGGGGAACCGGATCCCCACCGTCATCCCAGCGAAAGCTGGGATCTCTAATTCCTCCCCTGCTTTTGCAGGGGAGGGGGACCATGCGCAGCATGGTGGAGGGGCGGCGCGAAGCGCCCTTCTTCCGCTCAAAGAGCTCGCTTCGCTCGCGCCCCTCGACCGTCCTGTGCGGTCCCCCTCCCCGGGAAATCCCGGGGAGGAGCTAAGAGGCCCCTCCACCATGGTCCCATCATGCAAGGCAGGGGAGGACTTGGGGGGATGACGGTGGTCATCCGGGATGACGCTGAGCCTCCCCCGCTCAATACCGCCATTTTTAAGCGGTGCGTTCGGCAAAATCGCGCGGGAACTTCGCCGTCAGCCGCCGCTATAGGCGGCGAAATCCTGGTGGGTGAGCGCCAGCCCGGGCCGCACTTCGGCGAACAGCACCGCCGCCGCCGCGCCCGATCCGTCGGCGTCGTAGAAGATACGCCCGGTCGCCGCGTCGTAGACGATGCGGTCGGTCTCATCGAGCGCCGCGGTCCCCGCCCAAAACGCCGACAGCCTCAGCGCTCCGTCGCGGTCGATCCCGCCGAACACCGCCCGGTCGAGCAGGATCGTGTCGTCCGCCACCGAGAAATCGAGCAAAGCGTCGACGTTCGTGTTGCGGTTCAGCGCCGCGTCGAACACGAACCGATCCGCGCCCTCGCCCCCGCGCAGCCGGTCCGCCCCGCCGTCCCCCTCGATCCGATCCGCCCCTTCGCCGCCCGCAATGACGTCGCCGCCAAGCCCGCCGCTGAGCAAGTTCGCCCCGTCATTCCCCGTAATGCGGTTGGCGAGCCCGTTGCCATGGCCCGCCGTCGCCGCCCCGGTCAGCACCAAAGCCTCGACCCCGCCCGCCAAGGTGAAGCTCGCCGCCGCGCTCCTCACCTCGTCATAGCCGCCGCCGCTCGCCTCGACCGCCCGGTCGAGCGCATGGTCGACCAGGAACACATCCCTGCCCGCGCCCCCGATCAGCACGTCGCGACCCTCGCCGCCGTCGATCCGGTCGTCGCCCGCCCCGCCGTCCAGCCGGTTCGCCGCCTGGTTGCCGACGATCGTGTCGCCCTTCGTCCCGCCGACCGCATTCTCGATCAGCGATCGCGTGTCGCCGCGATAGAGCAAAGCGTTGGCGACATTGCCGCGCGCGAAAATCTCCCCGTCATAGGCTCCGATCTTCGCCAGCTGCGCCTCCGACGTGATCGTCCACTCGCCCGGCCGCAGGTCGATTGCGACTGAATTGCGGTAATTGGACAGATCGTACGTGTCGCGCCCGCCGCCGTCCCAGACGGTCAGGAACACACGGTTCGCGCCCGGGATCATCTGCCCCACGTCGTCCACGAACATCCGCCCGGTCGTCGCGCTCCAGCGATAGCTGGTCGCCCCCGCCCGCGTCTCGAAATCGGCGCCGTAAACCTCCTGCAACGCCGCGATGTCGTACATCATGAAGCTCTGCGCGTAGCCATATTCCTCCTGCCGCAGCCCCGGCGTCGCGCCGACATAGGCGCGGTAAGTCATGATCGAAAATTCGGTCGAATCATGCTCCGCGCTCATCGCCGGCGGCTGGTGGCCGTGCTTCAGCCCCAGCGCATGGCCGGTCTCGTGCAGGAAGGTCGCAAAGGCGTGGCTGCCGAGCACCGGATTATCGAACCTGCCGCTGCTGTTATGGTAGATCGATCCGCCCGAATCGGCGCCGAGCCCCGGCCCGATCGCGCTCGCCACCGGCGTCGAGTCGGTCATGCCGTAGCGCAGGTGCGCGGACCGCCGCTCGCCCGGCGCGGCCTCGGCGAAGCTCAAGTCGGTGAACCCCGAGATCGCGCTCAGCCCGCCTCGCACAACCGCCCGCTGCACGGCGCTGAGCGCCTCGTAATTCTCGAATTCGCCGCTGCTATGCTCGGCAGCGGTGACCGGGAAGCTGTAGCGAAGGTCGAGCCCCTCCCATTGCCGCCCGTTCAGCACCGCCGCGGCGTCCGGATCGACGCCGGTGCGCTCGAGGCTGAGGTGCAGCAGATAGGCGTCGGTCACCGCGCCCGATTCGGTCTGCAGCTCGAACGAATAATAGCCGGCCGTGCGCGCATAGACGGTGACCAGCGCCTCGCCATAGCCGCCGCCGCCGAGGAACTCGCCCGCGGGCCCGCGCGTGAAGGCGATCATCTCGGGAGCGGCGCCAAGCCCGTCGCCGCCTGAATCCACGTCGAGCGTCAGCGTCTCGCCGGCCTCCAGCCAGACGCTGAACACATCGAGATCGCCCGCGCTCGAAAGCCCCGCCTCGACCGCGAGCGAGGTCAGCGTGTCGTCGCGGAGCGCCGCATTGCCGGCCACGGCGAACGCCTCCCGGTCCAGCCGCTGCGCCGTCTCGGCGCTGTCATTGCCCTCCTGCTCGGCCACCCGCGGCGTCGCCTCCGCCGCCGCGCCCCACATGTCCGCCCGGCTATCCCACCAAAGCTCCGCAACCGCCCCGCGCCGCGCTGCTTCCCCCGATCCGATCACGGCCGCCCCCCGACTGTTGCCCGGTGACCAGACTAGGCCTGCTAAACGCTTCCCGACAAGCGACAAAACGTTCCCCCGCGAAGGCCTCGGCCAGCGTTCCCCCGCGAAGGCGGGGGCCCAGTCCCCCCGCGAAGGCGGGGGCCCAGCTCCGAGAATCCCGTAGGCCCCAGCCTTCGCTGGGGCGCAACTCAGCCCAAATCCGCTCTAGAGGATGAAATCGGTGGCCGCGAGCGTAAGCGGCGCGTCGACGCGGACGGTGAAGTCGGCGCTGCCGTCGCCGTCCAGGTCGCCCTGCACGAAGCTGATGCCGTTGGCGACCGTCGCGCGCAGCTCACCCGCCGCGCCCGAAAAGGCGGCGCCGCCGATAAAGGCGAAGCCGTCGTCCGCCGCGGTGGCCGCGTCGGCGTCGATCGCCGACAGGTCGATCCGGTCTCCGGCCCCGCGCGAGAAGCCGGCGATCACGTCGGACTGCCCCGCCGCGGCCGCGCTGTCGCCATCGTCGAAGCGATAGAGGTCGGCGCCCGCGCCGCCGGTCAGCGTGTCGCGCCCGGCGCCGCCGATCAGGACATCGTCGCCGGCATTGCCGCTCAGCGCGTCATCGCCCGCCCCGCCGTTGAGTTCGTCCACGCCGTCGAGCCCGTTGAGGCGATTGTCGGCGCGGTTGCCGAGGATCGCATTGTCGCCGCCATTGCCGCTGCCGCTCACCGCCGTGCCCGCCAGCCGGAGGTCTTCGATCGTGTCGCCGAGCCGGTAGCCGATCGACGCCATCACCGTGTCGCGGCCCCCGCCTGCCGCCTCGATCACCACGTCGCCGCGGTCGCTGACGATGTAGAAATCGTCGCCGGTGCCGCCGGTCATGAAGTCGGCGCCGAGGCCGCCGACCAGAGTATCGTTGCCGCCGCCGCCCTCGAGCTCGTCGTCGCCGACGACGCCCGCCAGCCGGTTGTCGTCGTCATCGCCGATCAGACGGTCGGCGAAATCGGAGCCGATCAGATTCTCGATCTCCCTCAGCCGGTCGTTGCCGCTGGAGAAGGTGAATTGGAGCTCCGTCACGTCGAGCCGGACCGTGATCCGGCCGCTGCTGCCCGCATAGGAAACGGTGTCGATCCCGTCCCCGCCGAGGAGATCGTCCCCGTCGGCCCCTCCGTTCAGCAG
>DASVRK010000286.1:0-1745 GCA_036388655.1 Allosphingosinicella sp. | reverse complement strand
ATTCCGTTCGACCCTTCAACGCTCTGGCGCGCTCGCCGGTCTTAGCGCTGGTTCAACGCGGCGACGCAGCTGGCGCGGTCGAGGTCGGTGCCGTCGGGGCGGCGGGCGTCGATATAGCGGACCACCGGCTCGCCGCCGCGCCCGGGCGGATAAAGATAGGCATCGAGGACGCAGGCCGGGCCGGAAAATTGAAGCTTGCGCGCCGTGCCCTCGCGCACGTCGAGGTCGGGCCGGCCGAAGCGGGCCTCGAGCGAGCGAGCATTCTGGCCCATCACCGACTCCAGCCCGCCCGTGGCGAAGCTTGGCGCGGCCGGCTGGACCATTGTTGCCGGCCGCTGCACCGCCACGGTCGGCGCGCAGCCGGCGAGCAACAAGGTCGCGACGGCGGCGGGGGAGAGAGGGCGGGAGCGGGTCATGCGCCTGCTTCGCCCAGCCACCGACGCCGGTCAATCACCTTGGTTGATCCGCCCTGGCGGCGCGGCTAGGCGGTGCATTCCCCTCCCCTCACAAGAGTAACTGCCCCGTGCCCGACCCGAAGCTCGACGTCCTCGCCATCGGCAACGCCATCGTCGACGTGATCGCCGCCGCCGACGACGCCTTCCTGGAGACCGAAGGGCTCGCCAAGGGGTCGATGCGGCTGATCGACGCCGACGAGGCGACGCGGCTCTACGGCCGGATGGCGGCGGGGCGCGAGACCAGCGGCGGTTCGGCCGCCAACACCGTCGCGGGGATCGCCGCGCTCGGGCTTCGCGCCGGCTTCATCGGCCAGGTCGCTGGCGACCAGCTCGGCGAGGTGTTCAGCCACGATATCCGCGCGCTGGGCGTCGATTTCCGCACCGCGCCCGGCAATGGCGAGGTGCCGACGGCGCGCTGCCTGATCCTGGTCACGCCCGATGCGCAGCGGACCATGAACACCTTCCTCGGCGCCTCCCAGCACCTCCCCGCCGCCGCGCTCGACGAAGCGCAGATACGGGACGCCGCGATCCTCTACCTCGAAGGCTATTTGTGGGACCCCGAGGAGCCGCGCGCCGCGATGGAGCGGGCGATCGCCATCGCCCGCGAGGCCGGCCGGAAGGTCGCCTTCACCCTGTCCGACAGCTTCTGCATCGCGCGCCACCGCGACGGCTTCAACGCGCTGATCGACAGCGGCCGGATCGATATATTGTTCGCCAATGAGGACGAGATCAAAGGTTTGAGCGGCGAAGAGGATGTGGAAGCGGCCGTCGCCGCGACCGCCGCCCGGGTGCCGGTGCTGGTCGTGACCCGGAGCGAGCGGGGCGCGCTGGCGGTGGCCGGCGGGGAGCGGGCGGAGGTGGCCGCGGAGCCGGTCGGACGCGTGGTCGACACGACCGGCGCCGGCGATTTGTTCGCCGCCGGCTTCCTGGCGGGCCAGGCGCAGGGCCGATCGCTCGAGCAGAGCTTGCGCATCGGCGCCATCGCGGCGGCGGAGGTGATCTCCCATTACGGCGCGCGGCCCGAGGCGGACCTCAAGGCGCTGGTGGCGGAGAAGCTGGGATAGAGCGTTGAAGGGTAAGTTGTCCCTGTTGCCGTTCGGGCTGAGCCTGTCGAAGCCCTTTCTTTTTTCGCCCCAGAACAAGAAGAAAGGCCCCCTTCGACGCCGCCTGCGGCGTCGCTCAGGACAGGCTTCGACAGGCTCAGGGCGAACGGATGATGGTGATTCCATTCGATTCTTCAACGCTTTGGGAGCCGAAGGGCGGGATAGGAGTGCGGCCCGGGGGGCCGCG
>DASVRK010000285.1:0-6356 GCA_036388655.1 Allosphingosinicella sp. | reverse complement strand
ACCGGCACGATCGGCAGCGGCGGCATGGGCACGGTGGTGGCGGCCGAGCGCGACGACGGCGTCTACCGGCAGAAGGTGGCGATCAAGCTGATCCGCGCCGGCCTCAAGGACGCCCGCGCGCAGGAGCGGTTCGCGCTCGAGCGGCGCATCCTCGCCCGCCTCAGCCACCCCGGCATCGCCCGCATCCTGGACGGCGGCTCGGCCGACGGGCGGCCCTATCTGGTGATGGAATATGTCGAGGGAAGGCCGGTCACCGTCGACACCGAGCGGCGGCGGCTCGGCCTTGCGCAGACGCTGGACCGGTTCGCCGCTGTCTGCGAGGCGGTCAGCCACGCCCACCGCAACCTGGTCGTCCACGCCGACATCAAGCCGTCCAACGTCATCGCCGCCGAGGATGGATCGATCAAGCTGGTCGATTTCGGCATCGCCCGCCTCACCGCCGAGCTCGACGAGGACGAGATCGAAGGCCCCTATCCGCTGACCAAGGGCTATGCCGCCCCCGAGCGGCTGGCGGGGCAGCCGCCGACCGTCGCCAGCGACGTCTACAGCCTCGGCGCCCTGCTCCACGAAATGCTGAGCGGGCACCGCCCGGACGGACGGGCGATGAGCGAAGTCGCGGCGGAAGCGCCCCGGCGGTTCGGCCCGCGCCAACTGGCGGGCGAGCTCGACGCGATCGTCGCCAAAGCGTTGGCCGAGGATCCGGCACGCCGCTACCCCGACGTGGCCTCACTGGCCGCCGACCTCGGCTCCTTCTGCGACAAGCGGCCGATCAGTGCGATGCGGCCGACTTTGGCCTATCGCAGTCGCCGCTTCCTCGCCCGCAACCGCCTGCCGCTGGCGATCGGCGGGGCGGTGTTCATTTTGCTCGCGGCGGCGGCGATCGTCTCCACCAGCCTCTATTTCGACGCCCGCCGCCAGCGCGCCGCGGCCGAGGCGCGGTTCGAGGAGGTGCGCTCCCTCGCCAAGTTCCAGCTGTTCACGCTCTACGGCCAGCTGGCCGCGCTCCCCGGCACGCTTCCGGCGCGCGAGCGGCTCACCCGCGAGGCTCAGCTCTACCTCGACCGCCTGGCGGCGCTGCCGGACGCGTCCGCGGCGGTGAAGCTCGAGACCGCGATGGGCTATAACCGGCTGGCCGAAGTGCAGGGTGTGCCCAACAGCCCGAACCTCGGCCGGATCGAGGCCGCCAAGCGCAACCTCGGCAAGGCGGCGGCGATGCTCGTCCCGCTGGCATCCGTGCGCCCGGCGAACCCGGCGGCGCTGCGGGAGCTCGCCCGGGCGCGGCTGATGCAGGCCGACATGGCGATCTGGCAGGACAATGCGACCGCAACGGGGGAGCGGCTATTGGGCGCCGCCGAGCCGCTGGTCGCCGCCGGCCGCGACGGCAGCGCGGAATGGCGGGCGCTGGAGAATCAGCGGCGCACGGTGCGCCTCGACGTGCTCGGCTGGAGCGAGCGCTATGCCGAGGAAAGCGCGTTCGCGTCCGACACGATCGGCTGGCTGGAGCGCTTGCCCGCGGCCGAGCGGCGGCTGCCGGCCTATATCATCGCCCGGGCCGAAGCGCACAACGCGCGGGCCGAGGGCGACTGGTACCGCGACCGCAGGCGGGAGGCGCTGCTCGACGCGCGCGAGGCCGACCGGCTGGTGCGCGAGGCGCTGGCGCGCCATCCTGGCCGCCCGGAGCTGCTGTCGGCGCGGCTGGCGAGCGGCTACAATCTCATCACCTCGCTGGAGCCGCTCGGGCTTGAGGACGGCATTCTCGAAATGGCGCTGGACGTGCTGGCGGTCGCGCGGAGGCTGCGGGCGATCGAGCCGAACGACCGCATGATTGCCTGGCGAATCCGCAACACGGAGGCGTTGGCGGCGCAATTGCTGAGCGACGCCGGCCGCCATGGCGAAGCGGTCGCGATCCAGGCCGGCATCGTGGAAAGCGAGGAACGGAGGCTGGCGGCCGCGCCTGCCGATACCCGCACCGCCCGCGACCTGGCCTTTTCCCGCAAGGTGCTTGGCAATCTCCACTGGACCGCCGGGCGGGCGGGCCGCGCCTGCGCGATCTGGCGCAGCTCCGAGGCGGCGTTCGCCCGGCTGGAACAAGCGGGCACGCTCAACGAGTGGGACAAGAGCAATGTGGTGGCGGGGTTGAGGGGCAATTTGGCGATCTGCCGCGGCGAGGCGCCCGCTTCCACTTATCGATCGGGCGCCTGAGGCGCATCCGGCTGCAGTTCGGCGGCGAGCCACAAGCGGGCGGTGCGCCAGCGCCGCTTCACCGTGCTTTCCGAGCTGTCGGTGACGGCCGCGATCTCCGTGACGCCGAGGCCGACGAAGAAGCGCAGCTCGACGATCCGGGCCAGCTCGGGCGAGGCGACTTCCAGGCGGGTCAGCGCCTCGTCGAGCGCCTCGACGTCGATGTCGCTGCCTTCCTCGTCGGCGAACATCAAGGTCGGCATCCGCCGCTTGGCGCTGCGGCGGCGGCGGATCGCGTCGATCATCGCCTGGCGCAGGATGCGGGCCCCGGTCGCGAAGAAATGCTGGCGGTCGTGCCAGCTCATGCTGTCGAGCTTCATGACGCGCAGCGCGGCCTCGTTGACGAGATCGGTCGGCTCGAGCGTCAGGAACGGCGCCTCGCGGCGGAGCAGGCGCGAGGCGGCGGCGCGAAGCTCGTCATAGAGTTCGGCGAGCATGCGGTCGCGGTCGGACTTGTCCGTGATTGCCCGCCCATTCTGATCGAGCGGCTCCACCGTCGAATCCTGCCTTTCTTCGCTCGGCCAAGCATAACAGTTGATTGGGGCCGGGCGAAACGCCGAGGCTGGACGATGCCGCTAGCGCTGGCCGGAGCGGGCGCGGAAATTCTTGAGGCCGATCGAGGCGAGGATCAGCGCGAACGCCGCCAGCCGGAACAAATAGACCCAGCTGCGCTCCTCGACCGGGATGTTGGAGAAGCTCAGCAACGCCTGGGTGAGCCCCAGCAGCCAGAAAGCGAGCGCAAAGGCGAGGAACAGCCCGTCATGGGTGCGCCGCCAGAAGCGGAGGAAGAACAGGCCCGCCAGCACGAAGCCCATCGTCACCGCGCCCGAGAGGAAGTCGTAGATCGTCACGGCCTCAATCCTCCTCTAGATCCCAGATGAAGCCGAACAGCAGCACGCTTACCCCCGACAGCGACAGCAGCAGCCGGACCAGGCGGAAGTCCATCTGGGGCAGCAGCAACAGGTCGATCACCACCACGAGATTGTTGGCGGCGAGCAGGACGAAGCACAAAGCGCTCCACAGCAGCAGCCGCGCCCGCGTGCGCGCATAATTGCGGGCGAGCAGGAAGGCGCAGGCCGCGCTGGTCGCGAAGCAGAGCAGGTAGACGGCGGCGGGGAACAGCTGGGCCACGGTTCAATCCTTTCGCAGCCTGAAGGCGTCGGCGAAGGCGGCGAGGCCGCCATGGGCCGAGGCCACGATCATCCGCCGCACCGCGTCCGGGCTCCTGGCGTACATCTCGCCGGCGCCCGCCACCAATCTATCGAGATCTTCGGACACGGGCTGGTAGCGCGCCGAGCCGCCTTCTTCGGCCAGCACCAGGCCTGCCGCGCTCAGCGCCTCGATGCTTTGCGCCACCACCAGATCGCTCCCTCTGAGGCTCGCCACCATTTCGGCGTGCGACCAGCTCCGGTCGCCATTCTTCCTCAGGAAGAGCAGGAGTTCCAGCGCCCAGATCGACCTAAAGGTCGCCCTGATGAAGCCAGAAATCTCCTGGTCTGAAGCCATTTTCGCCGGTGGGTCCCCGCGGCTGCGATCCGCCGCTGATGCGTGCTGCGGGGCCTTCTAACGGTCGGTCGAGCGCTGGCAACCCCATGTTCAGGCTTTTGCCTCAAAGGGCTTTTTTTCAGAAGCGTTGCCGTTTGCGTCTGCTATGGTGCGCCCGTTCCGGCTGGGGGGCCGGTGAGTTGAGGTGGGGGGAGAGAGACTAAGGAGCGTTACGTGAACGTCGAATCCCCTCGCGATTTCCTCGACCGCCGCCAGCTCGTCAGCGCTCTCCGGAGCCTGCGCCGCGGCGATTTCACCGTGCGCCTATCGGAAGACCTGCCCGGGCTCGACAGCGAGGTTGCGCGGCTGTTCAACGAGGTGGTGACGCTCGAAGAGCAGATCACCGAGGAGTTCGAGCGGCTGTCGCGGGTCGTCGGCAAGGAAGGCAAGATCACCCAGCGCGGGCGGGTGCGCGGCGCCACCGGCAGCTGGGACGCCAAGCTCCGGGCGGTGAACGAGCTGATCGAGGACATGGTCCAGCCGACCGCCGAAGTCAGCCGCGTGATCGGCGCGGTGGCAAAGGGCGACCTGTCGCAATCGATGACCGTCGAGATCGACGGCCGGCCGCTGCGCGGCGAGTTCCTGCGCATCGGCAAGGTCGTGAACACCATGGTCGAGCAGCTCGCCTCGTTCGCGTCCGAAGTGACGCGCGTGGCGCGCGAGGTCGGCACCGAGGGCAAATTGGGCGGCCAGGCGATGGTGAAGGGCGTCGCCGGCACCTGGAAGGACCTTACCGACAACGTCAACGCGATGGCGACCAACCTGACCGGCCAGGTCCGCAACATCGCCGAGGTCACGACCGCCGTGGCGAGCGGCGACTTGTCCAAGAAGATCACCGTCGAGGTGAAGGGCGAGATCCTCGAGCTCAAGAACACCATCAACACGATGGTGGACCAGCTCAATTCGTTCGCCTCCGAGGTGACCCGCGTGGCGAGAGAGGTCGGCACCGAGGGCAAGCTCGGCGGCCAGGCGCGCGTGGAAGGCGTCGCCGGCACCTGGAAGGATTTGACCGACAACGTCAATCTGATGGCCGACAACCTCACCGGCCAGGTCCGCAACATCGCCGACGTGACGACCGCGGTGGCGAAGGGCGACTTGTCCAAGAAGATCACCGTCGACGTGAAGGGCGAGATCCTCGAGCTTAAGAACACCATCAACACGATGGTCGATCAGCTGAACGGCTTCGCCTCGGAAGTGACGCGCGTGGCGCGCGAGGTCGGCACCGAAGGCAAGCTCGGCGGTCAGGCGCAGGTCGAGGGCGTCGCCGGCACCTGGGCCGACCTTACCGACTCGGTGAACCGCATGGCCGGCAACCTCACCGGCCAGGTCCGCAATATCGCCGAGGTGACGACCGCGGTGGCCTCCGGCGACCTTTCCAAGAAGATCACCGTCGACGTCAAGGGCGAGATTCTCGAGCTCAAGAACACGATCAACGTCATGGTCGATCAGCTCAACGGCTTCGCCTCGGAAGTGACGCGCGTGGCGCGCGAGGTCGGCACCGAGGGCAAATTGGGCGGCCAGGCGCAGGTGCCCGGCGTCGCCGGCACCTGGGCGGACCTTACCGACAACGTCAACCTGATGGCCGCCAACCTGACCGGCCAGGTCCGCAACATCGCCGAAGTGACCACCGCCGTCGCCCGCGGCGATTTGTCGAAGAAGATCACCGTCGAGGTGAAGGGCGAGATCCTGGAGCTCAAGAACACCATCAACACCATGGTGGATCAGCTCAACGGCTTCGCGTCGGAAGTGACGCGCGTGGCGCGCGAGGTCGGCTCGGAAGGCAAGCTCGGCGGCCAGGCGCAGGTCGAGGGCGTCGCCGGTACATGGAAGGATCTGACCGACAACGTCAATTTGATGGCCGGCAACCTCACCGGCCAGGTCCGCAACATCGCCGAAGTGACCACCGCGGTCGCTCGCGGCGACTTGTCGAAGAAGATCACCGTCGACGTGAAGGGCGAGATCCTGGAGCTCAAGAACACCATCAACGTGATGGTGGACCAGCTCAATTCGTTCGCGTCGGAAGTGACGCGCGTGGCCCGCGAAGTGGGTTCGGAAGGCAAGCTCGGCGGCCAGGCGCAGGTGCCCGGCGTGGGCGGTACCTGGAAGGATTTGACCGACAATGTGAACGCCATGGCCGCGAACCTTACCGGCCAGGTCCGCAACATCGCCGAAGTGACGACCGCGGTGGCGCTCGGCGACTTGTCCAAGAAGATCACGGTCGACGTGAAGGGCGAGATTCTCGAACTCAAGAACACCATCAACACGATGGTCGATCAGCTCAACGGCTTCGCCTCCGAAGTGACCCGCGTGGCCCGCGAGGTCGGCACCGAGGGCAAATTGGGCGGCCAGGCGCAGGTGCGCGGCGTCGCCGGCACCTGGAAGGACCTCACCGACAACGTCAATCTGATGGCCGAGAATCTGACCGGCCAGGTCCGCAACATCGCCGACGTGACCACCGCCGTGGCGAGGGGCGACCTTTCCAAGAAGATCACCGTCGACGTGAAGGGCGAGATCCTCGCGCTCAAGGACACGATCAACGTCATGGTCGATCAGCTGAACGGCTTCGCCTC
>DASVRK010000284.1:0-27262 GCA_036388655.1 Allosphingosinicella sp. | reverse complement strand
GGGGGGGGGGGGGGGGGGGGGGGGGGGGCCCCGCCCGACGACAGCCCACCGGACTCCCCCCTCTCCCTGCCGCCGCTTCGCGCCGGCTGTCCCTCCCCCCCAGAAGGGGGCGAGGGGCTTTGATCCATCGGGATGAACCATTGCGGGGTGGCGCGGAAGATGAGCTTGGCCTTGGAGCGCCAGCTGTGCGGGTAGCTGTGCCGGAAGTCGGCGCTGGCGGCGACGAGGGCGCCGGCTTCGCGGAGGTCCGAATTGATCGGGCCGTCGGGCGCGTTGAACTTGGGGTTGATGACCGAGCCCTGGCCGCCGAGCCATTCCCAGTCCGCCCGGTACTTGCCGTCCGCCTCGACCGCGAACACCGGCTCGATGCCGTGCGCCTTGCAAAGCAGGAAATCGTCCTCGCCATGGTCGGGCGCCATGTGGACGAGGCCGGTGCCGGCGTCGGTGGTGACGAAATCGCCTGGGAGGAAGGGGCGCGGGCGGGCGAAGAAGCCGCCGAGATGGTGCATCGGGTGGCGCGCGACGGTGCCGGCGAGGTCGAAGCCTTTGCCGCGCCACGTGAATGGCGGCACTGGATCTCCATACCATTCCAGTCCAGCCGATGGCGGTCTGGCATTCCCTCCATTGGTTCGATCGAGGAACGCTAGCAGCAGGGGTTCCGCGATTAGCAGGTAGCGAACCGACGCCAGCGGCATCTCGCTACCGGAGCCAATCCACTCTGCCCCGCCAACGGGATTGGCCCAGAGAACGTATTCAATGTCCGGCCCGTAGGCGATCGCCTGGTTGACCGGGATCGTCCAGGGCGTGGTGGTCCAGATCACCGCATGGGCGCCGACCAGCTCCGGGATCGGACTCTCCACGATCTCGAACGCCACGTCGATCTGGGTCGAGTCGATGTCCTCATATTCGACTTCGGCCTCGGCCAGCGCGGTCTTCTCGACCGGGCTCCACATGACCGGCTTGGCGCCGCGGTAGAGCTTGCTGGCCATGGCGAATTTCAGGAGCTCGCCGGCGATCACCGCTTCGGAGGCATAGTCCATCGTCCGATAGGGGTCGGCCCAGTCGCCGAGGATGCCGAGCCGCTGGAACTGGGCGGACTGCACCTCGACCCAGCGCTCGGCATAAGCGCGGCATTCGGCGCGGAATTCGCGCGGCGGGACTTCGTCCTTGTCCTTCTTCTGCTTCCTATACTGCTCCTCGATCTTCCACTCGATCGGCAGCCCGTGGCAGTCCCAGCCGGGGATGAACGGCGCGTCCTTGCCCATCAGCGACTGCGAGCGGAGGATGAAGTCCTTGATGGTCTTCATCATCGCGTGGCCGATGTGGATGTCGCCATTGGCGTAAGGCGGGCCGTCGTGGAGGATGAAGCGCTCGGCGCCGGCGCGGGCGGCGCGGATCTGCTCGTAGAGCCCGGTCTCAGCCCAGCGGGCGAGGATAGCCGGCTCCTTCTGCGCGAGGCCGGCTTTCATCGGGAAATCGGTCTTGGGGAGGAAGACCGTGTCTTTGTAATCGGGCTTTTCGGACATCGCGGCGGGGATTAGCGGGGATGCGGTGGGAAGGGAACACCCGCCGTCAATTCAGCGCGCGCCCGACCTCGTACATGTTCTCGACCCAGAGCATGCCGCGAAAGTGGCGGGGGACGTCGCCGAGCTGTTGCGGCTCGGTGAGGCCGAGCGGGTGGCCGTTCGCGTCGAGGGAGGCGACCAGCATCACCTCGGCGCCGACGCCGGCCATGCGGTCGAGGAAGCGGTAGGGCCAGCCCCAGATGGTCCAGCCGCTGTCATAGGGCACTACCAGGACGGCGTCGCGGCATTCGGGCGGGATGATGCCGGCCCAGCCGGTGCGGGCATAGCCGGCGAGGCAGGCCCGGCTTTGCGCGGGATCGTAGACCCAGGCCTCGGGCGCGAGCTGTTTCATGCGGTCGGTGGCGGCCTTCGGGCCGAGGAAGCCGGTGCCCGGGTCGATCTTGGCGCCGGCGCGCTCGAAGGTGGCGGCGAGCGCGTCGGCGGCGGCGGGATCGTCGCCGACGAAGCGGAAGATGAACCGCTGGCCGCGCATCTCCGACAGCACTTCGTCGAGGGTCTGGATGCCGCCGATGCGGCCGCGCACCGGGAAGGTGCGGCCGCCGTCGGGCGTGTAATCGTGGCCGGCGTCGAGCCGCTTCAATTCGGCCAGGCTGCGCGCGGCAACCGGGCCGCTGACGTCGGTGCGGCAGTCGAGCGCCGGGTCGCTGAAGATAACGATCAAGCCGTCGCTGGTGCGCTGGACGGGCAGGGCGAGCGCGTCGCCGCCGAAAGCGGCGGCGGCCTTCATGCCGTGGACGCTGTTCTCGAGATAATTGTGGCCGGAGGCGGTGATGGCGACGCCGGGGCAGTCCCCGCTTGCCCCGGCCGCGGCCGGCTGGCCGGTGCCGCGATGGGCGACGAGGATCAGCTTGCCCGTCGGCTTGGGCGCGATCCACGAGGCGTTGGTGAGCGACAGGATGACGGCGGCGAGGGCGATCAGGATGAGGGCCCATTTGGCTATTTTCACGCGGTCAGTCTCCGGCGGGCTTCGACGCAGTCGGCGTCCATCTGGGCGGTGAGGGTATCGAGGCGGTCGAACCTTCGTTCGGGGCGAAGGAAGGCGATGAGCTCGACCTCGAGCGGCTGGCCGTAAAGGTCGCCGGAAAAGTCGAAGAAATAGGGTTCGAGCAGCTCTCGCGGCGGCTGGAAGGTAGGGCGGATGCCGAGATTGGCGGCGCCGGCCAGGACGCGGCCGTCGGCGAGCCGCCCGCGCACGGCGTAGACGCCGTATCTGGGCCTCAGATATTTGCCGAGGGCGAGATTGGCGGTGGGGTAGCCGAGTTCGCGGCCGCGCTTGTCGCCATGCTCGACCACGCCTTCGATCGCGAACGGGCGGGTGAGCAGGCGCGCGGCCGTCTCGCAGTCGCCGGCCTGGAGCGCGTCGCGAATTCGGCTCGACGAAACCGGCTCGCCGTCGGCCGCGACCGGCGCGACCGCATCGACGCTGAGGCCGTGTGCGGCGCCGAGGCTCCGCAGCACTTCGATATTGCCGGAGCGGCCCTTGCCGAAGGTGAAATCCTCGCCGGTCACCAGCCCGGCGGCGCCGATCCGGCCGGCGAGGCGGCCGGCGACGAAATCCTCGGCGCTGGTCGCGGCAAGCTCGGCATCGAAGCGGAACACGATCATGGCGTCGGCGCCGGCGGCCCCGAACAGGCGCTCGCGCTGGTCGAGCGTGGTCAGGCGGAACGGCGGCAGGTCCGGCTTGAAGAAGCGCACCGGATGCGGATCGAAGGTGGCGACCAGCACCGGCCGGCGTTCGGCGCGGGCGCGTTCGACCGCGCGCCCGACCACCGCCTGGTGGCCCGCGTGAAATCCATCGAAATTGCCGAGCGCGACGATGCCGCCACGCAAATGGTCCGGAACCGCCGAGCCGCCCTCCAGCCGCTCCATGGCCGCGCTATAGGAGAGCGGGGCCGCCAAGCCAACATGGGTGGCGCAGGCTGACGTTCCCCGGCGAAAGCCGGGGTCCAGGAGGGAGTCTGGGCCCCGGCCTTCGCCGGGGAACGTCATCGTTCTGGGCCCGGGCCTTCACCGGGGGAACGTCATCGTTGCGGCAAGGCCCGTTCGAGCAAGCGCAGCAAATTGCCGCCCATGACGGCGGCGATCTCGGCTTCGGTGAAGCCGCGCGCGGCCAGCGCCCGGGTGACCTGGACCAGCTGCGACGTGTCGAAGCCGGTCGTCACCGAGCCGTCGAAATCCGAGCCGAGCGCGACATGGCCGATGCCGACCAGGCCGCGCACATGGGCGATGGCGGCGGCGATGGCGGCCGGGTCCGCCGAGCAGACGGCGCCGTCCCAATAGCCGATCCCCACGAGCCCGCCGGTGGCGGCGATGCCGCGGACCTGTTCGTCGGTGAGGTTGCGGTTGACCTTGCAGGTCGCCTGTACGCCGCCATGGCTGGAGACGATTGGCCGGCGCGCCATGGCGAGCACGTCGCGCACCGTCGCCGGGCTGGCATGGGCCAGGTCGACGATCATGCCGCGCGCCTCCATCGCCCGCACCACCTGGCGCCCGAACGGCGTCAGCCCGCCTTTGGCGAGGCCGTGCATCGAGCCGCCGACCTCATTGTCGAAAAAGTGGACCAGGCCCGCCATGCGGAAGCCGGCGGCGTCGAGGCGGGCGAGATTGGCGAGCTTGCCTTCGAGATTGTGGAGGCCCTCGACCGAGAGCATCGCGCCCGTCACCGGCTTGCCGGCCGCGCGGTCGGCGATGAGGCGCCGGACATCGGCGGCGGAGCGGACGATGCGCAGCCGGCCGCCCGAGGCCGCCTCGGCGCGGTGGAGCTTGGCGGAATGCCATAGCGAGCGCTCGGCGAGCGAGGACCAGGTCCGCGGCGGCTGCAGCTGGACGAGGGCGAGCGCGGTAATGTCGTCGCTGTCGGCGGCGTTGCGGTCGTAATTCAGCCCCTTGGGCGATTTGGTCACCGAGGAGAAGATCTGGAGCGCGACGTTACCGGCCTCGAGCCGCGGCAGGTCGACATGGCCGCGCGTCGCCGGGTCGAGCAGGCTGCGCTGCCAGAGCAAGGTGTCGGCATGAAGGTCGGCGATGGCGAGCCGGCGGTGCAGCGCCTGGACGGCGGGCGAGGGCGCGGGAAGCTCCTGCTCCACGATCGTGTTGAGGCTCTTCTCGACCATCCCGGGGCCGATCAGGAGCAGGCCGGCCACGGCGACCACGAGCAGCAGCAGCAGGCCGAGCGCGACCCGCCGCATCATCCGTTCCGCTCCAGCCGGACGAAGCTGTAGGCCGGCCGACCTTCTTCGGCGGGGTGCGGCTCGCGAAACACTTCGCGCCATCGGGCTGGGTCGAACGGGGCCATCAATGTGTCGCCTTCGGCGTCGGTATGGACTTCGGTGAGCTCGACCGCATCGGCCGCGGGTTCGAACAAGGCGAAGATCTCGGCGCCGCCGATCACCGCCAGCGGGTGGGCCCCGGCGCGGGCGATGGCTTCCTTGACCGAGTGGACCGGCTCCGCGCCGGGCGCGCTCCAGCCGGGGGTGCGGGTGAGGACGATGTGGCGGCGGCCGGGCAGCAGGCCGGGCAGGCTGTCGAACGTCCGACGCCCCATCGCCATCGCGCTGCCCATGGTCAGCCGCTTGAACCGCTTGAGGTCGGCCGGCAGGTGCCAGGGCAGCGTGCCGTCTTTGCCGATCACGCCATTGTCGGCGCGGGCGACGATGAAGGTGATGGGCCTGGCCATGGCCGCTGTCTAACCGCTCGCCGCCGCCGCCGCCAGCATCGGGGCCGTTCCGGCAGCGGCTCTGCTGTGCCATGAAGAGGGCCGGGAGGAAGGCGGATGGTTCGAACGGGGTGGCGGCGCTGGGCGGCGGCGATCCTGGCGCTGGTCTCGGGAGCAATGGCGGCGGCGCAGCCGGCAGAGCGGCCGGAGAAGGTGGTCGCCTATGTCGGCGCGTCGGTGCTCGACGTGCGCAGCGGCGAAATGAGGCGCGGCCTCACCATCGTCAAATGACGCGCCTCCCGCTAGAGCCGGACCAGCATCTTGCCCATGTTGCCGCCCGTGAACAGATCGAGGAAGGCTTGCGGCGTCGCCTCGATCCCCTCGCGCACCGTATCGCGGCTCTGGACCTGGCCGCTTGCAATCCAGCCACCCATGTCGCGGTAGAAGTCGCCCATTTCCGGGAGATAGTCGGTGTAGATGAAGCCCCTGAGCTGGATGCGGGCGGCGATCACACGCATGATGTAGCGGAAGCTTGGCGGCGGGCCGGCATTGTAATTGTCGATCATCCCGCAAATCGCGAAGCGGGCGCGGTTGCGCGCGGCGGCGAAGGCGGCGTCGAGATGCTCGCCCCCGACATTGTCGAAATAGACGTCGATCCCTTTCGGCGCCGCGGCGGTCAGTGCCTTCACCACCGGCCCGGCTTTATAGTCGATGGCGGCGTCGGCGCCGAGCTCGCGCACCCAGGCGCATTTTTCCTCGCCGCCGGCCGATCCGATCACAGTCATGCCTCTGGCCTTGGCGATCTGGACCACCGCCGAGCCGACCGCGCCCGCCGCGGCGGACACGAACACGATTTCGCCCTCCCGCGCCTCGGCGACACGGAGGAGCCCGAAATAGGCGGTGGCGCCGGTGAGGCCGAGATTGCCGAGCCATTGCGGATCGGGGACGCCCATCGCCGGCACCTTGTTGAACTGCGCCGCCGGGGCCACCGCCTGCTCGCGCCAGCCGAGCATGTGGAAGACGGTGTCGCCCACGTTGAAGTGCGGCGAGCGGGTCTCGACCACCTTGCCGACGGCGCCGCCTTGCAGCGGGGCTCCGACCTCGAACGGCGGGACATAGCTTTTCACGTCGTTCATGCGCCCGCGCATATAGGGATCGACCGAGAGCCATATATTCTCGACCCGCACCATGCCGTCCTCGAGCGGCGGCAGCTCCATTTCGCGAAGCTCGAAATTGGTCATGTCGGGCATGCCGGAAGGCCGGGATGCGAGGTGCCAGGCGCGTGTGCCGGTCATGTAAGTCTCCCTCCGTGCTGCCGGAGAAGCCCGGCCTCAGCGCGGCTCCGGCTTTTGCCGTAATGCGGGGGAGAGTCAAAAAAAGGCCCGGCCGGAAAAGGGGAAAACCGGCCGGGCCAAGGGAGCCTTGAGGGACGCGGCGTTTAGTCGTCGCGGTCGCTATAGGTGCCCGAGAAGCTGCGGTTCAGCATGTGCGGACCCTCGCTTCCCTGATCCTCGCGTTCGAACAGGGCGCGGTTCTGCTCCTCGTCGCGCCAGGCGTTCATCGCATCCTGGGCGGTCTTGTTGACCGTCACGCGCTCGTCGACATTCTCGATCCACGAGCAGGGGATGGAATGGTGGCGGCCGCCGGCATTCTCATCATTCTTGGTGAGGATGATGCGGTCGCCGCCGACCTTGTCGACCACGCCGATGCGCTGGCCGTCCGAACCGACCACTTCCATATGCTCGGTGATGCGGCCGAGCGAGGAGCGCTGGCCCTGCCGCTTCTGGCGCCAGCCGCCGAACTCCTGCTCGAACTTGGACTGATGCTCGCGCCGATATTCGTCATAGTCGCGGTCGAGCTGCTCGATCTGCCGGCTGCGCCATTCCGAATAATGCGGGTCGTGGATGCCCGGCCGGCCGCCGCCGCCGAAGCCGCCTTGCTGGCCACCGCCCTGCTGGCCGCCGCCCTGCCGGCCACCTTGCGGGCCCGCATAGGAAGCGCCCGAGCTGCCATAGCCCGAAGTCGCGCCGCGGCCGCCGCCGCCGAGCATCGCCGCGGTGCGCGCCGAGCTGCCATAGCCGCCGCCCATCGATGCGCCGTAGCCGGCACCGTAAGCGCCGCCGACCGGCGAGGACATCGGGTGGGCGCCATGGGTGCCGACCGCGCCCGGATCGACCCGGTCGAAGCGCCGGCCATGATCGGTGCCGCCGCCGAAGCCGGAGCCGCCCCAGACCTCGCTCGACCGCGCCTCCTGGCCGAAGCTGCCTTCCTCGAAGCGATCGCTGCCGCCGCCGGAGGATTGATAGTCGCGGGCATAGCCGCCGGAGCCGCTGCCGGAGCCGCCGCCGCCGCCGGAGCCGCTGCCCCAGTCATTGCCATAGTCGCGGTTGCCGGCGCCGTAGCCGCCGCCCGAGCTCATGCCCGGCCGGTCGCGGTTCCAGCTTTCGCCCTGCTGGTTGCCCCAGCCGCCGCCGAAGCTGCCCGAGCCGCCGCCGCCGCCGCCACGCGAATAGTTGCCGCCGCCGCGACCGCGATCGTCGTCATCGTCGCTGAACCAGGAGCGGACCTGCTCGCCGGCGCGCTCGAAGAAGCCGCGGTCCTGGTCGCCCTCGGGCCGGCCGCCGCCAAAGCCGCCGCGCTCGCCGCGCCAGTTCCCGCCCTGGCCGCGATCGCGCCATCGGTCGTCGCCGCCGGAGCGGTTGCCGCCGCCATATCGGTCATCGCCATAGCCCATGAAATCCTCCTTCAGGTTGGTGGGGTCGCAGTACAGGGGCGCAGCCGATCCGCGCGCCTCGCGATCCGAGGGTTAAAACGATGCGCAAGAGCGGCGCGTTCCGGCCGGAGAGGCAGTGCGTTGCGGCTCGGCGGCGGAACGACCCCGCTCGCGGGCGGGCCAATTTGCCGCATTGCGCCGGCCCCCGAGCGCGGCTATTGGAGGCGCCTTCGCCGTGGGTGCCATGCCAATCGGATGGTGTTCCCCAAAGGGCGCGGGGCCGTAGCTCAGCTGGGAGAGCGCTGCAATCGCACTGCAGAGGTCAGGGGTTCGATCCCCCTCGGCTCCACCATATCTCCACCCTCTATCCACGGCTAAGGCGAAGCGCCTCGCGCGCGGCGAAGCTCTGGCTGTGCCGGGACGGTCGGAGGCCAGTGCCGGGCCTGATCGACGCCGGGGGGAAATGGGCGAAGGTGACAAAGGTGGCGCTACGTACCGGCGAAATTGCGGCGAACCGAGTGCGATTTCGATTGGACCGCGACACGAGCACCGGCTTGCGCAGTGACGTCGAACAGGCGGCGCGGCGAGGCGAAGCGCACCGTCTTCTCCAGGTTTCGTGAAGCCGTTCGGGACGCAGACGGCGTCATGCTCACGCGGAGGCGCGGAGGCGCGGAGGGCATCGGCAAGTTCAAAGAGCGGCGGCTGAACGAATCGGCCATTGGCGAGGATGACAAATAGGAGGCGTGTAGGAAAGCGGCGGCTTGCGGGATGGCCGCCGCCTCGCCAGACGATGGTCATGAAGGCTCCCAGGGACGCGATCAGGCTGAGCAAGTTCCTGAGCTACGTTCTGCGTCATTCGCCCGAAGCCGCCGGCATTTCGCTGGACAGGGAAGGCTGGGCCGAGGTCGCGCAGGTGCTGGAGGCAGCGCGGCGGAAGGGCTTCGAGGTCGACGAGGCAAGGCTCGGCGCGGTCGTCGCGAACAGCGACAAGAAGCGCTTCACCCTGTCGGAGGACGGCGCCCGCATTCGGGCGGCGCAGGGCCATTCGACCCCGCAGGTCGAGATCGCCTTCGCTCCGATGGCGCCGCCGGCCCTGCTCTACCACGGCACCGCCGAAACCAACCTGCCGTCGATCCTGAGCAGCGGGCTCGAACCGCGCAAGCGCCACTATGTCCATCTGTCGCCCGACGCGGCGACGGCGGTGCAGGTCGGGCGCAGGCACGGCAAGCCGATGGTGTTGCGGGTGGATTCAGGCGCGATGCACGCGGCCGGTCATATATTCTATCGCGCGGACAATGGGGTGTGGCTTACCCGCTCCGTGCCGCCCGAGTTCATTAGCGAGCCGTGACCGGCCGCCCGGCGGGCGCTATGCTGGCCGCGATGGACGCCGCCTCATGACCGAGATCGTCGCCGCCGATATCGGCGGAACCCATGCCCGCTTCGCGCTGGCGGAGGTAGTGGACGGCCGCGTCGCCGCTTTGGGCGAGCCGTGCACGCTGGCGACCGCCGACCATGCCGGGCTCGAAGACGCCTGGGCGGAGTTTGCGCGGCGGACCGGGCGGCCGCTTCCGGCGGCGGCGGCGATCGCGGTCGCGGCGCCGATCGAGGGCGATACGATCAAGCTCACCAACAATCCGTGGACGATTGACCGCACCGGTCTCCCGACCCGGCTGGGCGTGTCGCGGCTTCGCCTCGTCAACGATTTCGGTGCCGTGGCCCATGCGGTCGCGCAGCTCGATCCGGTGCATTTCCGCCACCTTTGCGGACCCGATCGGCCGCTTCCGGAGGAGGGGCTGATCAGCATCGTCGGGCCGGGCACGGGGCTGGGCGTCGCGCAACTGCTCCGGCGCGGGGGGCGGGCGGAGGTGATCGAGACCGAGGGCGGGCATATCGGGTTCGCCCCCGCCGATGCTTTCGAGGACGCGCTGGCCGCCGGGCTGCGCCCCCGCTTCGGCCGGGTCTCGGTCGAGCGGATCGTCTCCGGAGCCGGCCTCGCCGTCATTTACAGCGCGCTGGCCTCGGCCGGGGGGCGGACGCCTGCCTATGCCGAGGACAAGGAACTGTGGGCGGCGGCTCTGGCCGGCGAGGACGCGCTGGCCGGGGAGGCGCTGGAGCGCTTTTGCGGGGCGCTCGGCGCGGCCGCGGGCGATATCGCGCTGGCGCAGGGCGCGGCGGCGGTGGCGATCGGCGGCGGGCTCGGGCTGCGGCTGGCCGATCGCCTGCCGAACTCGGCCTTCCATGAGCGCTTTGTCGACAAAGGGCGGTACAGGCAGCGGATGGAGCGGATGCCGGTCCGGATCGTCACCCACGAGCAGCCGGGCCTGTACGGCGCCGCCGCCGCCTTCGCCGACCGGTACGCCGACTGAGCTTCAACGGCTGGTCGGAACGGCTCCCGCGCCGGTGGTGGAAGCGGCGCCCTCGGGGGTACCGGCGGGCTTCGCCGCCGGGAAGGGCGACGGGGTGGCGTTGAGGGTGCCGAGATAGGCGAGCAGATTGGCCCGGTCCTTGGGGTTGCGGATGCCGTTGAACGCCATCTTGTTGCCCGGGATCGCCTTGCCCGGGCTGGCCAGATAGGCGTCGAGCTCCTGATAGGTCCAGGCGCCGCCATGGGCCGCGATCGCCGCCGAATAGCCGTAGCCGCTCTTGCCGCCGATCGGCCGGCCGACCACCGCCCACAGGTTCGGCCCGACCCGGTCCGCCTCGCCTTGCTCGAACGTGTGGCAGCTGCCGCAGGTGCGCGCCGTGCCCTTGCCGCGCGCCGGATCGGCCGCCGCCAGCAAGGTGCCGAGATCGACCGGCGCGGCCGGCGCGAGCGGGCCCGCCCCCGTCGCCGGCGCGGGCAGCACCGCCTTTTCGATATTGGCCATATAGCCGCGCAGCTCGGTGGGATCGTCGGGCTGCTGCATGCCGGCCGGCCAGCTGCGCTGCATGGCGGCGAGATCGACCGGGGCCACGCCCTCGACCTGGTAGCCGCGCCCTTCCGGGTAGGCCGGATACATGACCAGGCCGGCGAACCACCAGCCGCCGAGCGCCACCGCCAGCGCGCCGCCGAGCGCGCCGCCTAGCTTGGTCCATTCCCAACCGTCCATCAGCCACCCCCGTCGAAGAACAGGATCCGGGTCCAGAAAGTGTAATCGGATTCGATCAGCATCAGCCAGACCAGGGTGATGAGCGCGAGCGGCGGCACCAGGATGGCGTAGATCAGCGCCATCCGCTCCCAGGCCAGATGCATGAAGATGGCGATGATCAGCCCGGCCTTCAGGAACATGAAGATGAGGATCAGCACCCAGCGCATGATCCCTTCGGCCCGGAAATAATCGACCGCGTAGGAGAGCGCGCTCAGCACGAACAGCAGGCCCCAGACCTTGAAATAGACGCCCAGCGGATGCTGCTGCCCGGGATCGTGTGCGGGCGCCGCGCGGGGGGCGGCATGGCCGGCGCCATGGGCGACGCCATGGCCGGCGCCATGGGCGGCCGGAGCGTGCGCGGTGTCGGTACCATGGTTCATCGCTGCGGCCTCACCAGAGATAGAAGAATGCGAAAATGAACACCCAGACGAGATCGACGAAGTGCCAGTAGAGGCCGGCTATCTCGACCGCGGAATAGTCGCCGGATCGCTCATACTGGCCGCGCAGCACCTTGAAGGCGACCACGAACAGCATGATCACGCCGGCCGAGACGTGGAGCCCGTGAAAGCCGGTGATCATGAAGAAGGAGGCGCCGAACTGTTCCGCGCCGAAGGGATTGCTCCACGGGCGGACGCCCTCGTGGATGAGCTTGGTCCATTCGAACGCCTGCATGCCGACGAAGGTGAGGCCGAAAAGGGCCGTGGCGAACATCAAAAAGGCGGTCGTCCGGCGGTCGCCGCGATAGCCGAAATTGACCGCCATCGCCATCGTGCCCGACGAGCTGATCAGCACGAAGGTCATGATCGCGATCAGGATCAAAGGGATCGATTCGCCGGCGATGGTGAGCGCGAAGACTTCGGACGGGTTGGGCCACGGCACCGTCACCGAGGCGCGCATGGTCATGTAGGAAGTGAGGAAGCAGGAGAAGATGAAGGTGTCGGAGAGGAGGAAGATCCACATCATGGCCTTGCCCCAGTGGACCTGCTTGAAGACTTCCTGATCCGTGCTCCAGTCGCTGGCGAACTCGCGCAATTGCTGCGGCGGCCCTCCGGCATTCTCGCCCTGATGGATCACGGTGGACATCATCTACTCCCGTTAGTTCAGGTCGATACGAGCAATCCCAACATGACGAGCCAGACCAGAAGCAGGAAATGCCAATAAGCCGCGCTGACATCGACCGCCTGGCCGGCGGCGAAGGCATCGGTCCTGTCGCCGGCGCGGGCGTAGGCGCGCAGCCAGAAGAACAAACCGGCGATCAGGTGCGCGCCGTGGAGGCCGGTGATCAGGTAGAAGAAGGAATTGGCCGGGTTCGACTGCAGATAATAGCCGGCCTCGCCATATTGCCGCCAGAGCAGCAGCTGCCCGGCGAGGAAGGCCAGCCCGAGCAGCCCGGCGCCGATCAGCGCGCCGCGCGCCCCATCGACCCGGCCGCGGCGGAGCGCGCTCCGCGCCGCCTCCCAGGCGAGGCTGGCGAGGAGCAGGATGCCAGTATTGACCCAGAGCAAAGGCGGCTCCGGCATCGGCCGCCAGTCGCCGACCGGCCCGTGGCCCATGCCGGGCATGCCCATCCGCATCACATAGGCCGAGGAGACGAGGCCGAAGATGACGGTGGCGACGACGAAATAGACGACCATCGCGACGCGGCCGGCCGAGGGCCGGTAGCCGGTCGGATCGTCATAATCGGCGCCGGGCGTCAGCCAGCTCTTTTCGGCGAGGCGGGAGAAGATGCTCATGTTTCGTGGTGCCGCTTCATGGCCGGATCGTGCGGCTCGTTCTGGGGGATGAAATCGCGCGGATACCCGGGAACGCTGTAATCATAGGCCCAGCGGTGGACCACCGGCAGGCTCGGCCCCCAATTGCCGTGCGCTGGCGGCGTATCGGGCGTCTGCCATTCGAGCGAGGCCGCGCCCCACGGGTTGGGCGGCGCCTTCTCGCCCCGGAACAGGCTCCAGGCCATGTTCCAGAAGAACAGCAATTGCGCCACGCCCACGATCAAGGCCGCGATGGTGATCATCTGGTTGGCGACCATCGCCGAGGGCGGGATGAAGGCGGTCTCGCCGAGCGCATAATAACGCCGCGGCACGCCGAGGAAGCCGAGATAATGCATCGGCAGGAAGATCGCGTAGACACCGACGAAGGTGATCCAGAAATGCCACTTCGCGACGGCGTCGTTCCACATCCGGCCGGTGATCTTCGGATACCAATGATAGATGGCGCCGAAGATGACCAGGATCGGCGAGACGCCCATCACCATGTGGAAGTGGCCGATCACGAAGAAGGTGTCGGACAGCGGCACGTCGACGCTGACATTGCCGAGGAACAGCCCGGTGAGGCCCCCATGGATGAAGGTGAACAGGAAGCCGATCGCGAACAGCATCGGCACCCGCAAATGGATGTCGCCGCGCCACAGGGTGAGCAGCCAATTGTAGACCTTGATGGCGGTCGGGATCGCGATGATCAGGGTCGAGGTGGCGAAGAAGAAGCCGAAATAGGGGTTCATGCCCGACACGTACATGTGATGCGCCCAGACGAAGAAGCTGAGCGCGCCGATGAACACGATCGCCCACACCATCATGCGGTAGCCGAACAGATTCTTGCGGGCGTGGACGGAGATGAGGTCGGAGACGATGCCGAACGCCGGCAAAGCGACGATGTAGACCTCGGGATGGCCGAAGAACCAGAACAGATGCTGGAACAGGATCGGCGAGCCGCCCTCGTAGCCGGCATCCTTCCCCATCGAGAGGATCGCCGGCATGAAGAAGCTGGTCCCCGCAAGCCGATCGAGCAGCATCATGATCGCGGCGACGAACAGGGCCGGGAAGGCGAGCAGGCCCATGATCGAAGCGGTGAAGATGCCCCAGACCGAGCAGGGCATGCGCATCAGCGTCATGCCCTTGGTCCGCGCCTGGAGCACGGTGGTGACGTAATTGAGGCCGCCCATGGTGAAGGCGACGATGAAGATGGCGAGGCTGGCCAGCATCAGGACGATGCCCCATTCGTGGCCGGGCGTGCCTTCGAGGATGGTCTGCGGCGGGTAGAGCGTCCAGCCCGCCCCGGTCGGCCCGCCGGGCACGAAGAAGCTCGCCGCCAGCACGATCACCGACAGGAGGTAGACCCAGTAGCTCAGCATGTTGACGAACGGGAACACCATGTCGCGCGCGCCCACCATCAGCGGGATGAGGTAATTGCCGAAGCCGCCGAGCAGGAGGGCGGTGAGCAGGTACACGACCATGATCATGCCGTGCATGGTGACCGACTGGAGATAATTGCCGGGCTGGATGAACTCGAAGCTGCCGGGATAAGCGAGCTGCAGCCGCATCAGCATCGACAGGAACAAGGCGACCAGCCCGATCGACACCGCGGTCAGCGTATATTGGATGGCGATGACCTTATGGTCCTGGCTCCAGACATATTTGCCGATCCAGGTCTTGGGATGGTGGAGCGGCGTCAGGTCGTCCGCGAGCGTAGGATGGGTAATCGTCGCCATTCAGCGCCCCCCGATGGTCGGTTTGACGTCGGCGCTGGCCAGCTGGGTGGCCTTGTCGCCCTGGTTCTGCGCGAGCAATTGCCCGAAGGTCATCTGCTCGCCCATCCAGGCGTCGAACGCCTGCTGGTCCTGCACCACCACGGTGCCGCGCATTTCGTGATGACCGACGCCGCACAATTCGGCGCAGAGTATCTCGTAAGTGCCGAGCTTGGTCGGCGTCATCCAGAAATAGGTGACGATGCCGGGCACCAGATCCATCTTGGCGCGGAACTGCGGCACGTAGAAATCGTGCAGCACGTCCTTCGACCGCAGCACCATCTTGACCGGCTTGCCGATCGGCATGTGGAGCTCGTTGGTTTCGATCAGCACGTCGTCGCGGCCGTGGGGGTCGCGCGGATTGACGCCGAATGGATTGTCGGCGGTCATGTGGGCGACGGCGGCGGTGCCGAGCACGTTGTCCTGGCCGGGGAAGCGGAACGCCCATTGCCATTGCTGGCCGGTCGCCTCGATCACAGTCGCCTCCTTGGGCACCGTCACATATTCGTTCCAGGCGATCAGCCCGGGCGCCAGCATGCCGGCGATGCCGATCCCGGTCCAGAAGGTGAGCCGCCGCTCCAGCCGGGCGTTTTCCGGCTCGTAATGGGCGCTGTGCCCGGGGCGGTGGCGATATTTGAGCAAGGCGTAGGCCATGAACAGGTTGAGGCCGACGAAGGCGATCGCGCAGATATAGAGGGTGATGATCAGGGCGTCGTCGATCGACCCCCAATTGGACGCGAGCGGCGTCATCCACCACGGGCTGAGGAAATGAAAGGCGATCGACGCCAGCACGAGCAGAGCTATCGCAACCGCAACGGCCATACATCTCCCCTACCGCGGCGACGGCCCGAACCGGGGAGGAGCCAGAAAACGTGGTTCGCCCGGGTACTCGGGAACTCACCAACAAACTTAGGTTATGTATATCGAAAATTGTTGGGGGGGGAACCGTGAAATTCAAATAGCTGCGAGACGGCTTTCGGGCGGCGCCCTTGCCTCTCCGGCGGGGGTGGCTACGAGGCGGTGATGGACGATCTGCCCGATCCGATCCCGGCCGCCACTTTGGTGCTGATGCGTCCCAGCGCGGGCGGCGCTCCCGAGCTGCTGATGATCGAGCGCACCCGCAATATGGCCTTCGCGGCCGGGGCGCTGGTTTTCCCCGGCGGGCGGATCGACCCTGATGACGAATGGCTCGCGGAGCGGATCGGCCAGGGCTTCGACCATCCGGCGGCGCGGGTCGCCGCGGTTCGCGAGACGATCGAGGAGACCGGAGTCGCGCCCGCGTTGCTGCCCGCCCCCGATCCGGCAACGATCAGCCAGATCCGCCAGGAGCTGGAGGAAGGCACCCCCTTCTCCGCGCTGCTCGAGGGATTCGGGCTCGGCCTCGATTTGGCGGCGCTGACGCCGTTCGCGCGCTGGTGTCCGACCTTCAAGGAAGCGCGGCGGTTCGACACCTTGTTCTTCATCGCCGAAGCGCCCGCGGCCGCGCCCGCGGCGCCGGTCGCGGAGGCGGAGGCGGTGCGCATGCTGTGGGCGAGCGCGGACGAGGTGCTGGCGGAGGCGGACGCCGGCCGCGCCCGCATCATCTTCCCGACCCGCCGCAACCTCGAACGCCTCGCCCGCTTCGCCTCGATCGAGGAAGCGCGGGCCGATGCGGCGCGGCACCCGCTTGCGAAGATCGTCCCCTGGATCGAGGAACGCGGCGGCGAGCGCTGGCTGTGCATCCCCGAAGCGGCGGGCTATCCGGTGACCGCCGAGCGGCTCGAGACCGCGCGCCGCAGCTGAGCGCAACCCGGCGGCGCTTCACGCGTCCGGAGCATGATGCGCCTGCTCTCCGCCTTCAGGACTTTGGTCTGGCTGACCCTGATCGGCTTCGGCGCGATGCTGCTCTACGGCTATGCGCGCAACCATCCCGAGGATTTGCCGTGGACCGAGATCGACCTCACCGCCCCGGTGGGCGCCTTTACCGGCCGCAAGCTGGTCGGGCTGCGCGAAGAGGGGCCGCAGTGCCAAGCGCTGCTGGAGCAGGCGGGGGTGCGGTTCGATCCGCTCCCGCCGCGCTCAAGCGGGGAGCATTGCGGCTATAGCGACGCGGTGCGGCTCACCGGCGGCGCCGTCACCTTGCGCTACCGGCCGGAAGGGCTCGGCGCCAGCTGTCCGGTGGCGGCCGCGCTGGCGCTGTGGGAGTGGCATGTCGTGCAGGCGGCGGCGCTCGAACATCTCGGGCTGAAGGTCGTCGCGATCGACCATTTCGGAAGCTATAGCTGCCGGCGGCTCTATGGCCGATCGGAGGGTGCCTGGAGCGAGCATGCCACCGCCAATGCGGTCGACATTGCCGGCTTCCGGCTCGAGGACGGCTCGCGGGTGAGCGTGCTCGGCGACTGGGACGATGATGGCGCCAAGGGCGCCTTCCTGAGCGAGGTCCGCGACGGCGCCTGCGGGCTGTTCGCCACCGTGCTCAGCCCCGATTACAATGAGGCTCACCGCGACCATCTTCACCTCGACCAGGCCGATCGCGGCGCGATGGGCTGGCGGGGCTGCCGTTGATTTTGCTTCCGCTGCACCGGGGACCGGCGAGACAATAAAAAAGGGCGAGTCGCGCCGGCGACTCGCCCTTGATCCGCTGTTGGCGCGATCGGCCGCCGTTACGGCTGGCTCAGATGCTTCGACAGATGCTTGTTCATTTCGAACATGCTGACCTTGTCCTGGCCGCCGAAGATCGGCCGCAGATTGTCGTCCGCCATGATCTCGCGCTTGTTCTCGGGATTCTGGAGATTGTTTTTCTTGATATATTCCCACATCTTGCTGACGACGTCGCTGCGCGCGATGTTGTCCGATCCGGTGATCTTGGCAAGATCGGCCGACGGCTTCAACGGCCGTTGCAGACCGTCCGATCCGCCCGACTTCTTCCCGCTGCTCTTTGACTTTGGATCCAGCATTCGGCCCTCCTGTGAATTTTCCCTGATAGAGCGCAATCGGGCGGGCAATGCAATGGTCTCGGCGGCGGTTTCGCGCAACTCGACCGCCTCAGCCGAACGGTACGACCTTGTTCGCGGCATCGTGGCCGATGTCGGCGCGCCCGAGATAGGGGATGCCGGAGCGGGCGCACCAGTGGCGCACCACCTGCTCCTCGCCCTCGCCGAAGTCGCGATCGTTGGCCGGTATGTCGCTGCAGCGGCCGAGCCGGATGCCGGCGGCGCGGCGCACCGTGGGATTGCTGGTGATGTGGAACATCGAGCGGTCGATCCGGTACATATATTCGGCCACCTCCTCGATCAGCAGGACGTGGCCGCCCAAGTCGGGCTGGAGCGGCGTCCCGAGCAGCTGGCTGAGCACGGTGATGTTGAAGGCGGCGTTGCGGCTGCCGGCGAGCCCCGGCTCGAGCGCCGCCGCATCGCGCGCCGTCAGCCACATTAGCGCGCGCGCGATGGCGCCCTCCCCGTCCGGCCGTTTGACGTCGCCGGGCATCGGCCCGTGAGCGACATCGGCGAAGCCGGCGGCGTAGAGGCCGGCGAGCAGGAAGCCGGCGTCGCTATAGCCGAGATAGGCCTTGGCGCGCGCGGCGGGGCCGAGCCTCGCCAGCACGTCTTCGGCGATCCGGCAGGAGCCGTAGCCGCCGCGGGCGAACCACAAGGCGTCGAAGCCGGCATCGTTGGCGACTTCGAGGAAGGCTTCGGCGCGCTCGGCATCGGGCCCGGCGAAATGGTTGTGGACCGCGAAACATTGGCGGTGGAACAGCAGCTCCACCTCGGGAAAGGCGGCGGCGGCCAACGCAAGCACCCGGTCCGCCACCTCGCGGTCGATCGGCGTGCTCGGCGCGACCACTCCAATTCTCATCCCCGGCTCCCTCGGCGTTTGAATTGGCCGCCGCTTGCCAATAGGGCGAGCCGATGAACCACGCCAAACCCTATTTCTTCTGCGGGATCGGCGGCAGCGGCATGCTCCCGCTGGCGTGCATCGTCCGCGCCCAGGGCGCCGAAGTGGCCGGGTCCGACCGCTCGCTCGACCAGGGCCGCATCGCCGGCAAGTTCGCCTTCCTCGAGGCGCAGGGCATCCGCTTGTTCCCGCAGGACGGCAGCGGCCTCACCAGCGCCGACCAGCTGCTCGTCACCTCGGCCGCGGTCGAGGAGACGGTGCCCGACGTGCAGGCGGCGCGCCGGCTCGGGACGGAGCAGGTCAGCCGCCCGCAGCTGCTCGCGCGGCTGTTCAACGACGCCCCGGTCGCGATCGCGGTCGGCGGCACCAGCGGCAAATCCACCACCACCGGCATGATCGGCTGGATCCTGCACCGCCTGGGCCGCGCGCCGACCGTGATGAACGGGGCGGTGATGAAGAATTTCGTGACCGCCGACACGCCGTTCGCCAGCGCGCTGATCGGCGGCGGCGAGATGTTCGTCAGCGAGGTCGACGAGAGCGACGGGTCGATCGCGCTCTACCGGCCGCGGGTCGCCGTGCTGACCAACGTCACGCTCGACCACAAGTCGCTCGACGAGCTGCGCGGGCTGTTCCTCGACTTTACCGGCAAGGCCGAGACCGCCGTGCTCAACCTCGACGATGAGGAGACGCGGCGGCTGGCGGCGAGGCTGCCGGCCGAGCGGGTGGCGACGTTCAGCTTCGCCGACGCGGCGGCCGACCTGTTCGGGCACGATGTGGTGGAAGAGCCGCTCGCCATCAGTTTCGCGGTGCGGGTGAGCGGCGCGGAGGGATCGATCCCGGTCCGACTCGGCGTTCCGGGGCGCCACAATGCCGCCAATGCGCTCGCTGCGCTGGCGGCGGTGCGCGCCTGCGGCGTCGACCTGGGCGAGGCCGCCGCGGCGGTCGCCGGCTTCGTCGGGCTGCGGCGCCGGTTCGACATCGTCGGCACGCGGAGCGGCGTCACGGTGATCGACGATTTCGCCCACAACCCCGACAAGATCGCCGCCACGCTCGCCACGCTCCACGCCTTTCCCGGGCGGCTGCTCATGATGTTCCAGCCGCATGGCTACGGGCCGCTGCGGACCATGAAGCGCGAGCTGATCGAGGGCTTCGCGGCGGGGCTTGGCCAGGAGGACGTGCTGGTGATGCCGGACCCGGTCTATTTCGGCGGCACGGTCGAGCGCGAGGTCGGCAGCGGCGATATCGTCGCGGGGGTCCGCGCCGCAGGCAGGCAGGCGGAGCATGTGCCCGAGCGGGCGGCCTGCGGCGAGCGGCTCCGCGCCCTCAGCCGGCCGGGCGACCGGATCATCGTGATGGGCGCGCGCGACGACACCCTGTCGGACTTCGCGGCGGAACTGCTGGCGAGCCTCTGAGGGGAAACATGGCGGAGCACAGAGCGACGGTCGAATGGACCTCGGACGGCGAGTTCGCCTCGAACCGCTACAGCCGGGGGCATGAGATGCGCTTCGACGGCGGCGCGGTGGTGCGAGGCTCGTCCTCGCCGCAGGTCGTGCCGCTGCCGATGTCGGACCCGGCCGGCGTCGATCCGGAGGAAGCGCTGGTCGCATCGGCCTCGGCCTGCCACATGCTGTGGTTCCTGTCGCTGGCCCAGGCTGAGGGGTTCGAAATCCTCAGCTATCGCGACGATGCGGTCGGCACGATGGGCCGCGACGCGCGCGGGCGGATCGCGATCACCCGCATCACCCTGCTGCCCGTAATCGCCTTCGCCGGGGGCCGGCCGACGCAGCCGGAGCTCGACCGGCTCCACCACGAGGCGCACGAGCGCTGCTTCATCGCCAACTCGCTGCGGACCGAGATCGTGGTCGGAACCCGCTAGCGTCGCCGGCGATTCTCGTTCAGGAATGTTGCCGATGCGCAATTGCCTCGCCTTCATCGCCCTCAGCCTCGCCGCGGCGCCGGCCGCGGCCCAGGATTGGCGGCAGGCGCGCGAATATGAAGTGATCGTGTCGAGCTACGACATCGCACCTTCGCAGATCCGCATGGACGCCCGCCGGCCGGTACGGCTGCGCCTCATCAACCAGAGCGGCCAGAGCCACATCCTGCGGGCGCCCGGTTTCTTCGGGGCCGCCCGCGTCCGGCGGCGCGACCAGGATGCGGTGGCGGACGGCCGGGTCACGGTGGGGCCAGGCGAGACGCGCGAGCTGCTGCTCGTCCCCGCGCCCGGCCGCTACACGCTGCGGAGCGGCAATTTTCTTTACCGGTTGCTCGGCATGTCGGGCGAGATCGTCGTCGAATAGGAGCGTCAGCAATGGCCAAGCAGAGTGTCAAAAATAAGCTTCCCAAGCAGATTGCCGGGGTGAAGGTCCCCAAGGAGCTGCGCAAGGCGGGCGCGAGCGCGGTCCGGCTGATGGAGCATCCGGTGGTGAGCGACCTCGTCATCGCGGCCCTGCTGGCGGCGGCAGCGGCGCTCAAGGACAATAAGAACGTGCGCGACGCGGCCGGCGCGGTCGGCGACGAAGCCGGCGAGGCCGCCGCCGGAACGGCGCGGATGGCGGGCAAGGCGAAGGTCGCGCTCAAGGCCGCGGCCGGCGCGATCGGTCAGGGCATTCTCGAAGAATTCTCAGGCGGCGGTAAGTCGAGCGCGAAAGCCGGCAAGTCCCGCGGCAAGGGCGGCCGCAGCAAGGCCTGAGCAGGAGCCGGCGCGGGCTATGCCGCGGCCGGCTTTATGCTGAGCGGTAAGCGTCAGGCTTGCGAAACGCTCATCGTCTGAACGTGCGCTTCGGTCGCCGCGGCGGCTTTGGCGGCCTCGGCCTTGGCGCGCATCTTTTCGGTGCGGGCGGCGCGGTCGGCCATGCCCGACCAGGCCGCTTCGGAGCGCAGGCAGCGATCGCGGACGTTATCGAGGGTCGCCGCCTCGGCGTCGCGCTTGGCTTCGGCGGCGCGGGCGAGGAAGAATTCGTGTTGCTGTGACATTCGGGACCTTTACCTGGGGAGGGTGAGGACGACGGCGGCCGCACTGCGGCCAAGATCGGTAGGGGGGCTATTAACCCCTATGCGCTCATCCGGCGATTTCCGCAAATATGGCGGTTTTACGGGCGTCTGCGGCGATCGGGTGCGACCGCGGGATGATCGCTTCGCGACGCGGCGGGGCAACCAGCGGGCCCGCGGCTCGTTTCCCCGGCTGAGGGCGCGACGGAGACCGTGCGCGCGCCGGCAGGTTGAACGAGGAGCTTCAAATGAGCGACCAGCAGGATCAGGACAAGAGCGGCGGCGATATTCGCGAGCAGGTGGTGGCGGCAGGCGCGACGGCGCAGCGGGAGGCGACATGGACCCGGTCGGCCTCGGCAGCGTGGGCGGCAGCCCGACCGGCGAGAGCGGCGGCGGCGCGCCGAGCGGGCCGGCGGCGAATGGATCGCTCGGCTCCGGCACGTATAATGAGCGCGGCAACGTCACCGGGCCGGACAGTCCGGCCGGCGGCGCCGCCGACCTCGACGCGCAGGCCGGACAAGGCCAGGGCGACGACCTCGCCAACCGGCTCGGCGGCGGCGAAGGCCGCGGCACCGGCATGACCGGCGCCGGAACCGCGACCGGCGATACCGACGCCGACCGCAGCGAGCGGACCGAAGCTTCGGCGCAGAACGCGGCCGGCGCCGGCGGCCCCGATGCCGGCAGCCCGGGCGGGATGGGCGGAGTGGGCGCGAGCGGCGGCACCGGCACCGGCCGCCCGCCGGGCGGCGTCAGCCCGGTGCAGGCCGACGTGGGGCGCCAGACCGACAGCTAAAGGAATCAGGCGATGACGAATGAAGGCTCGGCGGACCCGACCGGCGGCATCAACGAGGCCGCGCTGGCGGGACGCGACAAGGAAGATCTGGGCGGCGCGGGCGGCTCCAGTGGCGGCGGCACGATCGCCGGCAAAGGCGAGGTCTCCGGCGGAACCACCGGCGGGACCGGCGGAACCCAAGGCGGCGTTCCCGCCGACATGCCGGGGGCCGAGACTCCGCTCGGCGCCGGCGCGGGCGCGCTGGCCGGCCTCGACGGCGGCGGCATCGCGGCGGAGGCGGCGGCTCTGGGCGGGGCGGACGGAAGTCTCGCCGATGCGGCGGCCGGACGAACGGCCGGGGCCGAGCGGCTGAGCGGCGGACCGACCGGGGCCGAGGCGATTGGCCAGGGCGCGCGGCGCGGCGACGTCGGATCCGGGACGGCGGGCGACAAAGCCGAGCTCGGCGGCGGCGGTCCGCTCGGCCAGCATGGCGGCGGCGGGCCTGGCGGCAGCGGCAGCCCGGGCGGCGACGGTCGCGCCTGAATTTCAGGGATTGGGAGGAGTCGGACCTGGTTCAGCGTGCCGCTGGGGTCGCGATCGTGGGCCGCCGGCCTGGTCAAGCGCGCCGGGAGATTAGTGGTCGCGGGCGCGAGGGCCGACGCCGCATCGCCTCCCCCGCCGGAGCGGGGGAGGGATAGGATTAGGCAGCCTGGAGGTTGACGGCGCTGGTCTTGCCGCGACGGTCCTGCTCGAGCTCGTAGCTGACGCGCTGGTCGCGATCGAGCGTGCGCATCCCGGCCGCCTCGACGGCGGTGATGTGGACGAAGGCGTCGTTGCCGCCGCCCTCGGGCTGGATGAAGCCATAGCCCTTGTCGATGTTGAAGAATTTTACGGTGCCGATCGGCATGATCTTTTCCTTGAGCTTAGTGTCGATATGGCGAGGCCTGGCGACCTGCCATGCATGAGTAGCGTGTAGAGAAGGAAAAGGAGCGTGCAGCGCCAAGATCCGTCGCAGGCGACTTCAGCCCGGCGGTGGTGGACTATTTCCGGGACTTTAGCAAGCCCGCACCGAATCTTGGCGGCCATGGCGGGCGCGGCCGCGGACATATTGGCGGAGTCGAAAATGGCGGGCGGGGAAGCGCGGCGGGCGGGCGGCGCCGCACAAAGTAATGGGGGCTGGCGTTGCGGCCAGCCCCCACTTTCCCTGATCGGTTGCCATGCCCGAAGGCACGGTTCCTTTTCCGGGCGGAGAAGGTTGGAGCGAGGCCTTGCGGCCCGTTTCCGGTCCCTCTCGGGTCACCCGTTCGAAGCCTTGCGGCCCAAGCGGGTCCCCGGCGGTTCATCCTTCGAGGCGGGCCTCGTCGGAATTCCCTTTCGCGGTCCTTATGCCCGAAGGCTCCGGTGCCGCCGGACTTCCATTCGGAAAGTGGGTTCGGCATCGGCTTGCGCCTGTGCCTCGCGCTTCTTCCTGCGGTCGCCCTGCCATTCGCTTCGCCGGCTTTCATCCTTGCGGATGTCCGCCGCCTGCCGCGGTGGCAATGCCCTGGAGCTTTTCCGTCCTTCCGGACTTGCGTCCTTCCGGCGGGGCCGCTCCCGGCCACATCCAGAAGCTGCGCTCTCCTACCGAGTCGCGCAAGCGGATTCGTCCTGTGGATAACTAGTATAACGGGGATAACTTGGATCAGTCCAAAACGGGCGCCCGACCGCGCGAATCGCGCTGCGCCTCCCGGCGGCCGCAAGGCCGGGCTCAGCCCTCCACGCCGGGGGCGGCGCCCGCGCCGATCTCGCCGACGCATTGGCGGACGGCTTCGCGGATCTCGGGATTGTCGGGGCTGAGATCGGGAAGCTGGGTGATGCCGCCGTCAAGGATGCGGTCGGCGGCGCAGGCGCACAGCCGCTCGCGGCTGATCCCCGCCGCCTCGACCATTGTCGATTCGGGCGCCCAGGCGAGGCAGGCCTCGACCGTGCTCTGCCTGAGGCCGGCGCGGACCGTGTCGTCGACGACTCCGCCCTCGCCGCAGCCGGCGAGCGCGGCCAAGGCGGCGACGGCAAGGATGGCGCGCATATCTTTCCTCCGGAAGCTCAAGCCGCTTCTAACGCCTCCGCGGGGGCGGATGTAAAGAGCGCTCCCCTCCCCCGTGGATCGCGCTCGCTTGAAGCCGCGCGGCGGTGCCCCACTTGCAGAGGGGCAAAAGGACCAAAGGGAGATGTGGGGATGGCGAACAAGCAGGTGCTGGTGATCGGGCTCGATCCCGACTTCATCGACTTTTCGGCGCCGCCGCTGGCGGGGTCCGGCGTGACCGCCGAAAAGATCCGGGGAGGGCTCGAGGGCGACGGCGCCAAGCTCAACGGCCTCGGCTACCAGGCGGACATATTGTGGGTCGACGACGGCGCGACCGCGGAGCGGGTGCTGCGCGAGCGGCTCGAGGCGACGCGCTACGATGCGGTCTTGATCGGCGCGGGCATCCGCACGCTGACGCCCTATACCCTGCTGTTCGAGACGCTGATCAACGCGGTGCACGAGGCGGCGCCGCAGGCCAGGCTCGCATTCAACACTAACCCGGCGGACACGGCCGAGGCGGTGCGGCGATGGGTGTGACGAGGCTAGCCTGATGTTCGGCTATGTTCGTCGTTAGTCGACCCAGGCTCGAGCCGGGCCGGGGCGGCGGCGCTTGCGGCGGGGCGCCATAGGCGGCACACGGGCCCGTTCGCAGGCGGGGGGAATTCGGTGATAGTGCATCTTTTGCTTGCGGCCGCGGCGCAGGCTGCGGCGCCGCAGCCGCTGGACCAGGGCCAATGGATCACGGCGGACGATTATCCGCCCGCGGCGCGGCGGCACGATCAAGCCGGCACCGTCGGCTATGTCGTGAAGGTCGACAGTTCCGGCAGCGTCACCGAATGCACTATCAGCCGGTCCTCCGGCGTGGCCGCGCTCGACCTTGGCACGTGCGCGCTGCTCACGGAGCGGGCGCGGTTCGCCCCTGCCTCCGACGCATCCGGCCGAGCCGCGGCGGGCGAGTTTTCGAGCCAGATCAAGTGGGCTTTGCCGGCCGCCGGACGGGTCCCCCTCACCCCCTGGTCGCAGGCGAGCCGCCTCGTCATCGCGCGCGACGGCGAGGTCCGATCCTGCCACACCACCAGCGGCGGCGAAGTGCCAGCGGAGGCCGGGGACCTGTGCCGGGTGATCGGCGGCTTCCCGCGCGAGGTGAGGCTGTCGATGCGGCACGGCGCCGAGACCGACTTGGCGGTGGTGGTCGCCGAAACCAGCATGACGTTCGACAGCGCCGAGCTACCCGCCGCCCGGCAGGAACCGCCGCGCCGGCGCCTGATCTCGCTCATCTCCAGCCGCTTCGACATCGACGAAGCGGGCGAGGCGGAGAATTGCAGGATCGTCGCGAGGGAGGGATTGAGCTTCCTCCAACCGGACCTCTGTGCGAAGATGTTCGATGGCTCGTTCATCCCCGACCGCGACGCGAACGGGGCACCGAGGCGCAGGAAGGCGACGGTCGTGATATCGATCGCGCTGGAGGCCGGGGCCTGAAGCGGCGGATCGGCGCCGGGCCCCCCGCGGCGCGCCAATAGCGGTAGATCCGCTTTCCCGCTGCCGCCGCTCCCGCGTCAGGCGAACGCCTCGCTGTGATGGGTCGCGTCCTGGGCGGCGGCAATGCCCTTCATCATGGCGATGAGGACGAGGCAGAGCGGAACGTTGAGCGCGGCCGAGATGACGTCGACGATGACGATGAACTGGTTGGCCGAGTCCGGTGCGCTGGCGCTCATCCGCAGGGACAGTCCGCCGAGGATGTTGGTGACGATCCACAGGCCCCACCACCAGCTCACGATCGAGGGCGCCGGCTCCGAATGCCAGTTGCCCGGATAGTGGCTTGCGAGCCAAGTCTCCTTCATTGCCTGGAACGGCTTGAACAGATTGAGGATAGGCACGAAGTACCAGCCGACCGCGCCGCCGGGGCTGATCGACATATAGTCGCTGAAGCTGTGCGCGTTGGCATTGGCGCGATAGATCCAGCAGCCGACCAGGATGAAGCAGGCGATCATCGCCAGCAGCGCGCCGATCGCCAGCAGCGTGATCGCGTAGCCGGCGGGCGTTTCCAATTCGAGGCCGACCGGCAGCAAGTATAAAGTGCCCAGCGCGGTGAGCGCGTTCAGCACCATATAGACCCACAAAGCGATGGTCGCGGCGCGCGTGAGCGGCGCCGGATCCTTGAACATGTACATCCTGATTTCCCCCATCGCCGAACGGCGCCCGGCGCGAAGCCTACATCAAGCCTTTGCGGACGCCAGTGGGAAAATGAGGGGGCGGCGGCCGGGGCGGGAGGCTCACATATTGTTGAGGTGGAGGATGTTGCCGGCCGGATCCTCGAGCCAGACCAGCCGCGCGTCGCCGGCGACGTGGATGTTGCCCTCGAGCCGGCCGATGCCGGGATAATGGAGGAAGGCGGCGCCCCTCGCCTCGAGCGCGGCGACGATGGCGCCGAGCTCGTCGCCGACGCCCCAGACGACGCCATTGGCGCGGTTGGTGCCGCCCCTTCGACTTCGCTCAGGACAGGCATAGTCGGAGCGGTAGACGACGAGGCGGGTGGCGCCGGTGCGGTAGACGAGCACGCCCTCGAACTCCTCCTCGACCAGTTCGAGCCCAAGCGTTTCGCCGTAAAAGCGCCGGGCGCTAGCGAGATCGGCGACGGCGACGATGGCGGAGCTGTCGTGTTCGTCGAGCATGGCGTTTCTCCCTGGCCGGGGCGGCCGGCGCGCCGGGTTGGGGCGGTTCGGCCGTGGCGGGTTCTTCGCGCCCGGCGGGTGAACTTGTCAAACCTGCCGCTGTGGAGGGCGTTTGCGGGGGTGCGTGGGCGGGGGCGGCGCCGGCGGCGGCGGCCGGAACGGATTGCGCGGCGCCGTCCGAGGCATTCGGCTGAGGTGAATTTGTCATAGCTGTCACTGTGGAGGGGGTTTCGAGGCCTGCGCCGTCGTCGCGCGGGACAGGCTCCGGCCCCGTCGAACCGGTCGGCAAA
>DASVRK010000283.1:0-11072 GCA_036388655.1 Allosphingosinicella sp. | reverse complement strand
GATGACGAAGAAGATGTCGACGCCGGCGGCGCCGATGTCGATCGGCCGAACGCCGACCCCCGCGACCTTGAGCAGGCCGGCGGCGTGGCTCATCACGACCAGATAGGCAGCTACCGCCCTAAGTGCCTGAATATTGCTTAGCATCGTGCCCCTCTGGCAAACTGGCTAGCCGAACGGCCGCCAATTTCAAAGCCACCCGTCGTCCGCCCCTTGAAATCTCTCAGACCGGCAGCCGGCGGGCTCCAACCACACGGTCCGCAATCGCCTTTCTCAGCGGCGCCCTTGCTATCACCACCAACAGGAACATCGGGGCAAGGTCGGTCAGCATCTGCATCATTCCGTGGGCGAAATTGAGGCCGATCGTTCCGAACCCCAGCCGCCAGATCGACACCGCGTAGATCGCCGTGACTGGAAGCGAGACCCCGAGAAGCGGCCGGCAGGTTTCATAGAGGGTCCGCAGCAGCGCCCCGAACAGGAATAGCGGAATAATCAGCCCCACTGTCCCGAAATTTATGTAGCCCTCGGCGATCATGCCTGAAGGCCAGCCCTGGTTGCGAACCGGCTTGCCATAAAGCTCGCGCTTGACCCATGGACCAAGGCTCGGATTGGGCTTTTCCGGCCAGATCGCGCGAGGGATCGGCGCCGAGAACAAGGCGGCGTAAGTCCAGCCCCATTGGTAGCCCCGCACCGAGGGGATGCGGTCCATGATCGCCGAGGTCCGGACGAAGTCGAGCGAGTTGCCCGAGCCGATGATGCTGTCCATCACCGACGTCCCCTCCGCCCTCTCGACGGCCCCGCGAGCATGGTTCACCTGCCTCAGATAGCCCATGCCGACCACCAACGGGATCGAGGTGAGGAAGATCACCACCAGCACCTTCGCCTTGAGCTTGCCATAATAAGTGGCGGCGATGGCCGCGCTGAGCAGCATGATGATGATCGTGCTTCGTGAGCTCACGAGGAACGGAGTGACGCATCCCAGCACGCCCAGCAGAACCAGCGCGACCAGCGTGCCGAGGCGCTGTTTGACGATCCCCGACAGCACCACGCAGGAGAGGAGGACAAAGGCATATTGTGCGAACTGGCCCAGGAAGGCCTCATAGCCGACGCCATAGACCACCGCCCCCTCGTCGCTCGTATAGACGGCCGCCCGCTTCCTGCTGAGCGACAATATGCCTTGAGAGAAGTCGAGGCCCTCGCGCGCCGCGAGCATGGCGATAGCCACGAGCGTTATAATCACGCAGAGGCCGATCGCTACGTTGAGCCGGGTTCGGTTGATGGCATAACATCGCACCGCTCGAAACTTTTCAATCGGGATGCGCCACGGCGTGATCAGGTAGCCCAGAACGAGAGCTGCCACCGAAAGCAGCATCCACGGAGCGTTCGCCGCCACATTTTCGAAGTCCGTGCCCATCATCACGAACGCGGCCCGCTCTGTGTCGCTGGTCAGCAGGTAAACGGCCCTGAGGCTCGTCCCGAAAAAAATTGCCAGGGCAACCAGGTTGATGGGCTCGAACGGATCGAAATTCCGTCCGCGAGCCACTCCCACCGCGGCCGGAATCGCGAACGCCAGAAAAGCAGTGCTGAGGTAAACCATTCCGGAGCTGTCGAGGAGAATACCGATCGGCAGAGCGATGGCAGCCACCAGGATCGAGCCTCCGATCCCGACCACCGAAATATAGGGGGCAGCCTGCGAAAGCAGGGTTGCGCTCGGTCTCACTTCACCACTCCCTCACCCCGACAGCCGCAGCGGCCGCGGCCCGTTCCTCAAATTCCAAACCCACTCGGCGACCAGCAATGGACCGCGAGGTGCAGCGACAGGGCGGCAGGCGGCGGAGCCCCCAGCCCGCGCCCACGCGACCCGACGGCCGCATTTTGCCTAAGCATCTGCAATCTCGCCCTTAGTCGCGTCGCCGCCACAACTCCTTGCTACATGAGGGAAGGTACGTCCAGCCTTTGCTGCGAAATGGCCCTGTCCGGCCACCGCCGAGGCCGCCAGCGCCCGTTCATCCGCAATGCCCTTAAGATGCTCGCGAAAGCAGGAAGCCGCCGAGGAGAAGGTCGGGCCCGCGCCCGCGATCGAAGCGCGAAGGGATCAAAAAGGCGGCTGACGCTTTCGATCTGAACTGGGAAACGCCACGGGATGCCGATGAACGACGTACAGAGTAACCCTTCGCCGCGCTTCCGCCCAATGTGGCTGTGGCTGCTGCTGACCGCCGCCGCCGTCCCATGCCTCGCGGCCGGCGCGCTGATCGCGGCGATGACGACGCAGCGCGGGGAGCCGATCCCCAATCGGGTGCACGTGCTCGGCGACAGCTACGCCGCCTCGCGCTTGTTCCAGCAGGCGCTGCGCGAGGCGCTGCCCGGCTATGACATCAGCTTCGACGCCGTCGGCGGCAGCAGCCTCGCCGAGCAGCTGGAACGCCTGCGGGGCGGCGGCCGTGACATGGGCGGGGCCGAGGGCGGCGGTCGCGAATTGTGGAGCGCTTCGCTGGTGATCGTCGACGGCGGCCTCACCGACCGCGATCCGCTCGTCTCGGTCGAAGGGATCGCCGCAACACTCACGTCCGAATGCCCCACCTGGTTCTATGTCGAGCCGCCGCACCGGGCGGTGCCGAACGCGCCGATCGGCAGTCCCCGCTACGAACAGCAGGAAGCGGCGGTGCAGGCGATCCGCGCCAAATATCCGAAGCATTTCATCCCCACCAAGGAAGCCCTGGTGACGCGCGTTCCGGCGCGCGGGCCGGGCGACGAGCAGGACCGCGCCAATGGCTGGGTGCCGCGCTCGCTGCGGGCTGACCGGGTCCACCTCAACGCGGAGGGCTATGACATCATGGCCCGGCTGATCGCCGAGCGCTTCCGCGCGGCGCAGGCGCGGCGCCTGGCGGAGCCCTGCGGGCTTTAGGTCGAGGACGGTAAAGCAGTAAGTGCGATACCCGCTTTCGCGGGAATGACGGGTGCTGTGCGGGAATGACGGGGCTTGCCGCTTTCGGGCGAGCCGCGATTATGCGCGCTTGCGGAGGAAGACGTTGAGGGTGGTGTGGAAGCCGGGGGGGCTCGCGCGCCAGAACAGCTGGACCAGGCGCATCAGCAGCAGCGAGCGCTGCACGTAGGGCGGCTCGGAATTGGAGATATAGGTGCTGTGCTCCCACTCGCGCTCGGGGAAGTAGCGCCGGACCGCGCTCCGGGTGTTCATCTTGTAGGTGGTCGGGAAAACGTCCTGCTCCTGCCGCCCCGGCTGCAGCGTCTTCAGGAGCTTGGTGTGGAGCCGGTTGGGAATGAGGTTGGCGCCGAGCCCCGTGACGCCCCAGCGATTGGGGGTGCGGGCGCAGAACCAGCCGCCCGGCTTCAGCAGGCGGCGAACCTCGGCGGCGAAGCCATCGGGGGTGGCGACATGCTCGAGCACCCAGTCGGCATAGATGAGGTCGAACTGGCCGTCGGCGAACGGGAGCGGCCGGCTCGGATCGATGACGTGCGCCTCGTCGAGGAACGGGTTCCTGAGCACGGCCGGATCAATGTCGACGCCGACCAAGCGCCTGACCTTGCCCTGGAGCCGGCACAAGGCGGCGCGGTAGGGGACCGGATCCTCGACCAGCTGCTCGCCGCGGCCGGCGCCGAAATCGAGCACTTCCATGTCCGGCCCGATGAGCGCGTTGATTCGCTGGTAGAAGCCGATCGTGCCGTCGACATGCGAAAAGCCGCCTGCCGCGATCTCAGGATAGATGCGCGCGACCTTGGGCGCGATGCCGATCTCAGTCATTCAGCCCTGCCCCGCCCTCGTCAGCTGATCGCGACATTGTCGAGATAGGCGCTCAGGGTCTGCCGCTGCGGCGCCTCGGCGCTGCTGAGCTGGAGCTGCTGGAACCGGCAGTCCGCGGGCACGGTGAAGGCGAGGCCCCGCTGGCTGGCAACGTTCGTCGCCGGCGCGAGCATTGCACCCTGGATCAGCTGCTGCCCGGTTTCGAGGCAGGTCACCGACCAGCGGAAGCGCTCGATCGCGCCGGCGTCGCTGCTCCTGATCGTGAAAGCGAGCTGACGCGCGCCCGGCGCTATCCGAACCACCTTGCGGGCGAGCATCACGGTCTTGGCGCCGTTGGACTCGACGTAAAGCGCGCCGTCCTCGGGCGAATCCGGCCGTTCGACCACCGCGGTGGCGCCCGGATGGACTCCGAACTCCCAATCGAACGGCGTCCGGTAGAGCGGCCGCTCGGCATAGACGTCGAAGCGCTTGAAATCGCCGTCCCCGACCGGGTTGGAGGCGTTGGTGCGGGGTTCGCCGAGCATGTCGCGCGACAGGTTGGCGGCGCGGTCGTAAGCGCCGAGCACCACCAGCCGGCGCACGATCGGAACCACTTCCTCGCGCGCGGGCGGCCAGGGGCCTTTCCTCAAGTCGCGCAGCAGCCCCTCGGCCGTCTGCGCCTCGGGAAGCGTCGCCGCGTCCGAGAAGCGAAAGAAGTCCGGGCGCCACCCGGAGGCGATCTGGAGCCGCTGCATGAGCATGCGCCGGCTTTCGGGCGCGCTGGCGAAGGTGATGAACACCTTGAACAGGCCGGACGCCATCGTCCCGCGCCGGGCGAGCGCGTCGGCGCGCAGCAGCCCCGCCTGGGTGTTGCCGCGCTGGAGCGAATCCCACATCAGCCAGGTCTGGGTGGCGACATCCTGCCAGCCGAGCCGGCCGGCCGCTTCCATGGTTCGCCGCCCCTGCTCCTCCCGCCCCTGCGCGACCTGGGCCATGCCCAGGGTCCGCATCGCCTTCTGATGCAAAGGCGCGCGGTTCAGCGCGGCGCGGGCGAATTCCTCGGCGACCTTATATTGGTGCTGCTCGAAATAGCGCTGGCCGTTCTTGGAATAGACGTCGGCATCCTGCGATCCCGATATTTCGAGCAGGCCGCCGATGCCGCGCGCATAGGCCCAGCGGCCGACGCCCTGCATCATCAGGACGACGGCCATGGCGACGCCGACCAGGATCAGGAGAATGACCAGCCACCTGGGCCGACGCTCGGTCATCACCGGCCGAGGAAGCGGCGAGCCTTGCCGGCCACGCCCTCGCCGCCGCCGCCGCCGCCATCGCCGTCCTCGCTCTCGCGATATTCGTAATTGTAGCGATAGTCATATTCGTAGCCCATGTGGCGGGCGTCGAACTTGGAGAATACCGCGCCGATCAGCCGTGCGCCGCCGGCACGGAGCCGTTCGATCGACGAGCGCACCTGCTGGACCCGCGACCGGTCGGCCTCGATCACCATCACGGTGCCGGCCGCCTTGGAGGCGAGGATGGTCGCGTCGGCGAGCGCCAGCACCGGCGGCCCGTCGAGGATGACGAGGTCGTAGGCGGCGCTGGCCTGATCGAGGAACGAGCGCAGCATCGGCCCCGACAGCAGTTCCGCCGGGCTCGGCGGCAGCGGACCGCTCGACAGGAAGCTCAGGTTCGGATGGCCGGCAATCTCCTGGACCGCGCTCGGCAAAGCGGCCTGCGCGGCGAGGATGCTGGAGAGGCCGGTCTCGTTGAACCGGTCGAGCCGGCGGTGCAGCGACGGGCGGCGCATGTCGGCGTCGACCAGCAGCACCTTGCGGCCGCCCTTGGCGAAGTCGGTCGCGACGGTGAGCGCGCTGGTCGACTTGCCCTCGCCCTGCTGGCCGCTGGTGAACAGCAGGGTTTTCGGAACGCCGGTCGAAGTGCTGAGCTCGAGCGCGGTGCGAAGCGTATGATAGGCTTCGGACGCGGGCGAGCGCGGGTTCTTGAGCGTCTCGGAAAGGTCCGCCTTCTGGACGACCGGGATGGTCGAGAGGACGGGGACGCCGAGATTGTTCTCGATATCCTCCGGCACCCTCAGCCGTCCGGCGAGCCGCTCGCGGGCGAGCGCGGCCAGAATGCCGAGCACCAGCCCCATGAAGGTCGCGAGCGCGATGTTGAGCACCGGCTGCGGCTTGTAGGGGAAGCGCGGCGGTTCGGCCTTGTCGACCACCGAGATGTTGTTGGCGGCAAGGCCGGCGGCGGCGCTGAGCTCCTTGAAGCGCTGGAGCAGGCCGTCATACATGACGCGGTTGGTCTGCACCTCGCGGTTGAGGATGTTGAACTGGACGCTGCGGTCCTGCTCGCCGAGCCGGTCGGAGGTGAGGCCGGCGACGCGCTGCTCCAGCGCCGTTTCCTGTGCCCGCGCGATCTCATAGTCGCGGCGGATCGAGTTGCGGATGCCCGACGCCATCGAGTTCAGCTCGCGGTCGATCTGCTCGACCTCGGCGGCCATCTGGCGCATTTCGGGGAAGTCTTCCTTGCGGCGCTGGCGGGCCTCTTCATAATCGGCGCGCAGCTGGGCGCGGCGCTGGACCAGCGCGCTGACCGCGGGATTGCGATAGACTTCGGCGATGCTGAGCGCGGGGGCGCCGCGCGCCTCGTTCCACTTCTGCTCGGCGCCGATCCGCTGGGTGCGGGCGGCGTTGAGCGCGGTGCTGAACTGGGTGAGGCTGGTGGTGGTGAGCGAGGTGCCGGAATCGCCGCCGGTCGTGGCGCCGGTGGCGCCGGTGTCGATCAGGCCGGCCTGGCGGGCATAGGCGTTGAGCGACCGTTCGGACGCTTCGAGCCGCTCCTTGGCCTTGCCGAGCTGGTCGTTGAGGAAGGTGCGGGCATAGCTACTGGTCTCGAACCGCCGGCTGAGATTGCCCTCGATATATTTCTTGGCGAAGCTGTTCGCGACCCGCGACGAAAGCGTCTTGTCGGGGCTGGAGAAGCTGAGCTCGACGATGCGCGACGAGGGCAGCAGCACGACGTTGAGATTGTCCTCGAGCACGTCGAGCACGAAGTCGCGGCGGGCGCCGCGCTGCTGCTCGGGGCGGAGCGCCTCGTCCGGGAGCGGGCCGTTCATCTTCTCGAGGAAGCTGTTGTCGCGGATCAGGCCGAGATCGTCGGCCACCGCCTCGCGCAGCGACCGGCTGCGCAGGATCTGGACCTGGGTCTGGAGGAACTGTCCGACATCCTGGGAGGTCTCTTCCTGCTCGACATCCTCGACATTGAGGACGTTGGCCGACTGGCGCTCGATCTCGACGCGGGTCGTGGCCCGGTAGAGCGGAACGGTGAGCGCGGTCGCGATCACACCGAGGATGATGGCCGCGACGAGGATGCCGCCGACCAGCCACCGATTGCGGTAGAGGCCTGCCCAGATCCGGCGGAAGTCGAGGTGAAGTCCGCCGCCGCCGCCGCCGCCGCCGTCGGCGAAGCTTTCCGCCGGCCCTTCCAGCGGGGTCGGCTCGATCGGCACTGCGCCGCCCTGGTCGGCACGCAAGCTGAATGTCGGTCTCATCCTGTTACTACCACTTCTTTCTGGTGCGCTCCGGCCACGCTTTAATTCGCACTAGTCGCGATAGGCCGGAAGATTCCGGCCACGAGCGGCGAAGCGGCAAGGATGTCGCGATAGAGCTGCTTGCCCGCGGACAGGCCGACGACGACGACGTCGTTGCCCTTGATCTGGGGATCCTCGGAGATCCCGCGGCGGATGTCCTTGAGGCTGAAGGCGCCGGCCATACGCTGGCCGTTGATGGTGCGGAAGATGACCACGTCTACGGTCGAGGCCACTTCGGTCGTGCCGCTGGCCAGCGCGATCGCCTGAAGCAAAGTCGTGCCGCCCTCGATCGGGTAGACGCCGGCGTCGCGCACCGCGCCTTCGACGATCACGCGCTGCGAGGCGGCGCTATTGACCACCACGGTGACCTGCGGGTTCTGGAGGTAGCGCTCGCCGAACCGCGTGGCGATGATCCGCGACAAGTCCTCCGCGCTGTGGCCGGCGGCCTGGACCGGGCCGATCAGCGGCAGGATGATGTTGCCGCTGGCATCGACCTTCATATTCTCGCGGCTCAGCCCCTCTTCCTGATAGGTCGAGATGCTGATCACGTCATAGGGGCCGATCTTGTACTCCGCGAGGGTCGGCGCCGTCGTCAGGGCCGGGAAGTTCTGATAGGCCGCCGCCCCGCTCGGGACGACGGGGGCAGTGCTCGCGCAGCCGGCCAGCAGCAGCGAGCCCGACAGGCACGTGAATACAAACGCTCGAATCATACTACCTCTCTAAACCCGTATATTATGCGAGAAAAGAGCCGGCGCGGTAAGCGCGCACGACCGCTTTGCTCCCGTGCCGGCCGCTCCCGGCCCGCTGCCGCTCATTCCTCGTCCGCCGCCGCGCCGCGCCGTCCTTGCCGGGGCCGGCCCGGCTCGCGCTCGGGCAGCGGCATCAGGATCGCGAAAAACAGCGCGAACACCGCCATCAGGGTTGATGTCCGCAGCGAATAATCGACCACCGAATGGGCGAGCAGGATGGCGATCCCGCCCGCCGCGGCGAGCGACAGCGCGCGGTAGCGTTCATTGACGGCGGGCGCGAGCAGGTTGTCCTTCACCGCCCACAGCAGCAGCACGAAGAACCAGACCAGCAGCAGCACCCCGACCACGCCCATTTCGAGCAGGATCTCGAGATAGTCGTTATGGGCGTGGTTGAGGTAGCGGTCGCTGACCATGTCAAGATTCTCGATCGACTGGTGAACCGGAACGAACGTGCCGAGCCCGGAGCCCAGCGGCATGTAGAGCTTGATCACCTTCCAGACCTCGGGCCAGGCCTCGAAGCGGGTGTCGTCGGTGGTGGAGGCGAAACGGTCGGAGACATGGGCGAACAGATCGGGCCGCATCATCACCGAGGTGACGGCGATCACGACCAAAGCGCCGGCGGCGACCAGGGTCCATTTGCTCCGCGCCCGCTTCCCGAACGCGATCCAGCCGCCGAGCAGGAAAGCGGGGATGGCGAGCATGATCCCGGTGCGCGAGGCGGCCGCGGCGAGGTTGAGCGCGATCACCGCGAGCAGGGCGACGGCGACCAGGGTGCCGGCCGCGCCCGCCTGCCCGCCCTTGCGCCCGGCGAAGAAGACGGCGGCGAGCAAGGCGGCGATGAGGGTGAGGTCGGCCTGGTGGTTGCGGTTCGAGAACAGCCCCACCGAATGGCCCTGGTGGGTGGTTTCGTAAGGATACATGCCGGTGCGGCTGGCGAACTGCAGCAGGCCGACCACGACGGAGAGCGCGGCCAGGATCAACACTAAAAAGGCGAGCCGGCGGCGGTCGGCGGCATCCATCTCGATCACGGCGAGGAACAAAGCGAAGGGCGGCAGCAGGGTCAGCAGCGTCTCGCGCGTGCCGTCGATATTGAGCGTCAGCGGGCGCCAGCCCACCTCCCCCAGCGACGTGCGCACGAGGTCGGCCGCGATCGGCCCGCCCGACAGCGACGACCACATGCCCTCGGGCAGCGGCAGCATCTGCAGCGCCCCGGCCAGCAAGGTGGCGAGCATCAGCAGCACCGAAGCGATGATGAGTTTCGAATCGGCGGCGCGGCGCGGCGCGAAGGCGAGCCACAGCAGCAGCCCCACCGCCAGCGTGCGCATCAGCGCTTCCGACAAGGGCGTGCCGGCCGAGCGGCCGCCGAAGGCGACGCAGACGACCAGCAGGGTCGCGGTCAGCCGAAAGCCGAAGCGCGAGGCCGGCTCGGTCGCGCGCGCACTGGCCGCGGGCATGGAACGCACCTGACTTGTCATTGGCTTAGTCGCCGAACCTTCCACCTAGAGCCTGTCCCAGACGCCCGCCGCGCCGCGGGGCGCGAACTGGGTTGCGAGCGCGGCGGGGCCCGTTCGACGAGCTCAATTCCGCACCCCCCACTAGACGGCTGACTATATTGCAACTTTGCCCGAATCAAGCGCGCTCGCTCGCGCGCCTCCCGCCAAAACCGCGGCCTGGCTGGGGCGGCAGGATTCGAACCTGCGAATGCCGGTACCAAAAACCGGTGCCTTACCACTTGGCGACGCCCCAGCATCCGAGCCGGCGCGCCGGGCTTTAGTGCCCCTCGGCGGGCGCGTCCAGCAAGGCCGTGCCGCCGGGCCCGAAATCATCGCCGCCGCCGCGCGGGCACCGGATGTCCCCTGCGGCCTCAGGCGTTGGGCAGGCGCCGGTTGACCAGATCGAGATAATCCTTGCGCAGCTGCAGGCTGAGCTCGCCGACCTCGAACCGCCACGGCCCGGCTTCGGCCACCGGCGTCACCTCCGCCGCGCTGCCGGTGAGGAAGAATTGCTCGAAGCTTTCGAGCTCCTCCGGCCAGATCGGCCGCTCGACCACCTCGATGCCGCGGCGGCGGGCGAGGTCCATCACGGTGCGGCGGGTGATGCCGTCGAGGAAGCAATCGGGCACCGGCGTATGAAGCGCGCCGTCGCGCACGAAGAAGGCGTTGGCGCCGGTTGCCTCGGCGACGCGGCCGCGCCAGTCGAACATCAAGGCGTCGTCATAGCCCTTCGCCTGCGCCTGGTGACGCGACAGCGTGCAGATCATGTAGAGGCCGGCGGCCTTGGAGCCGGTCGGCGCGGTATAGGGGGCGGGACGGCGCCACGGCGCGATGTCGAGCCGGAGCCCCTTGCGCACCGCCTCCTCGCCGAAATAGGCGCCCCACGGCCAGGCCGAAATGGCGAGATGGATCTTGGCACGCTGCGCCGACACGCCCATCTGCTCGGAGCCGCGCCAGGCGAGCGGGCGCATATAGGCGTCCACCAGCCCGTTGGCTTCGAGCACCTCGCGGCAGGCCTGGTCGATCTGCTCGACGGTCCAGGGCAGTTCGAAACCGAGCAATTCGGCGCTGCGGCGGAGGCGGGCGCTGTGCTCGGACAGCTTGAAGATCTCGCCGCCATAAGCCTTCTGCCCCTCGAACACCGAGGAAGCGTAATGGAGCGCGTGGGTGAGCACGTGGACGTTGGCTTCGCGCCACGGCACCAAAGCGCCGTCGAACCAGATCCAGCCGTCGCGGTCGTCATAATTGGGCTGGTCGGTCATCTGGCGTTCGAGTCCCCTTGAAGTGGTTGAGCGGGGATAAGGCTGACCGCGCGGTCGGTCAAATGTCGGGGCCGCGCGTCAGCGGGTGCGCGGCCCGGCGCCGGACGATCGGCCGCCTGCCGACACGATGTCGAACGGCACCACTCCGAGCGCGTGGCCCATCGGGCCGTGGCCGCCGCCGAAGCCGGGCGCGGCCTCGAGCGGGCGGCGGTGGAGCTCGCCCGCCGCACCGGCTGC
>DASVRK010000282.1:0-17555 GCA_036388655.1 Allosphingosinicella sp. | reverse complement strand
GGGCGCGAAATTCGTGTCCGATCGCGTGCAGCAGGTGGGTCTTGCCGCGGCCGGTGCCGCCGTGGAGGAAAAGCGGGTTGAACGCGACATTGTCGGCGGCGGCGAGGGTGCGGGCGGCGTTGAACGCGACCTCGTTGGCCTTGCCGACGACGAAGGTCTCGAAGCGGTAGCGCGGCTCGAGCTGCGCCGCGTACAGCCCGCCGGGCTGCTCGGCGGGCGAGACGGGCTCGGCCGGGGGCGGCGGGATTTCGAGGGCGGTCACGGTGCGCTGGCCAGCCCCGGCACCGACCCCGATCACGACGTCGCGGACCAGCGGCAGCATCGTGCGCCAGGCAAGGCCGAGCCGCTCGGCGAAATGGGTCTGGACCCAGTCGGCCATGAATTGGGAGGGAAGCTCGAGCCGGACGGTGGCGCTGTCGGGATCGAAGCCGGCCAGCGCGATCGGGCGCAGCCAGCCGTCGAAGGTACGGGCACCGCAGTCGCGGCGAAGGCCGGCGCGGATCTGCTCCCAGGCCGCCGCGATCGGCTCGGCGACACCTTCGTTAGCTGGCAAAGCTACGCCCTTGGCCGGCGAATGGTTCACGCACGCACCCCCTCAAAACCTCTGCCGCTTTTTACGGCTTCTTATCGAGCAAAACTCTCCCCCGCGCGGCGAAACACCCCCCGGCGACGCCGTTGCTGAACATCGTTATGCTGTTTGTATCCGACGAAGATTCGCCCGCCGGAGATTCGGTTTTAGGGACTCGGCATGAGCCCGATCAAGTGCTGAAAATGTAATTTATGTGAAATAAATGCGTTGACAGGCGAAAGGCGCGGAATCCCGTGCTACTGGCGAAATAGCCTGCTTTTCCAACATTTTAAGATTGTAACATTAGTGCAACGATGTCCGCGAATCGCCGGAAATGCTGGACTTACCGGCAATCGGCGTCCGGGCATGAAAAAGCCCGCCGGCGAGGTGCCGGCGGGCCTTGAAAAACCGGAGTTCGCGCGGCTGGTCAGCCGAGCGCGGCAACCCGCTTCGACAGCCGCGAAATCTTGCGGGAGGCGGTGTTCTTGTGGACCACGCCCTTGGCGACGCCGCGGGCAAGCTCGGGCTGGACGCGGCTGAACGCGGCGGTAGCCTGGTCCTTGTCGCCGGTCGCCAGAGCGGCCTCAAGCTGCTTCACGAATGTGCGGATCCGGCTGACGCGGGCGCCGTTGATTTCCGCCCGGCGATCGTTGCGGCGGATGCGTTTCTTTGCTTGCGGCGTATTCGCCATCGTCTTGCCTCGTATCGGTGAAATGAAAACGGCGCGCGATCAGGCGCACCGGTCAGGGCGGCTCTCTACGCAAAGAGCCGGCGACGGTCAACCTCTAGCGCTGGCAGGCGGCGCAATAGAATGTCGAGCGGCCGCCCTCGGCGCGGCGGCGAATCGGGACGCCGCAGCCGCAGCTTTCGCCCTCGCGCCCATAGACCCGCCATTGCTTCGAAAAATAGCCGAGTTCGCCATCGGGCCGGACATAGTCGCGCAGCGACGATCCCCCCGCCTCGATCGCGGCGAGCAGCACCGTCTTGACGGCCTCCACCAGCCGGGCCAGCCGCTCGCCGCCGATCCGCCCGCCGGCCCGGCCGGGCGCGATGCCGGCCATGTGCAGCGCCTCGCAGACATAGATGTTGCCGAGCCCCGCGACGATCCTCTGATCGAGCAGCAGCGCCTTGATCGGCGCGCTCCGCCCCTTGAGCGCCCCGGCGAGATAGGCCGGAGAGAAAGCCTCGCCGAGCGGCTCCGGCCCCATCGCCACGAAGGGCGGGTAGGCGCCGAGGTCCGCGGTCGGGACGAGGTCCAGCGAGCCGAACCGGCGCGGGTCGTTGAGCGCCAGCCGCCTCCCCTCCTCCGTCGCGATCAGCACATGATCGTGCGGGCCCAGCTCGGCCGGGTCGATCCGCCAGCGCCCGGACATGCCGAGATGGAAGATCAGGGTGTCGCCGCGGTCGGTCCCGATCAGCCCGTATTTGGCGCGCCGGCCGAGGCCGGTGACGGTCGCATTGGTGAGCCGCTGGCGAAGGTCAGGCGGGAATGGCCGCCTGAGGTCCGGCCGCCGCGTCTCGACCGACGCGAGCCGCCGCCCCTCCAGCACGGGAACCAGTCCCCGCACCGTCGTTTCCACCTCCGGCAATTCAGGCATGGTTCGTCCTGTTCATCTCGGCCCCACCCCTGCTAGAGGCAGCGCCCATGGACAAGGTTTCTTTCGGCTATGAGGACGTGCCGCCCGAGGAGAAGACGCAGCGCGTCGGCCGGGTCTTTTCCAACGTCGCGCGCCGCTACGACCTGATGAACGACCTCATGTCGGGCGGCCTGCACCGGCACTGGAAGAACCAGTTCGTCCGGCGCCTGCGGCCGCGGGCGCGCGAGACGATCCTCGACATGGCGGGCGGCACCGGCGACGTCGCCTTCCGGATCGCCGCGTCGGGCGCGCAGGTGACGGTCGCCGACATCAACCCCGACATGCTCGCCGTCGGCATCGAGCGGTCCCGAAGGCAAGGCGTCCCGGGGCTGCTATGGGCGGAGGAGAATGCCGAGGCGCTGAGCTTCCCCGACGAGACGTTCGACGCCTATACGATCGCCTTCGGCATCCGCAACGTCACCGACATCGGCGCAGCGCTGGCCGAAGCGCATCGCGTGCTGCGGATCGGCGGCCGTTTCTTCTGCCTCGAATTCTCGACCACCAGCTGGCCCGGCTTCGCCCAGCTCTACGACCGCTACAGCCACGAGGTGGTGCCGCGGATCGGCAAGGCGGTGGCGGACGATGCCGACAGCTACCGCTATCTGGTCGAATCGATCCGGCGCTTCACGAACATGCCGGCCTTCAAGGCGATGATCGAGCAAGCGGGCTTCGCGCGCGTCTCGGTCGAGCCGATCCTCGGCGGCCTCGTCGCCATCCACAGCGGCTGGAAGATATGATGCGCTGCTGCGCATCGCGTCCCGGCGAAGGCCGGGATCCAGCCGAACAAGAGACTCTGGGCCCCGGCCTTCGCCGGGGCACATCCGCATGACGGCACCCGCCGTCCATATCTGGCGGCTCCTGAAATGGGGCCGCGTGCTCGCCCGGCACGGTGCGCTGCGCGGGATCGAACGCGATCCCAACACTCCGCCGCCGGTGCGCCGGCTCGCCCGCATCGCCCGTTTCGGCGCGCGGGTGCCCGCCAGCCCCACTTATGCCGAGGCTTTCCAGGAGATCGGCCCGGCCGCGATCAAGTTCGGGCAGGCGCTGGCGACGCGGCCCGACCTCGTCGGCGACGAAGCCGCGCGCAACCTTTCGCTGCTCCAGGACAGCCTGCCGCCCGCGCCGTTCGAACAGATCCGCCGGGTCATCGAGCAAGGGCTCGAAAAGCCGATCGACCAGGCCTTCTCGCATATCGACCCGGAGCCGGTCGGCGCCGCCTCGATCGCCCAGGTCCACCGCGCGGTTACGACCGATGGCCAGCAGGTGGCGGTCAAGGTCCTGCGTCCCGGCATCGAGGATGATTTCGCCAGGGCCATGGACACGTACGAATGGGCCGCCGCCCAGGTCGAGAGCATGGGCGGCGAAGCGGCCCGGCTACGGCCGCGCATGGTGATCGCGCATTTCAGGCAATGGACCGCGCGCGAGCTCGACCTCCGCCGCGAGGCCGCCTCCGCTTCCGAGCTGCGCGAGAATTTGGTCGCCGAAAGCGGCTTCTTCGTCCCGGCGATCGACTGGTCGCGCACCTCGCGCCGCGTGATGACGCTGGAATGGATCGACGGGATCAAGCTCACCGACCGCGACGCGCTGGTCGCGGCCGGGCACGACCTCAAGGCGCTGGCGGCGATCCTGGTCCGCGCCTTCCTGCGCCAGGCGGTGATTGACGGCTTCTTCCACGCCGACCTTCACCAGGGCAATCTGTTCGCCCTCCCCGACGGCCGCCTCGCCGCGATCGATTTCGGGATCATGGGACGAGTCGATCGCCAAGCGCGGATGTGGCTGGCGGAAATCCTCTACGGCCTCATCGTCGGCAATTACCGCCGCGTCGCCGAAATCCATTTCGAGGCGCAATATGTGCCGTCTCACCATAGCGTCGAGGAGTTCGCGACCGCCCTCCGGGCGGCGGGCGAGCCGATCCGCGGGCTGCCGGTCAAGGACATTTCGGTGGCGCAGATGCTCGACAGCCTGTTCACGATCACGCGCGATTTCGACATGCCGACCCAGCCGCACCTGCTGCTGCTCCAGAAGACGATGGTGATGGAGGAAGGCGTCGCGACCGCGCTCGATCCGGACATCAACATGTGGGAGACGAGCGAGCCGTTCCTGCGCGAATGGCTGCGGAGCGAGCTTGGGCCGGAAGCGGCGCTGGCCGACCGGCTGGTGCGCGATTTCCGGACCCTGGCCGGGCTCCCCGACCTGATCCGCCGGCTCGATCATTATTACCCGCCGCCCGGCGCCGCCCCTCCCCCGCCGCCGCTTCCCGATGTGGTGGTGGTGCGGCCGCGGCGATATGGCAGCTATTTCCTGACGGCACTGATCGCCGCTGCCGTGGGAGCTCTGCTCGCTCAGCTTTTCGTTTAGTCGGGTGCTGGCGTCTGTTCTCGTGTTTCCTGACCCTTTTTTGAGCCCAAGGTTCGCACTGCCACGATCACGCCGCCCAAGGCGGCCAGCAAGGCCGACAAAGAAATAAGGGTGGACTTCCAAGTCGCGAATAAGGCCTGGAACAACTCCCCAAGCGTCTTGGCCTTCGCAAGGGCATTGAGGAAGCCATTCCAAGTGCCGACATGCACCTGCACGGCCACGCGCCTGGTATACGTGTCGAGCACAGTAGCTTTGCCGTCACGGTCAGGTCCGAAAACTTGGACTTCGGCCAGTATCTCAAAGGGTCCTCCCTGCTCCTTCGGTCGAACCTGCCATTGCCAGGTAGCGGATTCGTCCAGTCCCAAGGGCTTCTTCTCCCCATTGGGGCTGAGCAACTCGAAGTTCCAATGTGGAAGGAGCGTCACGCGCATTTCACGCCCGATGGCGATCGGGCGGACAGATGCCATGTTCGCCCCCTCGGTCTCTAAACTGATTGCCTCCTCATCGGGGGCAACGACGTACTGCAGGCTTGAGGGGGTGCCGAGCCACATATCCCCTGGCTTCACGAAGCCACCTAACCCTCGCTTGCCCTCGCAGCGAGGATCCTCGAGCGAGCATGGTTGTGGGGCCGAAGCGCGAGCTGTAGTGTCTGGCACCACTCGTGTCGCCGGTTCAGCGGCTGGATCTATCCGCCTGACTGCCCCCTCCTGCCGCTCTGGTCGGCCACCAGGGCCGCGACTGCTGCCCGATGGAGCCGATCCAGTAACGCCGACACCCGTAGTGCGGATCTCTGCCGATTCGTCATGATCGCCGTTAGTTGGTGGTGGAGGTGGAAGCGGCGGTGCCGGTACGGGGGGCGCAGGTGAAGGAGGTGCGGGGTTGGCCGGCACCTCTATGACCTCGCCAGCGGACTGAACGTCCTCGCCGAGTCCGTACACAGTGCCGCAGGCCGCCATTGAAAGAGCCAACATGGAACACAAAATGCGTCGCATTCGACCCTCCTTCTCCCTAGGCTTCAGTCCTGTTCGTTGTTGAGTTCCATCAAGCAATGGTACGCGCGGCCGTGCCGAAGCTGCAAGCAGGACTGAGACCAAGTTGAACAGCAAGCGCATCCTCCTCATCGTCGGCGGCGGGATCGCAGCCTATAAGAGCGCGGAGCTGATCCGGCTGCTCCGCAAGGACGGCCTCGAGGTGACCTGCGTCCTGACCGAGGGCGGATCGCATTTCATCACCGCGATGACGCTCGGGGCGCTGTCCGAGAACAAGGTCTATACGAGCCTTTGGGACCTCAAGGACGAGGTCGAGATGGGGCATATCCAGCTCAGCCGTCAGGCGGACCTGGTCGTCGTCTGCCCCGCCACGGCGGACCTGATGGCGAAGATGGCGGCCGGCATCGCGGACGACCTCGCCACCACCCTCCTGCTCGCCACCGACAAGCCGGTGCTGGCCGCGCCGGCGATGAACGTGCGGATGTGGCGGCACGAGGCGACGCGGCGTAACGTCGAGCAGCTCAGGCGCGACGGCGTGACGGTGTTGGAGCCGGACGACGGCGAGATGGCGTGCGGGGAATATGGGCCCGGCAGGCTTCCGGAGCCTGAGCGGATCCTCGCAGCGATACGTGAACAGCTTTCCGGGCAGAAAAGCTCAGGCGCGCCGCACACGGCAGGAAGCCTAGCGGGAAGGCATGTCCTCGTCACGGCCGGCCCGACGCACGAGCCGATCGATCCGGTGCGGGTGATCGCCAACCGTTCGTCGGGCAAGCAGGGCTTCGCGATCGCCGAAGCACTGGCCGAGCTGGGCGCGCGGGTGACGCTAGTGGCCGGGCCGGTGAGCCTCGCGACGCCGCCAGGCGTGGAACGGGTAGACGTCGAGACGGCGCGGCAGATGGACGCGGCCGTGCGGGCGGCGCTTCCCGCCGATGCCGCGGTACTAGTCGCGGCGGTGGCCGACTGGCGGGTCGAGCCGGCGCCGTCGAAGCTCAGCAAGGCGGACGGGCCGCCCGAGCTTGCCTGGTCCGCCAACCCCGACATCCTACTCGGGCTCGCCGAGAGCCGGCACCGCCCGCGCCTGCTGGTCGGGTTCGCCGCCCAGACCGATGCGGTGATCGAGGCCGCCCGCGCGAAGCGCCACCGCAAGGGCTGCGACTGGATCGTCGCCAACGATGTTTCCAAAGGCGTCATGGGCGCCGATGAAAATACCGTTCATCTGATCACCGCCGACGGCGTCGAGAGCTGGGACAAGGCCCCCAAGCAGGACGTTGCCCGGCACCTCGCCGACAGGATCGCCGATGCCCTTCAGTGAAATCCGCATCTCGCTCAAGCGGCTGCCGCATGGGGCTGACCTGCCCCTCCCCTGCTACGCGACCGCGCATGCGGCCGGCCTTGACGTGGTCGCGGCCGAAAGCCTCACCCTCGCCCCCGGAGCGCGGCATGCGGTGGCGACCGGGTTCGCCGTCGCCATCCCCGAGGGTTATGAAGTGCAGGTCCGCCCCCGCTCCGGGCTGGCGCTGAAGCACGGCATCACCTGCCTCAACACGCCCGGCACGATCGACGCCGATTATCGCGGCGAGGTGAAGGTGATCCTCGCCAATCTCGGCGCGGAGCCGTTCGAGATCGTCCGCGGCGAGCGGATCGCACAGCTGGTGCCGGCGCCGGTCCAGCGGGCGATCTTCGCCGAGGTCGAGAATCTGGACGCGACCGAACGCGGCGCCGGCGGCTTCGGCTCGACGGGGCGGTGACGCTCAGCGACGACCAGCTCGACCGTTACGCCAGCCACATCGTCCTCCGGGAGATAGGGGGCGAGGGACAGCGGAAGCTGCTGGCGGCAAGCGTTACCGTGATCGGCGCGGGCGGGATCGGCTCGCCGGCGATCCAGTATCTCGCCGCGGCGGGCGTGGGACGGCTGAGGGTGATCGACGACGATTCCGTGACGCTGGATAACCTCCAGCGTCAGGTGCTGTTCGGAACCGGCGATGTCGGCCGCGGCAAGGTCGAAGTCTCCGGCGAAGCGGTGGCGCGACTCAATCCGGGCGTCGCGTTCGAAGGCGTGCGCGAGCGCCTGTCTTCGGCCGATGCCGCGCGGCTGATCGACGGGAGCGATGTCGTGATCGACGGAAGCGACAATTTCGCCACCCGCTTGGCCGTCTCCGACGCCTGCACCGCGATGCGGATCCCGCTCGTGTCCGCCGCCATCGGCCAGTTCCAGGCGCAGGTCGGCACCTGGCGGGGCTGGGAGGCGGGCCGGCCCTGCTATCGCTGCTTCGTCGGCGACGCGTTCGATGCGGAGGATTGCGACACCTGCTCGGAGCTTGGCGTGCTCGGCGCCATGGCGGGCATCGCCGGAAGCTGGGCGGCGCTGGAGGCGGTCCGGCAGATCGTCGGTTTCGGCGAGGAAGCGGCCGGCAAGATCCACATCTTCGATGGGCTCAAGCCCGGCCTCCGGACGCTGCGCGTCGGCAAGGATCCCGCCTGCCGCGCCTGCTCGGCGGCCTAGCTCAGCCGAGCAACCGGCCGGCGCGCTCGGCGACGGTGAGCAGTTCCTGCGGCTGGGTCGCGAACGAGACCGCGAGGCCCAGCGCGGCGCCGGCGGCGAGCACGCGCCAGCCGAGCAGGCGGCCGAGCAGCGACGGCCCGCGCGGCGGCCGTGCCGCCCTGTCGGGGCCCAGCACCAGTTCCTCTGCCGGCAAGCGCAGGATCAGCGCCTTTTCGGCGGCGAACTCGGCTGCGTCGAGCGCGCCCTTTTCAAGCAGGGCGGCGAGCCGCTCGAGCGCCGCCAGGCGGTGGTGGACGAGCCGGAAATCGGCGGCGGGCACCGGCGTCTCGACCGGCTTTGCCGGGAGCTCCGCGGCGGGAACGCGCGGCTTAGGCGGCGGCGCCGGACGCTCGGCCTTTTCGGCGACATTGCCGTTGCCCCGGCTGATGATCACGACCCGCTCCGCATGACCTGGAGCCATAGCCGCAACAGGGTAAAGAATGAGTCACCAAGTCACTCTTGCGACGCGATAATCCGCTCCCGAAACCACTCCGCCAGCGCCTCCTCCGAAAGCTCGCCGGCGGCGAGGGCGAGGAAGACCACGGCCAGTTCGGCATCATCGACCTCCAGCCGGCCTCCGTTGAGCAGAATGAAGGTTTCGCCGACCACCGCCGCCGTCCGCTTGTTGCCGTCGATGAAGGGGTGATTGCGGGCAATGCCATAGGCGTAAGCCGAAGCCAACGCGGCGAGGTCCGGTTCGCCATAGGCGGCGAGGTTGAGCGGGCGCGCCATCGCCGACTGGAACAAGCCGAGGTCGCGAATGCCGAAACCGCCGCCATGCTCCCCGATCTGCTCCTCGTCCGTTCGCGATCCAGTCATTCAGAAAGACTGACGGTCAAGGGGTCGAGATGTTCGGCGTCCGCGGTTACCGCTTTTTCTACACGGCTACGGTCCACTTCCCGAACGGCTATCGTCCAGAGTGCGTAAGTAGGGGGAACCGATTCATGGGCTTCAACTGCGCGCTTCAATCTTCTTCTCGAATGGGAGGTAGCCGGCCTCAGCCACGCGGTGCCACCACTGCGTACAATGGAGTGCTCACGTTCGAGAAGCGCGAAAGCGGTTGGGTCGACGTGCGTTGAGACGGGGTGACGGAGTTCGTCGTCGCCCGACCGTAAGAGCAATGCGAATTTTTGCAGCCTCGACCGCGCTTGCAGCCACGGCATCTGCAGCGTTCGCTCAGTCGAAGCCTTGGCGTTTGACGCCCGAGGGGTACGGGCCGGTTCGGATGGGAATGACACGCGCTCAAGTGTCACGCGCGATCGGCGCACGGTTGACGGTCGAGAGAAGGAGTTCTCACGATCCTGAAGAGTGCGTGCAGACGACCATGGCCGGAGGAGACGAGAGCATGGAGTTCCTATTCGACAGGAACAGGCTCGCGCGCATCTCCATCACCGGCTCGAGCAGAGTCAAACCGCCGCGAGGAATCGGTGTCGGTTCGACGGAGGCTCAAGTGCAGCGGTTATACGGAGTATCTCTCCAATCCCACACCGGCTACCTGGAAGACGCGCCAAATGGCGCACCAACCAGCTCTGGTCGGCTCCGCTCCGGATTAGCGGGTTTTGGCGGTTATTTGAACCTCACCGCCGGCTGCGCCGGCCCCTCCACCATGGTCAGGTGGACAGTGCCCCGCACTTTCCAGCCATGTCCTGGGAACATGGCGGCTGACCATTTCGTGCGGTCCCCTCTTCGTTCCGGGGCGAGCTAGACGAGGCGAGACCGCTTGACCGCCGCCGTCTTCGACAAGCTCAGGACGGTCGGTCTGTGGAGCCGTCAAACAAGGCGAGATTGCTTCACGGCTGCCTCGATAAAGCTCGCGAACAATGGGTGGGGCTCGAATGGCTTACTCTTCAGCTCCGGGTGGAACTGCACCCCGACGAACCAGGGATGGTCCGGACGCTCGACGATCTCCGGCAGCGCGCCGTCGGGGCTCATGCCGGAGAAGACCAGCCCGCCCTTCTCCAGCGCCCCCTTATAGTGCACGTTGACCTCGTAGCGGTGCCTGTGCCGCTCCGAGATCACGTCCTCGCCGTAGATGCTCCGGACCACGCTGTTGCCGCCTAGCCTCGCCTCATAGGCGCCCAGCCGCATCGTGCCGCCCATGTCGCCATTGGCTTCCCGGCGCTGGCGCAGCCCTTCCGCGCTCATCCATTCGGTGATGAGGCCGACGACGGGCTCGGCGCAGTCGCCGAATTCGGTCGAACTGGCGCCCGCTATGCCCGCCGTGTTGCGGGCGCCTTCGATGCAGGCCATTTGCATGCCGAGGCAGATGCCGAAGAAGGGGACGCGGCGCTCGCGGGCGAACTGGACGGAGGCGATCTTGCCCTCCGAGCCGCGCTCGCCGAAGCCGCCGGGGACGAGGATGGCGTGCATCGGCTCGAGCTCGGGAGCGATGTCGGCCTCGGGATGCTCGAACAGCTCCGCGTCGAGCCAGCGTATGTTGACCTTGACGCGGTTGGCGAGGCCGCCATGGACCAGCGCCTCGGTGAGGCTCTTATAGGCGTCCTGGAGGCCGACATATTTGCCGACGACGCCGATCGTCACCTCGCCTTCGAAATTCTCGAGCCGGTCGAGGATGTCGAGCCAGCGGGCATGGTCGGGCGCGGGCGTGTCGCCATCGGGATCGGGGGCGAGGCCGAAGGCGCGCAGCACTTCGGCGTCGAGGCCTTCGCGATGATATTGGAGCGGGACCGAATAGATCGACTTGGCGTCGAGCGCCGGGATCACCGCCTCGGTGCGGACATTGCAGAATTGGGCGATCTTGGCGCGCTCGCCGGCGGGGAGCGGGCGGTCGACGCGGCACAGGAGGACGTCGGGCTGGATGCCGAGGCTGGTGAGGTCGCGCACGCTATGCTGGGTGGGCTTGGTCTTCAGCTCGCCGGCGGCGGCGATGTAGGGGACCAAAGTGGTGTGGATGAAGACGGCGTTCTTGCGGCCCTGCTCGTCGGTGCCGAGATCGTTCCTGAGTTGCCGGATGGCCTCGATGAAGGGCAAAGATTCGATGTCGCCGACGGTGCCGCCGATCTCGCAGATCAGGAAATCGAGGTCGCCGAGATCCGTGCGGGCGAAGGCCTTGATCTCGTTGGTGACGTGCGGGATGACCTGGACGGTGGCGCCGAGATAATCGCCGCGACGCTCCTTCATGATGATGTCGCGGTAGATGCGGCCGGTGGTGATGTTGTCCGACTGGCGGGCGGGGACGCCGGTGAAGCGCTCGTAATGGCCGAGGTCGAGGTCGGTCTCGGCGCCGTCGTCGGTGACGTAGACCTCGCCATGCTGATAGGGCGACATCGTGCCCGGATCGACGTTGAGATAGGGGTCGAACTTACGGATGCGGACCTTGTAGCCGCGCGCCTGCAAGAGGGCGGCGAGCGATGCCGCCATCAGCCCCTTGCCAAGCGAGGAGACCACGCCGCCGGTGATGAAAATGAACCGCGCCATGGGAGGTTAGGCTTAAGCGGTGGGACGGGGCCGGGGCAAGCGGGAGAATCGGCGCGGGCGAATTTATTCGTCGCGGGCGGCCCCGGGGGGCGGCGGTTCAGACAGGCCGCCGCGGCTGTTCCGAAGCGGCACAGCGGCGCGAAAGGCGGCGGCGGGGCCTCGGTCGCGAGGGAAAGTGCTGCTATTCCGGGCGGATGAACCTTGTGCGGGCGGAGCGGCGCGGATGAGCGCGATGGGCCAGGCGGACAGCGCGCGGCCGCGCTCGGCGGTGAGCCCGGCGGTAGGGCTGGTCGGGCTCGCTGGCCTGCTTGCCTGGACGGCGGCGGCGTTCGCGCTCGGCATGGCGGGGCCGCTGGCGGCCTTGTGCGGCCTCGTCGCCTGCGGGGTGCCGATGATCGTCTGGTCGTTCCTGGTCGACAAGGTCCACCGGAGCCCGACCAGCGGGATCGACTGGGAGGCGCCGCCGCGGCCGCTAACCGAGACGATGCCGACCAGCCTCGTCAAGATCGCGGGGCTGTGGGCGACCTGGGCGGGCATCGGCTTCCTCTATTGCGTCGGCCGCTGGTATTGGGAGGGGCAATATCTGTTCGCGATGGAGGTGCTGGGGCTGGGGCTGGCGCCGCTGGTCCTCGCCTCCGTCCCCTATGTGATCTGGCTCGACCGGCGGCTGAATGAGCCGCGCGACGGCGCCTGGCATTTCGGCTGCCTCGTCATCGGACGGCACGGGCTCGCCGAGCGCGAGCGGATCTACGAGCATCTGCGGTGCTGGGCGATCAAGGCCTTCTTCCTCGCCTTCATGCTGGCCGTGCTGCCGGGCAATTGGTTCAATGTGATCCGGCCGGGCGGGGCCGAGATCGTGGCGAACCCGGTGGCGCTGACGATCTGGATCGCCAACCTCACCTTCATGGTCGACGTGAGCTTCGCGACCCTGGGCTATATGCTGACGCTGAAGCCGCTCGACGCGCACATCCGCTCGGCCAATCCCTATGCGGCCGGATGGACGGCGGCCTTGCTCTGCTACCCGCCTTTCTCCGCGGGCGGCGTCGGCGGGCCGCTCAACTATCATCCGGGGTCGGCCGACTGGGCTTATTGGATGGAGGGCTGGCCGGCCTTGCTGGCGCTCTATGCGGTGCCGCTGATCGCGCTCCACATCATCTACGCCTGGGCGACGGTGGCGTTCGGGCTGCGTTTCTCCAACCTCACCCATCGCGGCATCCTGACCCACGGCCCTTTTGCCTGGACCAAGCATCCGGCCTATCTGTCGAAGACTTTGTTCTGGTGGATGGCGTCGCTGCCGTTCCTGGCGGCCAACGGCAACCCGGTCGACATGGTGCGCAACACCATGCTGCTGGCCGGGGTGAGCGGCATCTATTATTGGCGCGCCCGGACCGAGGAGCGGCATCTGATGGCCGACCCCGCCTATCGCGACTATGCCGCGTGGATGGCGCTGAACGGGCCGCTGGCGCGGCTGGCGCGGCACCTGCGCCGGCCGGCGCGCGAGCCGGAGCTCGCCGCCGCCGAATAATTTTACTGGGCGAGCGGCACGTCGCTTGAGTTGGCGGGCGCGGCGCCATTGCCGGCGGCCGCGGCGGCACCGGCGAGCGGATCGCCCTCGGCCCCCTGAACCTGGCCGGGCACCGGCGCGACCGAACCGACCGGCGCGGGCGCGGGCGGTGGGGCGGCGGCGACCGACGGGTCGATCGGGTTGGGCGCGCGGTCGACGGCGGCGAGGCCGGCCAGCACGATCGACAGCAACACGAACAAGGTGGCGAGGACCGCGGTCGCGCGGGTCAGGAAATCGGCGGCGCCGCGGGCGGTCATCAGCCCCGAGGTCGAGCCGCCGACGCCGAGCCCGCCGCCTTCGGAGCGCTGCATCAGGATGACGGTGACGAGCGTCGCGGCGACCAGGGTCTGGACGATGAGGAGAAAGGTGAACATGTTGCGCGGGCCTCGAAATCGGAATTGCCGGTCGCCCGCGGCGGGAAGCCGGGGGCCAGGGGGAGCTCGTGCGGGCACGGAGGCAGCCTGGATCCCGGCTTTCGCCGGGATGACCTGCGGCGCGATCTAGGCGAAGCGGGGGTGCGGTTCAAGCTTCGCCGTCTGGTGGTTGCCGCGGAGGCGACAATCCGGGTGTTCCTAGCCGGCTCATCGGAAGAAGAAGTGAGATCCCAGCTTTCGCTGGGATGACGGTTGAGTGTCGCTGGGACTGCGGGACTCAGGGCCGCGCGGCGGCTTCGATGATCGGGACGAACTGGGCGGCGGTGAGGCTGGCGCCGCCGACGAGGGCGCCGTCGACATCGTCGACGCCGAACGTTTCGGCGGCGTTGCCGGCATTGACCGAGCCGCCATAGAGGATGCGGGTGCGGCCGCCGCGCTCGCCGAACCAGTCGCGCAGGAAGCCGCGGATCGCGGTGTGCATTTCGCCGACGTCGGCGGGGGTGGCGACATTGCCGGTGCCGATCGCCCAGATCGGCTCGTAGGCGACGACCAGCTCGCCGTCGCCGCCGGCGTCGGGGACCGAGCCGCGCAGCTGGGCGGTGACGATCTCGACCGCCCTCCCCGCCGCGCGCTGCTCCGCGCTTTCGCCGACGCAGACGATCGCCTGGAGGCCGTGGCGCTGGGCGGCCTCGGCCTTGGCGCGGACGGCATCGTCGGTTTCGTGCTGCTCGGCGCGGCGCTCGGAATGGCCGACGATGACCAGCTTCGCGCCGGCTTCCTTGAGCATCGCAGCCGACACGCTGCCGGTATGGGCGCCGTGATCCCTGGCGTGGCAATCCTGCGCGCCGATCGGCAGCCCGGCGGAGCGCGGGATGGCGGCGGCGATGAGGGTGAAGGGCGGGCAGATGGCGACGTCGACGCCGGCCGCCTTGCGGGCCGCGGCCGAGATCGCCGACACTTCGGCCAATTGGCCGAGACTACCGTTCATTTTCCAATTGCCGACGATAAGCTTGCGACGCACCTTGACGATTCCTCCCGCTTCGCGCCGGGCCTAGCAAGCGGCGGGCGCGGAGCCAAGCTTGCCGGAGCGGATGGCCGCTTCTATGACGGCGCCGGCTTCACCTCACATATCCGGAAAACCCATGCTTTCCATGTTCCGCCGCGGCGTCACGTCCAAGATCATGCTCGTCATCCTCGCCATCGGCCTGTTCGCGATCGTCGCGACCGGCTTCGGCACCGACGGCATGGGGCTGGGCGGCCTCTCCGGCGGCGGGGCCGGCGAGACGGTGGCCAGCGTGGAGGGCGAGAAGATCACCTCGTCCGAGCTGGTCGACCGGGTCAACGACACGCTGCAGCAGGCGCGGGAGCAGCAGCCCGAGCTCGACATGGGGTCCTTTCTGCGCGAGGGCGCGGTCGAGAAAATCCTGAACCAGATGATCTTCTCGCGCTCGCTGGCCTTGTTCGGGCGCGGGCAGGGCCTGGCGGCGTCGGACAAGATGATCGACACGCAGATCGCGTCCATCCCGGCCTTCCGCAACCTGGCCGGGCAGTTCGATCCCAACGCCTTCCGCGCCCGCCTGCAGCAAGAAGGCCTTAGCGAGCAGGAGCTGCGCGAGGACCTCGCCAACTCGCTCATCTACGACCAGATCCGGACCCCGATCTCGGCGGCGCCGAGCGTGCCGAAAACGATGGCGCTTCAATATGCGGCGCTGCTGCTCGAGCAGCGGACCGGCGCCGTCGGAGTGGTGCCGTCGGCCGCGATGGGCAGCGGGACTCCGCCGAGCGATGCCGAGGTCACCGCTTATTATCGGGAGAATCTGAGCCGCTACACGATCCCCGAGCGGCGCGTGCTGCGCTACGCGACGATCGGATCGGCGCAGGTGGCGCAGGCCGCGCAGCCGACCGAGGCCGAGGTCAACGCTTTCTACCAGCGCAGCAGCGAGCGCTACGGCGCCAAGGAGACCCGGACGCTGAGCCAGGTGGTGCTGCCCGACCAGGCGGCGGCGCGCGCCTTCGCGGCCAAGCTCGCCGCCGGGCGCAGCTTCGACGCGGCGGCGACCGAGGCCGGCTTCAGCGCCGAGGACACGCGCGTCGGGCCGCAGAGCAAGGCGCAATTCACCGAGCTGACCTCGCCGGCCGTCGCCAACGTCGCCTTCGCCGCGGCCGAGGGCACGACGACCGCGCCGGGCCAGTCGCCGCTCGGCTGGCACATCGTCCGCATCGACGGCATCGCCCGCCAGGCCGCGACTCCGCTGGCCGCGGTCCGCGGCGAGATCGAGCGCCAGATCGGCCAGCAGAAGCAGGCCGAAGCGCTCGCCGCCCTGGTGGTGCGGGTCGAGGATGCGATCGCCGGGGGCGCCAGCCTGGAGGAAGTGGCGCGGGCCGAGAAGCTCGCCGTCAGCGAGACGCCGCCGATCACCGCCGCCGGCGTCCAGCCGGGCAATCCGGGCTGGCGCGCGCCCGAGCTCGCGCCGCTGCTCGATACTGCCTTCGACATGACCCCGGACGACGACCCGGTGGTCGAGACGCTGCAGCCGAACCAGAGCTTCGCCCTGGTGGCGGTGAGCCGCGTGATCCCGTCGGCGGCGCCGCCGCTGGCCGAGGTCGCGCCGCGGGTGCGGACCGACCTGACGGCACGCCGCGCCGCCGACCGCGCGCGCGCCGTGGCGACCTCGATCGCCGCCAAGATCAACGCCGGCGTTCCGTCGCGCCAGGCCTTTGCCGAGGCGAAGCTGGCGCTGCCGCCGGTGCAGGCGGTGACCGCCAAGCGGATCGACATCGCCCGGCCCGACCAGCCGCCGCCGCCGCCGCTGTTGATGCTGTTCACCCTCCCCGAGGGCAAGGCGCGGATCCTGCGCGCGCCCGGCGGCCAAGGCTGGTTCGTGGTGCATCACGAGAAACGGGTGCCCGGCAATGCCGCCAGCGCGCCGCAGCTGGTCGATGCGACGCGGATCCAGTTCGAGCGGGTATTGGGCGAGGAATATGCCGAGCAGTTCGGCCGCGCGGTCGAGGCGGGCATGGACATCGAGCGCAAGCCCGAGGCGCTGGGCGCCGTGCGGCGGCAGCTGCTGGGCCCCGGCTCGGCGCCCTGACGCCGTTTGGTTCGGGAGCCGGGCGAAGCTTTGGGCATGATCCTGGTCGTCGACAATTATGACAGCTTCACCTGGAACATCGTCCATTATCTGCGCGAGCTTGGCGCGGCGGTGGAGGTGGTGCGGAACGACGAGGTAAGCGCCGCCGGGGCGATGGCAAGCGCGGCCGAGGGGCTGCTGATCTCGCCCGGCCCGGGGAACCCCGACGAGGCCGGGATGTCGCTGGAGCTGGTCGGACTATGCGCGGCGGCGCGGCGGCCTTTGCTCGGCGTGTGCCTCGGCCATCAGGCGATCGGGCAATATTTCGGCGGCATTGTCGTACGCGCGGGGGCCCCGATGCACGGCAAGACCTGCCCGCTCGAACATGATGGCAGCGGCGTCTTCGAAGGCCTCCCCTCCCCGTTCACCGCGACCCGCTATCATTCGCTGGCGGTGGCGGCGGCCGGGCTGCCCGATTGCCTCCTGGTCAACGCGACCGCGGACGATTCCACCGTCCAGGGCCTGCGCCACCGCGCGCTGCCGATCCACGGCGTCCAGTTCCACCCGGAAAGCGTGGCCAGCGAACATGGCCACAGGCTGCTCGCCAATTTCCTCAGGATCGTGGCGGCGGAAGCGGGGCGGCAGCCCGGCGCGGCGGAGGCGTGGACCGGCGGGCGCGCGGCTCTATAAAGCGGGGATGCCGACCATAATCTCGCATGCCGCGGTGCCGCTGGCGATCGGGCTCGGGCTCGGGCGGCGCCGGTTGCCGGCCGCTTTGGTGGCGGCGGGGGCGGCGGCGGCCATGCTCCCCGATCTCGACGTGATCGGCTTCCGGTTCGGCATAACGTATGGCGACGCCTTCGGCCATCGCGGCGCCAGCCATGCGCTCGCCGCCGCCGCTTTGCTGGCTTTCGCCGCCGCCTGGCCGTTCCGGAGCGCGGCTGTGCCGTTCGGGCGCGCCTTCCTGTTCCTGTTCGCCGCGGCCGCCTCGCACGGGCTCACCGACATGCTCAC
>DASVRK010000281.1:0-21306 GCA_036388655.1 Allosphingosinicella sp. | reverse complement strand
TTCATAAGCGAGCCGGCTGGCCCGCAGCCCCTTTTCCATCGCCGCCAGCCCGGCATCGCCCGCCTCGATTCCCACCAGCCGCTCGGCCAGCTCCTCCGCCAGCGCCGGCAGCGCCTCGGGATCGACCCGGTGCTTGCGGGCGATCGCGCGCAGCTCGAACAGCCGCGTCTCGGATTCCTCGAGCCGCGCCGGATCGAACGCCATCGCCTCGGCCGCCTCGCCGAGCCGGTCCTCGGCCTCGCAAGCCTCATTGACCGCGCGGTCCAGCGCCGCCAGCGCCTCGCCCAGCCGCTCATCCTCGCCCGCCACCCGCTCCAGCCGCCGCGCCGCCTGCCGCAGCAGCGCCAGCCCGCCGTCGGAACCGTCCAGCGTCTGCGCCACGAGCGCGATATCCTCGGCCAGGCGCGCGCCCTTCTGCATCTGGGCGCGGGCGTCGGCGAGCTCCGCCTCCTCGCCCGCTCGCGGCGCCAATTTCACCAGCTCGGCGACCGCATGGTCGAGCCACTCGCGGTCGCGGGCGGCGATTTCGAGCTGCTCGCGGGCGGCGGCGAGCCGCGCCTCGGCCGAGCGCCAGGCGCGGAACGCCGCGTCGCAAGGAGCGCGGTCGATGCCGCCGAAGCTGTCGAGCAGCGCGCGGTGGCCGCGCGGGTTGAGCAGGCCGCGATCGTCATGCTGGCCGTGGATCTCGACCAGCATCGGGCCGAGCTCGCGGAGCAGGGCGACCGAGGCCGACTGATCGTTGACGAAGGCGCGGCTGCCGCCGTCGGCCTTGAGGATGCGGCGGATGACCAGCGGCTCGCCGGGCTCACCGCCAAGCCCGTTCTCGTCGAGCAGCCCCAGCGCGGGATGGGCGCGCGGAATGTCGAAGCTGACGCTGACCACCGCCTGGGCCTGGCCGGCGCGGACCATCAGGCTGTCGGCGCGCGCGCCGAGCGCGAGGCCGAGCGCGTCGAGCAGGATCGACTTTCCGGCCCCGGTCTCGCCTGTCAGCACGCCGAGGCCGCGGCCGAATTCGAGGTCGAGCGTCTCAATGAGCACGACGTCGCGGATCGAAAGGGAGGTTAACAGACGCGCCCCCTCGCCGCCGTCACGCCGGATGCTGAAACGGGTTCAGCACGGACGGTCGGGCATTCAGGCCGCCGGTGCGGCCGCCGGGGCCGCCGCGGCGGGCGGGGCGCCGTGCCGCTGCACCAGCTGATAGGCGCGCTGATACCATTTGCTGCCGGGATGATTGGCGCCGAGCACGGCCGCGGATTTGCGCGCCTCGTCGGTGATGCCGAGCGCGAGATAGGATTCGGTGAGCCGCATCAGCGCTTCGGGGGTGTGCGTCGTCGTCTGATATTCGTCGATCACGGTGCGGAAACGGGTGATCGAGGCGAGCCACTGCTTGCGGCGCTGGTAGAAGCGGCCGATCTCCATCTCCTTGCCGCCGAGATGGTCGCGGACCAGATCGACCTTGAGCCGCGCATCGGCCGCGAACCGCGTGGTCGGGTGCCGCCGGACCAGCTCGCCCAGCGCCTCCAGCGCCTGTTTCGAAATGCTCTGGTCGCGGTTCACATCCTCGATCTGCTCGTAATAATTGAGCGCGACCAGGTAGAGCGCGTAGGGCGCGTCCTTGTTGCCGGGATGGATCGACAGGAAGCGCCGCGCCGATTCGATCGACTTGGTATGGTCCTTGGCCAGATAATAGCTGAACGCGCTCATCAGCTGCGCCCGGCGCGCCCATACCGAATAGGGATGCTGGCGCTCGACCTCGTCGAACAAAGCCGCGGCCTGCTTGTAATTGCCGCGGTCGAGCCTGCCCTTGGCGGCGGTGTAGAGCGTGTTCACGTCGCGCGCGACATAAGCGGTGTCGGCGCCTTCGCGCGCGCCCCGGCCGGCGCAACCGGCAAGCGGAAGCGTGGCGGCGGCGGCGAGCAACAGGGCGAGCGGGCGGTAATTTTTCGGAAGCATGATCGGCTTCTTAGCGGAGGCTTGGGGCAAGGCCAAGCGCGACGTGGCAGCCCAAAGCCGCAAAAGCCGCGGCGGACCCGGTTTTAATGCGATGACAAGCCTGGCGCTGCTAAACCCGCTTGATGCTCCGCGTCCTCACTTTGTCCACGCTGTTCCCGAACGCGGCGCAGCCCACCTTTGGAATTTTCGTCGAGCGGCAGACTTTGGGGCTGGCGGCGCTGCCCGGGGTCGAGCTGCAAGTCGTCTCCCCGGTCGGGCTTCCGCCTTGGCCGCTGTCGCGCCACCCCCATTATGCCGAGCGCGCGCGGCTGCCGCTTCGCGAGACCTGGAAAGGCCTGGTCGTCCACCGCCCGCGCTTCGGCGTGGTGCCGCGGCTGGGCGAGGCGCGTACCGCCCGCTCCATGGCCGCCGCCTTGCTGCCGCTGCTGCGCGACCTTCGCGCGGACTTGCCGTTCGACGTGATCGACGCCCAATTCTTCTGGCCCGACGGCCCGGCCGCGAAGATCCTCTCGGACGCGCTCGGCGTTCCCTTTTCGGTCAAGGCGCGCGGCGGCGACATCAATCATTGGGGCACCCGCCCCGCGGTCGCGCCGCAGCTGGTCGAGGCCGGCCGGGCGGCGGGCGGGCTCCTCGCGGTCAGCGGCGCGCTGGCCGGAGTGATGGCGTCGCTCGGCCTCCCCGACGGCAAGATCAAGGTCCATTATACCGGCGTCGATTTCGACCGCTTCATTCCCGTCGCCCGCGCCGCCGCCAAGGCCGCCTTGGGCGTGGAAGGACCGCTGATCGTGTCGGCCGGCGCGCTGATCCCCCGCAAGGGCCAGCGGCTGGCGATCGAGGCGCTCCGCCAGATACCCGGCGCCACCTTGCTGATCGTCGGCCAGGGTCCCGAGCGCCGCCGGCTCGAGGCGCATGCCGCGGCGGCCGGCGTCGCGGACCGCGTCCGCTTCCTCGGCAACCGCCCCCATGAGGAGCTGCCCGGCCTCTTCGCCGCCGCCGACGTGATGGTGCTGCCCTCGGCCTCGGAAGGCCTCGCCAACGTCTGGGTCGAAGCGCTCGCCTGCGGCACGCCGATCGTGATCGGCGACGTCGGCGGCGCCCGCGAAGTCCTCACCCGGCCCGAGGCCGGGCGGCTGCCGCCGCTCGAACCGGAGGCGATCGCCGCCGCGGTGCGCGAGCTGCTCGCCGATCCGCCGGCCCAGGCCGAGGTGCGCAAGGTGGTGGAGCGGTTCAGCTGGGACACCAACAGCCGCACTTTATACGATCACCTTGCGGGCGTGGCCGCGGCCGGGCGGGCGCTCAGGCCAGCGGCATGATCGCCGCGACGATCCAGCGCTCCTCCGAGCGGAGCATGCCCCAGGTGCGCGCGGCGGCGCGGCTGTCCATCACTTCGAGACCGATCCCCCGCTTGTCGAGCGCCTTGATGAGCGCGCGCGGCGGGAAGGCCAGCGCCGCGCCGGTGCCGAGCAGCAGGAATTCGGGGGCGGGGTCGATGTGCAGCACCGGCTCGAGATGCTTTTCATTGAGGTCGGCGAGCGCCGGCGGCCGCCATTCGTGCGCGCTCGCCGGGGTCAGGAACAATCCCTGGTAGACGCCGCCGTCGATCGCGAAGCCGCGGTCGGTGAAGCCCCGGATCACCGGCCCGGAAGCGGCCGCGTCGCGGTCCCAGCGCGGCATCAATAGCCTTCGTTGTGCGACACCCGCTCGGCGCTGCCCGACGCCGGCGCCTTCGGCACGAAGCTGTCCGAATTGACCTTGAGCCAAATGAGGAAGGGCGAGGCGATATAGACGGTCGAATAGGTGCCGACGACGACGCTGAAGAGGAGGGCGGTGGTGAAGCTTTGGATGACCTCGGGCCCGAGGAACATCAGCGAGCCGAGCGCCAGCAGCATGGAAAGGTTGGTGGCGACGGTGCGGGCCAGCGTCTCGTTCATCGACAGGTTGAGCAGGGAGGTAATGTCCATCTTGCGATATTTTCGCAGATTCTCCCGGATGCGGTCGTAGATGACGATCGTGTCGTTCAAGGAATAGCCGATCAGGGTCAGCAATGCCGCGACCACGTTGAGGTCGAACTCCATCTGGGTGAGCGAAAACAGCCCCAGCGTCAGGGTCACGTCGTGGAGCAGCGAGAACAGTCCGCCGACCCCGAACTGCCATTCGAAGCGTATCCAGATATAGATGGCGATGCCGATCATCGCGAGCAGCAGCGCCAGCGCGCCCGATCGCACCAGCTCGCCCGACACCCTGCCCGACACCGTCTCGACCGCGTCGATGCGCGCGCCCGGATATTGCTGGACGAGCATCTTCCGAAGCTTCGAGGCGGCTTTGTTGGCGCCCTCCTCGCCGCCTTCGGGCAGCGGCAGCCGGATCGCCACCTCCTTGGCGCTGCCGAACTCCTGGATGCTCGGCTCGCCGAGCCCGACATTGGTCACCCGCTCGCGCAGCTCGTCGAGCGAGACATTCTGCGCGAACGAGACGCGGATCAGCTGGCCGCCGGCAAAGTCGACTCCGAAATTGAGCCCCTTGACCGCGATCAGCGCGATCGAGGCCGCCATCAGCAGCACCGAGATCGAGATCGCCACCGTCCGCCAGCGCAGGAAGTCGATATTGGTGTTCTCGGGGACGAACTTCATCAGGCGCATCAGCGGACCCTCACTCCGGCCGAAGCCGGTATCTGCTTGTCGGCGGCCCTCATATCCTGAGCTCCGTCGGCCGCTTGCGCAGCCAGATCGACACGAACATGCGGGTCACGGAGACGGCGGTGAACACCGAGGTGACGATGCCGATCATCATCACCACCGCGAAGCCGCGCACGGGCCCGGTGCCGAAATAGAAGAGCAGGATGCCGGCGATCACGTTGGTGATGTTGGCATCGAAGATCGCGGTCTGCGCTTCCTTATAGCCGTGCTCGATCGCTTGCAGCACGTTGCGGCCGCGATTCTGCTCCTCGCGGATGCGCTCGTTGATGATGACGTTGGCGTCGACCGCGGCGCCGATCGTCAGCACGAAACCGGCAATGCCCGGCAGCGTCAGCGTGGCGTTGAAGATCGCCATGATGCCGAGGATCAGCACCACGTTCAGCACCAGCGCAATGTCCGCATAGACGCCGAACCGGCCATAAGTGAGGATCATGAAGACCAGCACGGCGAGCGTGCCGACGGTCCCGGCGATGACGCCGAGCCGGATCGAATCGGCGCCGAGATCGGGTCCGACCGTGCGCTCCTCCACCACCTTCAGATCGACCGGCAGCTTGCCCGAACGCAATTGCACGGCGAGCTCGTTTGCGGTTTCGACCGTGAAACTGCCCGAGATCATCGCCTGGCCGCCCAGGATCGGCTCGTTGATGTTGGGCGCGGAGATGACGACGTTGTCGAGGATGATGGCGAACGGCTTGCCGACATTCTCCTGCGTCACCTTGGCGAAGCGCTTGCCGCCGGCGCCGTCGAAGCGGATGTTGACCACCGCCTCGTTGGTCTGCGGGTCGAAGCCCTGGGTCGCGTCGACCAGCCGGTCGCCGGTCACCATCGCGCGGCGCTGGACCGCGATCCCCGGCGCGCCCGACGGGTTGTCGGGATAGGGCAGGGTCTGGCTGCCGGCCGGCGAGCGCCCCTGCGCGACCAGCGCCGGATCGGCGCTGAGGTCGACCAGCTTGAAGTCGAGCCGCGCGGTCTTGCCGAGCAGCGCCTTCAGCCCCTCCGGATCCTGCAGGCCGGGGACCTGGACCAGGATGCGGTCGCCGCCCTGGCGAACCACGGTGACTTCGCGCGTCCCTTCCGGGTCGACGCGGTTATAGACCACCTCGCGGGCGGTGTTCATCGCGCTTTCGAGCGCGCTGGCGAGGCCGGCGCTGGTCGGCTCGACGATGATGCGGCTGGTGTCGATGACGTTGACGTTCCAGTCGCGCTGCCCGGTCAGCCCGGCCGGCTGGGTCTGGTTGTAGACGATCTCCCGCGCCGCATCGACTTGGGCGGGGTTGCGGACCAGGAAGCTCACCCGCCCGCCCGTGGTGGAGATCTCGCCAATCTCGATGCGCGGCTCGGCCTGCCGCATTTCGAGCCGCAGCGTCTCCTCCATCTGCTCGAGCCGCTGGCGCGCGACGCCGCTGGTGTCGGCCTGGAGCAGCAAGTGGCTGCCGCCCGCAAGATCGAGCCCGAGGTTGATCTGCGCGCTCGGCAGCAGGCCGGGCCAGCGGGCGACCGCCGATTGCGGGAAGAAGCTCGGCACGGCGAGGGCGATGCCGACCAGCATCAACAGGCTGACCGCCCAGACCTTCCAACGGGGGAAATCGAGCATCAGTCGTTCGCGGGCTTGGCGCCGTGCGGCCGGACTTCGCTGAGCGTGCCCTTGACCGCCTTGACCCGGACGTTGGGCGCGACCTCGACCTCGACCTCATGCTCGTCGACGCGGGTGACCTTGCCGACCAGCCCGCCGCCGGTCACCACCACGTCGTTCTTCTTGACCGCCGCGATCATCGCCTGATGCTGCTTCATCCGCCTTTGCTGGGGCCGGATCAGCAGGAAATAGAAGATGACGAATATGAGGACCAGCGGGAACACCGACACGAAGAAGCCGGTCGCCCCTCCCGAGGCGGCGGCGCCCGTGGCTGCATAAGCGGGGGATGCGAACATGAAGTCTTACCTGATGAGAGACGTGCGGGAGGACCCTCCCGGCAAGCGGGCGCGACTAACATGGTGCCCCTGCCCACGCAAGTTAAGGCCCCCCGCCCGGGCGCGGCGGCGTCCCCGTCATCCCAGCGAAAGCTGGGATCTCCCTTCTGGCGATGCCCTGGCAGGGCGCCGAGATCGCAAGGCGAAGAGATTCCAGCTTTCGCTGGAATGACGAAGGCGGGCCGCGCGTGGGAGGACGCTCAGCCGCGCGGCGCTAGGATGATCAGCGTCGACGTGCCGTGGGCGAGGATGCGGCCCTCGCGGTCGAGGATCCGCGCCTCGGCGGTGGCGATCTGGCGCCCGCGCGTCAGCAGCCGGCCCTCGGCGCGCACCATTCCCCCGTCGGGCGCGATCGGCCGGGTCATGTTGGTCTTGGTCTCGACCGTGGCGTAGCCGACCCCCGCCTCGAGCGCGGCGTGGAGCGCGCAGCCGGCGGCGCTGTCGATCAGGGTCAGCGCGAAGCCGCCATGGACCCCGCCGAGCGGATTGAGGAGATGCGGCCCCGGCTCGCCCTCGAACACCGCCGTGCCCTCGCCCACTTCGACCAGCCGGAACCCCATTGCCTTGGCGATCGGCGGCGCCGGCAGCCGCCCTTCGATCATCGCCCTCAGCGCCTCGATCCCACTGAGCCCGCGCGTCTCTTCAAGCGTGGCGAGGCCGTAGTGTATCTCCATGACGGCTCCTTTCAGTTTCGTTTTGAAACTATACTTCGGCTCCGGCCCGGTCAAGCCGCTGGCTTGCCATCATCTTCGCCCGCGCCTAAGGGGATCGGCTTCCGGGCCCCGCTTGGGGTCCCTCGGTCGGGGCGTAGCGCAGCCTGGTAGCGCATCACACTGGGGGTGTGGGGGTCGGAGGTTCGAATCCTCTCGCCCCGACCATTTTTCAACGCTTCAGGCGGCCGGGCTCTAGGCCCTGACCAGCGTCAGGATCACGGTCTCCCTCGGCACGCCGATCCTGAGCGGCAGCCAGTGGCCAAAGCCCCGGCTCACGTCGAGATGGGCCTCTCCGATCCGGTAGCGGCCGGCCATGTACCGATAGGCCTCGACGATCGGCCGCCCGGACAAAGCGACCTGGCCGCCATGGGTGTGCCCGGCCAGCGTGAGCCGAGCCCCACGCGCGGCCGCAAAAGGGAAAAACCCCGGATGATGCGAAAGCGCCACCGTCAGCCCCCGCCCCTGGCCTCGCGCGAACGCCCTGCCGGCAAAGTCGCGCAGCAGCCTGTCCTGCCGAGCCGGCGAGGCGACATGGCCGCCATCCTCGGCCATCGGATAGTCGATGCCGACAAAGCGGATCGCCGCGCCCTCATGCTCGAGGTCCACCAGGTCGTTGATCAGCAATCGCGTCCGCCGCCGCCGGCCATAAGCGGCAAGCGTGGCCTCAATGTCGCCCATCCGCTCATGATTGCCGAGGATCGACAGAACCGGCAGCGCCTTGCTGGTCTCGAGCGCCCCCAGCGTCCGGTCGAGCTGGCTGAAGTCGTCGATGAGATCGCCGGTCACCACCAGATAATCGGCGCCGCGGGCATCGATGCGCCGGATCGCGCGACCCAAATCGGCGACGGTCACAAACCGTCCGATATGGACATCGGCGAGGTTGGCGATCCGAACCCCGTCCAGGCCCGCCGGCAGATCCCGGATCGCGACAATCTCCTCGCGAATACGGGCCTCGCTGGTGCTTCCGACCGACGCGATCAAGCCCAAAGCCAGCGCGAGCGTCCCGTAGGTCGTGATCATGACCCCGTCATCCGCCTCGCCGCGCCCCGACAGGCGGCCCGCCACTTTGATCGCCGCGAACGGGACGAACAGGATGGCGCCGGCAAGGATGGCGCCGATCCAGACGATCGCGAACCACCGCACGATGGCCGCGACGCCTTCATCGAGCTCGGGCAGCAGCCACCAACCCGCATGGATGACGGCCGCCGGCGCCCAGAACATCCAGATCGCGCCCGCCGAACGCGCGCACCGCCAGGTAAAAGCGGCCGCGCCGCCGACGACAAGGGTCAAGAAGGCGATCGGCAGGAAGACGATGAGGAAGAATTCCATATTGGCGTCCAGTCTGGTTTCGAGGGGCTCAAGACCGGGGCGGAGGCGCGGGCATTCGCACGCAAGCGCCAATCCACGGTCAGTCCCCCTTTGTTCGGGCGCGACAGGCCCGATCCGCCGCCGCCTCGACAAGCGCGATATTCGCCAATAGAGTTCCGCTTTTCGTCAACGCCGGAACCATGCAACTCGCGAAGCGCGAACGGGGGATTCCCGACCAGCTGCGGCAATTGGCGCTCGTCCTCGGCTTCGGGGCGATCATGGGCTTGGCTGGCCCGTTCGGAACCTATCCGGCGCTCGACCGCCCGGTGCGTTACGCCTTCTGGATCGGGCTCGTTCTGGCCGGCTATGCCTTCGCCCTAGGCGCCGCCCGGCTCTCCGAACTATTCCCCGGCCTCGCCCGCGCCGGCCGTGTCACGATGAACGGCCTCATCGCGCTGGCGTCCGCCGTTCCGATGACCTTCGTGGTCGCTTGGACGCTCTCGCTCGTGCACCCGGGGCGCGTGGTCCCGCCGATCCAGCTTCCCGTCCTTTTTGCGTGCGTGGCGGCGGTCCAATTGGTCATCATCGTCGCCCTGATCAGGCCGGTCGTGGCGCCGCTTCGGCCGGCCCAGCCCTTGCACCCAATGGCCGCCCCGAACGCGCCAGATGCGGGCGCACCGGGCCACACTGCCGCCCTGCACCAGCCGGAGATGCCGGAGAACAAGGCTCCCATCGCCCCGGCCGAGCGCGCCGCCGACGCCCGCGAGAGTGAAGCGCCGTCCGTCGCCCCGCCGGCCTTCCCGGCGGTCCTTCTCGCGCGCATGCCCCGCGGACTCGGCCCGGAAATCGTCGCGCTCGAGGCGGAGGACCATTATGTCCGCGTCCACACGCCCAGGGGCTCGACGCTGGTGCTGATGCGCCTGTCGGATGCGGTCGAGCTTCTCGACGCGGCGATCGGCCTGCGCGTCCACCGCAGCTGGTGGGTCGCGCGGCAGGCGATCGCAAGCTTCGACCGCGACGGCCAGCAGCTGACGCTTCGCCTGACCAACGGCGCTCAGGTGCCGGTAGGCCGCACCTACCTCGCCGCCGTTCGCACCGCCCTCCGCGACACCTGACCTCCAGCCGTATGTTGGCCGACACCCGGATGCGAAAGGGATGTTTCATGTGCGAGTCAGGCTGCCATGAGGACGACGCCCGCTGGGTTGAGCGGCTGCGGAAGGTGGCGAGGCAGATGCCGGGCCCGGAGAAGCCGCAGTGAAGCCCGACAGCGATATTGCCCTGGAACGGGTCCAGTCGGAAACCTTGGGTGCGCTACTGTCGATCCAATCCTACCGAGAGGTAGATGCGGGATATTTCGAGCGGCTCAGGAGCGCGGTGACAGACGCGGTAGCCTTCTTTTCCGAGGAAGAGCGCGTGCCTCCGGCGCTGCTCAGCGAACTGACACAATCCGCAAACATCCTGCGCAACGAGGCGACCGCCTTCCCGGGGCGAACTGCAGCTTGCCTTGAAATGGCCGACTGGCTTGAAGCTCAGGAACGGGTGCTCGCTCGCGACTGATCCGGAATGTTCGCTCCGGCTTGCGGACACCATCCCCGATCGCCGCTGCGCACGGGCCAGACTTCAACTACGCCCAAGTCGGATTTCTCAGCGAACCTGCTGAGGACAATGTCGATAGTCTCAACGCCTGCCTCCGACAGCATTGCCTTGAGGCGCGCTGCCCTTTCACAACCCAGCCGCTCGTTAGCGGCGTCGTCTTTGATGACATAGGCGTTGAGCGTAAGCCCGGGCCAATGCCGATGGCCCTGCCGTACGAGTTCCAGGATGCGGCTGTAGGTCTCTCCCTTCATGACGACGCTATCGGGTTCGAAGAACACGGCGCCTAGCGGGTGCGGCATCGGCGGAGGATAGGGCGGCAGCGGGTCGGGCGGAGGCTTTGGTTGCGAAACTGCAAGCCGTTCATGTGGCGCCGCGGGACCTTCCGCATTTGGCGCGCAGCCTAGTAGCATCGGCAGCAGAAACCCGACGCGATGCATCTTTCGCATTTTCCTGACTCCCCGGTAGAGGTGATATCAGCTGTTTTGCTTCTTATAATCGCTGTCCTTCCAAGATCGATTGGTAACGCTCGCTGCCATGGCGGGAGTGACGCGAAGCGTCTTCTGGATGCGGACGAAGTTGTGGAGGCAAGGGCAGCTCGCTGGGCGAACGCAGCAGCAGCAATCGCCGCTTTCAAGCCGAAGAAGCTTACGAAGGCTTAATGACCTTACGAAGCTGGTAGGTGCCGGGTCCGTCTTCCGATTGGACCCGACCCTTATCCCGTTGCTCCCGCAAGGCAGCCGCCACGCACCGCGCTGGCGGAGCGAAGCGCCTCCTAGTGTTTGGAATATTGGTCGGCATAAGCGACCAATTCCTTGATCTCGCGTTTGGAGGTTTCCATCCATTCTGCTGCCTCGGTTCCGCATCGTGGAAACTCCTGGCGAGAACCTGCAGCGGAAGCGGACTGCAAAATTTCAAGCGAGTCGAGAGCCTCCTCACGCTCGAAGTTCTCAGCCATGAGCCGGACTACAACGTCGCTGGCCTTCGCATAATCCCGCTCGTACGAAGCCCTTTCAGCTTCATTCAACAAACCACATCGGCTGGCAATCTCGAGGCCCACGGTCACGCGGTGGTACTTGATCATCTGCTCAAGATACTCTGGAAAGCTCGTCGGTGCGCGAGCTGCGACACAGACCAGAAGGGCACAGGCGACTAAGCAATGCCTTGCAAAAAGCCGGTTCAAAATAATCCCCACCTTCGAGAGCGTTTCACTCCTATCTCATTGAGCTTGCTGCTCAAGGCACTTGAGCTTCTCGAAGTACCATTCGGCCACCCGCCGACAGAGCCGCCGGCCTTGGCCTGTCGTCTAGTGCGCCAACGTAGCAGCTCGCCCGCTGTAGCCTTCTCCGACGTGACATAGCGTCGTCCCCTAGCCGTTTGAGGCTATGCCCCGTGCGCCGCTGGATGAGCTTTACGGCCGCTAGATCGGCGACATCAATCTGGCGGGGGCGCATGATCGCAAGCGCCAGCTCGTGCGTTGTCAGCCCGGCGGGATGAACGGCCCCACGTGGACCGGCTAGCGGAGCAGCGGGCCGGCGGCGCGGCGGATCTGGGTGGCGACGGCGAGCGTGCTGTTGACGCCGAGCTTGTCGCGCAGCACCGCGACATGGGTGCGCACCATGTTGCGCGACACGCCGAGCCGGGCCGCGATGTCGCCGATCCCGATGCCGGCCGCTCGCCGACCTAGTCGGCGACTTCAGCCGTGAGGGGGCGGCGACAAGCTCCACCTTCGCCGGGTCGATGCCAACGCGGCCGGCGCCGGCGATCAGAATTGCGCCTTCATCGGCACCGCGGCCTTCGGCGGCGTGGCCGGACAATTGCGCTACGAGATCGTCGGCGCCGACGCCTTTGTGCACGGCGATACCGACGGCGACGGCCTGGCCGACCTCCTCATCCGCGTGAACGGCGTCGCCAGCCTCGCCGCGGTGGATTTCGTGCTTTAGCCGGGCCGTGGCGCCGCTTCGGCCCCCGCCTTGCCATCCCGCTCGGAGCTCAGCACCGTCGCATAAAGCTTGCCGACCCCGATCAGCGCGACGCCGAGGCCGAGGAAGGAGAGGATGCGCAGCACGCCCTCGAGCTCGGCCGCGTCGATCAGGAACACCTTGAACACGGTCGCGGTGAGCAGGATCAGACCGGCGAAGCGAAGCGGCTTGTCGGCCCGCCTGACGCCCGCGCCAAGCAAGGCGATGGCGAGCAGCAGCCCGGCTAGCGAATAGCCGTAAAATTCGCCGCGCGGGAGATCGGCCTCGGCCAGCAAGGGGCCTTGGAAGCCCTGCCGGACCAGCAGCAGGCTACCGGCCAGCAGCGACAGCAGCGACAGCGACAGCCACGGGCCGCTCGCGGCGCCGGCGCGGAGGCGTGCGGCGAACAGCCAGGCGGCTGCGCCAAGATAGGCCGGCAGCAGCAGGTTCAGCACCGGCAGGCTTCCCACCCACTGGCTCGTCAAAGCGGGGTTGTGGATGATGAGGTCGAACCAGACCAGCCGCGCCGCCGCAAGCGCGGTGAAGGCGATGCCCAGCCGCCGCCATCCCGCGCGACCGGCGGCGCGGGCGACGAGCAGCCAGCCCGCCGCGAACAGCGCCTGCGTGATCAGCGTCCGCTCGGCGAAGCCGCGGGCGACGAAATCCTCCGCGTCGCGAAGCGCGAGCAACTGCTTGAACAGCACATAAGCGCCGAGCGTCCCGAACAGGACGGCCCCGAGCGTCAGCGCGGCGCGCGCCCGCTCCGGCCACGCCGGCGCCAGATGCCGGATCGCCACCAGCAACGCCGCCGGGATCAGCAGCAGCCGCAGCGCGTCGAGCGGCGAGGGAAGCCGGTCGACCCGCGCTGCTTCTCCCGCAAGTGACAGCGCGATGATCAGCCAGAGCGCGGGCAGCAGCGCGACCTCCAGGATCGCGCCGGCGCCCGCCACGACGCCCGCAACCGGCGCCGGCTCCTTCGCGCCGAGCCGCGCCGCCCAGGTCGCCGCCCCGGCCGCCAGCGCCAGCCACGCCGCCGGCACCCACTCGAGCGGCACCAGATCGTAGGCGGCAATCATCAGCAGCAGCGCCGCCGTCGCCGAGGCCAGCGCCGGCACGGCCGCGCTCGCGCCCGCTGCATCGCCGCGCCGGCTCCACGCCAGGAATCCGGCGGCGGCGGCGAGGGCCGCGAACAGCGCGCCCCACAGCGGCCGCGCGAGCAACTCGGCTTCGCCCGCCCGCAGGATGATGGCCGGCCCGGCGAGGCCGGCGCAGGCGAGCCCGGCCCAGAGCATCGGCTCGGCGCCGCGCTTCAGCCGCCACCAGCCGAAGCCCGCGAACAACAAGGTCGCGACCGCGCCGGCATAAGCGATCAGCGGGTCGCCCAGCGCCGCCTTGCCGGCCAGCAGCACCAGCGCCAGCGCCAGCGCGATCGCGGGCAGCAGCCGATATTCCGCCCGGCGCTCCGCCAGGAACAGGCTCGCAGCGGCGAGCGCTCCGAACAAGGCCCAGGCCGGCAGGCCCAGATCCGTCCGCCCCACCAGCACCGCGAGCTGGATCAGCGCCAGCGCCGCCGGCTGGATCAGCCGCAGCGGCCGCCCCCCGCCGGGCTCGGCAAGCGAGGCGGCAATGCCCATCGCCGCCACGAATATACCGGCCGCGAGCGCGTCGTTCGCGTCCGACCGGAGCAAGGCCGCCGTCCACAGGAAGCTCAGCACCACCGCCGCGACCGCCATCCAACTCCAGCCGCGCCGCTGCGCCAGCGCGAACAGGGCCGCGTTGAGCAAAGCCAGATAGCCGAGCAAAGGCACCGCGCTCGCATCGGGGTCGCCGACCAGCAACGGCGTCAGGAACCCGCCGGTGAGGCCCATGGCAGCGGTCGGCACGCCATGCCGCAGCGCCAGCGCTAGCGCCCCCGCGGTGATCAGCGCCATCAGCGCCGAGGCGGTCCCGAGGCCGATCAATCCGTAGAGCGTCAGCGACCCGTAAGTGGCCGCGTAGAGGACGAAGATGCCGGCGCCGACCAGCGCCTGCGCGATGCGCTGGTCGTCGCCGCTTCGCCGGCGCGCATATTCGCCGGCCGCGATCAGCAGCAGCCCGAACCCGGCGGCGATCAGCATCCGCACCGGCGGCGTCACCAACCCGATCTCGATCGAGTAACGGACCAGGAACACGCCGGCCACCGCCAGCGCGACGCCTCCGGTCCAGATCAGCAGCCGGCCGCCGACGAAGCGTTCGAACAGCGCCGCGGCTGTCTCCCGGACCGGCTCGGCGGCAGCCGGCGGGCGCGGCTCGGGCAACGCATCATCGAGTTCCGGAGCCGGCTCCGCCGCCCTGCTCGCCCGACTCGCCGGTTCGCTCGCCGGCAGAGCCGGCGCCGCGGCCGGAGCGGTCGCAGCCTCGGGCTGCGGCGCCTCGCGCCAATGCCGAAGCTCGGCCAGGTCGCGTTCTAGCTCATCCACCTTCCGCCCCAGCCGGCGCAGCTCGAACAGCAAATAGGCGCCGACGGCCAGCAGCAAGATGAGCGTCAATCCCACGGAAGCAAGCTAGGGCCCCCCGCCGCCCCTGTCATGGCTATTTCCGCTCAAACCGCTTTCCTACAGCAGTTTGTTCCATCTATGTTCCACGACTCGGCAAGGAGGAACGCGGCCATGGATGTCACCACGCTCATCGAAGAAGCGATCGGCCGCGAGGGCGGCTACGTCAACCATCCGGCCGACACCGGGGGGGCGACCCGCTGGGGCGTCACCGAGGCGGTAGCGCGGGCGCACGGCTATCGCGGCAACATGCGCTTCTATCCGCGCGAGGAGGCGGTGGCGGTCTACCGCCGCATCTACTGGCTGCGCCCGGGCTTCGACCGGGTCGCGGCCCTGGCGCCGCGCCTCGCCGCCGAAATGTTCGACACCGGCATCAACATGGGTCCTGACGTCGCCGCCGGCTTCCTCCAGCGCGCGCTCAATGCGCTCAACCGCGGCGGAAGCGATTATCCGGACCTCCTGGTCGATCGCCGGATCGGTGACCTCACCATCGCCGCCCTGGCAGCTTTCCTCGCGCTTCGTGGCGCCCCCGGCGAGACGGTCCTCCTGAAGGCGCTCGAAGCGCTTCAGGGCGAGCGTTACGTCAGCCTCGCGGAGCAGCGTCCCGCCAATGAGGCCTTTCTCTACGGATGGCTAGCCAACCGGATCGGATGAAACACCCCGCATAGTGACAAGAATGACAAGATAATGTGCACCCCACTCCCAGGCCCGTCCCGCTCAACGGATTTCGTTGGAGTTTTTATGAAGGACCACCGCAACCTGCAGCACGTGGGGAGGCCGGCGTGAACGGCGAGGACGACCGGGAGCCAGCCGGCCCTGACGGCGCGCTGTTCCGCGCCGCGCTCGGCCTGGTGGCGATGATCGGCGGCCTGCTCGGCCTTGCCGGCCTCTATTTCGTGCCGATACCGGAAGGCAATCGCGAGCCCTTGCTGCTCGCCCTCGGCCTGGTGCTCGGCTGGGGCAGCACCGTAGTCAGCTACGAATTCGGATCGTCGCCGGCCGGGCGAAAGGCCGCGGACGCCGGCGTCCGGCAAACGCCCTCATAAAAAGCCCGGCTTTGCGCGAGGATAGCGCAAAACAATCGCCGCGATCGGTCGGATGTGGAGCAAAAAAGTGGAGCATGAGGTCGCACCGCAACGTCGTTTCATGGACGGGGCGGGCGAATAGATGTACGTTGTTTGGACCGAACAGGAAGAAATGCCGGCCGATGCCGGGCAATCTTTGGTGGGGGCCGGGGCTTTCCTGTTCAAAACGAAGGGGGAAACAAGATGAATAGATCCGTTACCTCGGTCGCGCTCATTCTGTCGACGATTCTCGCCGCTCCCGCGCTCGCGCAGGCGACCCGCACCTGGGTCTCGGGAGTCGGCGACGATGTGAACCCGTGCAGCCGCACGGCGCCCTGCAAAACCTTCGCCGGCGCCATTTCCAAGACCGCGGCCGGCGGCGAGATCAACGTCATCGATCCCGGCGGCTTCGGAGCGGTCACCATCACCAAGTCGCTGACCATCGACGGCCACGGGACGCAGGCCTCGATCCTCTCCACCGGCACCACCGGCATCAACGTCAACGGCGCCGGCATCGTCGTCAACTTGCGCAATCTCACGATCAACGGCGGCAACAGCACCGTCGGCAGCGGCATCCGCATCATCAACGCCGACTCGGTGAACGTCGATAATGTCACCATCTTCAACTATGCCGGCACCGGCACCGTCGGCCGCGGCGTCTCGATCGAAAGCAGCACCCCCAACGCGCGCGTCTCGATCACCAACTCCATTTTCTACAATCTCGGCAATGTCGGCATCGCCGCCTTTCCCGCCGTTGGTCCGCTGCTGCTCGACGTGGATAATGTCAGGATCTTCCGGGGCGCGGACCATGGTATCCACCTCGGCAACAACACCAAGCTGACCCTGTCGCGCTCGATCGTCTCCGGCCATCCGCTCGGCGCCGGAGTGGCCCTCAACCTGGCGGGCGCATCGGCGCACATCAGCGACAGCGTGCTTTCGAACAACCGGTTCGGCATCTCCAGCGGCGCGGGGGGCGGCACTCCGACCACGCGTCTGTTCGGTACCGTCATCACCGGCAACACCCTCGACGGCCTGCGCATCACTGCGGGAAGCGTCTTCTCGCACGGCAACAACGCCATCGTCGGCAATGCCGGCAACGAAACCCCGACTCCGCCGATCCTCGGCACCCAATAAGCCGCGGCGGGGGCGCGCCCGGGTTCGCACCTAGGGCGCGAACCTTGGCGCTTCGGCTTCGGCGAGGATGAGGACGAACTGGTCGTCCGGGTCGGTCCATTCCCGGCAGACGCCCCAGCCGGCGGCGCGGAGCAGAAGGCGGGAGTCGCGGAAGCCGTATTTGTGACTGTTCTCGGTATGGATGGTCGCGCCCCTGGCGAAGGCGAAGGCGCGCCCGGAGACGGTGAAGGAGACGTCGCGAAGCGCTTCCAGGTGCATCTCGATCCGGCTCATCGGGTCGTTCCAGATCGCGCGGTGGCGGAACGCCTCGACCGGGATGGTGCCGTCCAGCTCGGCGTTGATGCGATGAAGGAGGTTGAGGTTGAACGCGGCCGTGACGCCCTGGGCATCGTCATAGGCCCGGAGCAGCACGTCCGCTTCCTTGATCCGGTCCATGCCGATCAGCAGCCACGCGCCGACCCCCAGCGTCTCCTTCATCGCGCGGAGCAGGTCGACGGCGGTGCGGGCGACCATGTTGCCGATCGTCGAGCCGGGGAAGAAGCCGAGCTTCGGCAGCGCCCGCGCCTCGGCCGGAAGCTCGATCGGATGGGTGAAATCGGCCTCGACCGGATGGACGGCGAGGCCGGGGAAGCGCTCCTGCAGCGCGGCCGCCGAATCGCGCAGGAACTCGCCGGATATGTCGATCGGCACATAGGCGGCGGGGCGGACGGCGTTGAGTAGGAGCGGCGTCTTGGCCGACGACCCCGAACCGAATTCGACGACGGCGCTGCCGGGTCCGACGATCCGCGCCACCTCGGGCGCGGTGGTTTCGAGGATGCCGCGCTCTACCCGGGTCGGATAATATTCGGGAAGCTGGGTGATCTCCTCGAACAGCTCCGATCCGCGCCGGTCGTAGAGCCACCGCGCCGGCACGGCCGGGATCGGAGCGGCGAGGCCGGCGAGCACGTCGTCGCGAAAAGCGGTGTCGATCTTGCGCGGCACATCCATGCTAAAGGTCCTTGGCCAGCCGCAGCCCGGCGAACATCCAGCGCTGGTGCGGGTAGAAGAAGTTGCGGTAGCTGGCCCGGCTGTGGCCGCGGGGAGTGGCACAGCTCGCGCCCTTGAGCACGAACTGTCCGCACATGAACTTGCCGTTATATTCGCCGACCGTCCCTGCCGCCGGCCTGAAGCCCGGATGCGGCAGATAGGCGCTTATCGTCCATTGCCAGACGTCGCCGAACGAAGCTTCGCCGCCCTGGGGACGGACCGGGCCGGCGGCGTCGAGCTGGTTGCCTTCGGCGGGGTCGCGAGCGGCGGCGGCGGTCTCCCATTCGGCCTCGGTCGGCAGCCGCGCCCCGGCCCAGCGGGCGTAAGCGTCGGCCTCGTAATAATTAATGTGGCACACCGGCTCGGCGAGGTTGACCGGCTTCAAGCCATCGAGGCCGAAGCGCCTCCACCCGCCCTCGCCGCAGCGCCAGTAGAGCGGAGCCGCGGCGCGCTGCTCCGAGACCCAGGCCCAGCCATCGGCCAGCCACAGCTCCGGCCGCTTATAGCCGCCATCGTCGATGAAGCTCAACCACTCGGCGTTGGTCGTCAGCCGGTCGGCGAGCGCGTGCGGGCGGAGGATCACCTCGTGCCGCGGCCCCTCGCAGTCGAAGGCGAAGCCCGCGCCGTCATGGCCGATCTCGACGCGCCCCGTCGCGCCTTCGATCCACCCCAGGGGGGGCGGCACCGGCAAGGGCGGCGCCTCGCCCGGCCACAGCGCCGGCAGCAGCGGATTCTCCGCAAAGGCGGCGAGCAGATCGATCAGCATCAGCTCCTGATGCTGCTGCTCGTGATTGAGCCCGAGCTCGACCAGCGCCAGCGCGTCCGGCCCCAGCGCCGGTATCGCCGCCGCCATGGCCGCATCGACATGGGCGCGATAGGCGAGGACTTCCGCCAGGGACGGGCGGCTGAGCATCCCGCGCCGCGCCCGGGCGTGGCGCTCGCCCTCGCCATCATAATAACTGTTGAACAGAAACGGCCAGCGCTCGTCGTGGAGCGCATAGCCGGGAACATGGTCGCGCAGGACGAAGGTCTCGAAGAACCAGGTCGTGTGGGCGAGATGCCATTTGGCCGGCGAGGCATCGGGCATCGGCTGCAGGGTCGCGTCGGCGTCGGACAGCGGCGCGGCGATCGCGGAGCTGAGGGCGCGGACGGCTTCGAACCGAGCGGTCAGCGGATCTGCCGGAACGGACCTGGTCTGCGTTGCCATGCTGCTTCTCCCCACCGCGCCATTACAGGAGCACGGCCCCAGCGCCAAATTTCCCTAACCGAGGTTAAGTCCCGCGGGTAGCGCCCGGTTCCCAAAGCAGGTCTCCGCCCGCGGCCGAGGCGGCGAGCCGGGCGAGGACGAACAGGTGGTCGGACAGACGATTGATGTAGATGAGCGCCTGCGGGTTGAGGCTCACTTGCGCGGCGGCGGCGACGGCACTGCGCTCGGCGCGGCGGACGATCGCGCGAGCCAGGTGGAGATGGGCCGCGCCCGCGCCGCCGCCGGGAAGAATGAAGCTGCGGAGCGGCTCCAGCGTCTCGTTCATGGCGTCGATCTCGCGCTCGAGGCGGTCGACCTGCCCGGCGGTCACGCGGAGCGTCATCTCGCCGGGCGTGAAATCGTCGCCGGGGGTGGCGAGATCGGCGCCGAGATCGAACAATTCGTTCTGGATGCGGCGCAGCATCGCCTGCTGGCGGGGGTCGGAGATGTGGAGGAGCGCTATGCCGATGGCGCTATTGGCTTCGTCGACATCCCCGATGGCGCCGGCGCGTGGATGCGCCTTCGAGATGCGCGAGCCATCGACCAGTCCAGTCTCGCCGGCATCGCCGGTGCGGGTGTAGATTTGGTTGAGCCGGACCAGCGTCAGGTCCTGCCGCTGGCGAGCAGGATCAGCAGCACGACCAACACGATCGCGATCGCCTGGTACATCACCCGCTTGCGCATCAGGTTCTGCGAGCGGACGCCGCTGACGTCCTTGCCCTGGGCCATGCCGATCACCCCCTTGGCCAGCACGAACAAAGTGGCGCCAGCGAAAAACACGAGGAGGATGATGAGGAGGGTTTGCATGGCCCCTATCTAGGAACGGGCGGCCAAATATCCAGCGGGAAGGCGTCCGGCGAGCAGATCGTCGGTCAGCCCATGCGGATCGGCCCCGTTCGCGCGGAGCTCGGCAAGGGTTGGCGCGCCGTTGCGCTTGGCCAGCCGGCGCCCCTCGGCGTCGGTGAGCAGGGCATGATGATGGTACTGCGGCGTCGGCAGGCCGAGCAGGGCCTGGAGCAAGCGGTGGACGTGGGTGGCGGCGAACAGGTCGCGGCCGCGGACCACGTCGCTGACGTCCTGGGCGGCGTCATCGACCGTGACGGCGAGATGGTAACTGGTCGGCGCGTCCTTGCGGGCGAGCACGACGTCGCCGAAGGCGAGCGGATCGGCCGGGATTTCGCGGCCCTCGTCGAACCAGCGGAGGCTCGCGCCCGCGGGAAGGCTGTCCAGCGCAGCGACCATGTCGAGCCGCCACGCGTGCGGCTCGGTCCGGCGGCGCTGGGCGCGCTCGTCCTCGCTGAGGACGCGGCAGCGGCCGCGATAGACCGGCCCGTCCGGCCCGTGCGGGGCAGCGACGCTGGCGGCGATCTCGGCGGCGATGGCCGAGCGGGTGCAAAAGCAGGGATAGACCAGCCCCCTCTCGCTCAGCCGATCGAGCGCCTCGGCATAGAGCGGCAGGCGTTCGGACTGATAGACGATCTCCCCATCCAGCTCGATCCCGAGCCAGAGCAGGTCCCCGATGATGCCGTCGACGAAGGCGGCGCGGGCGCGGTTGCGGTCGATATCCTCGATCCGGAGCAGGAAGCTACCGCCGCGATCGCGCGCGAAGCGGTGCGCGAGCAGGGCCGAATAGGCATGCCCTAAATGCAGCCGCCCGGTCGGCGACGGAGCGAAGCGGGTGACGACGTTTTTCATGAATGCGGCCCTTGACCGCGAGTCGCGAGTTGTGGTGTCATGACGGCGTCACGCTTCGGCAGCAAAAGCGTGGTCGAACAGGAGATGAGGCCGCAAAGCCGAATTCTCCCGCGTTCTGCGTGCGACAGGTCCGGGGGCGGCGTTTCGGGAGTTCAGCTCCATGAAACGGGAGGCGTGTGCCGGTTCATGTACCATCCTGACCTGATCCGACATCCGGACTCCTGTCCCGCGCTGGTGCTGAACGCCGATTATACGCCGCTCAGTTATTATCCGCTCAGCCTCTGGCCTTGGCAAACCGCGGTCAAGGCGGTGTTCCTGGAGCGCGTCGACATCGTCGCCAATTACGCCCGCGAGGTGCACAGCCCCACGCGGACCATGCACCTGCCTTCGGTGATCGCGCTCCGGCAATATGTGA
>DASVRK010000280.1:0-16915 GCA_036388655.1 Allosphingosinicella sp. | reverse complement strand
CATTTTGACGGCCACGGCCGCGATTTCGACGATGGCGATGACGGCCCCCGCCGCGGCCCAGAACCAGGCCGGCCTGGTCAACGTCAACATCAGCGACCTCAATCTCGAGAATATCGCCAACAACCTCAGCGTCGAAGTCAGCCAGGTCCCGGTCAACGTCCAGGTGCCGGTCTCCGTCGCCGCCAACATCTGCGGCGTCGCGGTCAACGCGCTCGCCACGCAGAAGAAGAACGGCCCGGTCAGCTGCGACGCCGCCAGCGGCTCCGAAGCCGCGGTGACGCAGGCGCTCAGCAAGCAGATGCGCAAGTCCAACAAGAGCAAGTAAGGCTCGACGCCAAACTCGAAAAAGGGCGCTCCGGCGCCCTTTTTTGTTGGGCGGTGCACCGCCCTCCTCGAAGCGCAGGGTCTGTCGCTTTCCGCCTAACGCGCCGGCAGCTATCGGCACCCGATCATGGCCTGGCCCGGCTCACGCAAAGTTTTTTCGCCGCCCCGGGAATAAGCTTCCCGCCCTCCCGTTATCCACATTGATAGTCCCATGCATAACAGATGATTAGCGCAATGGATTGATTCGCAAGGAAAACGGTCGCGTTTTGCTCGGCCATTGGGAGGGAATAGTGAGTTTCTATCAACGCATGTATCGCGGCACCGAGGCGAATGAGATCATCCGCGGCAGCGCGCTCAACGACGACATTCACGGCATTGCCGGCCATGACCAGCTCTTTGGGCTCGGCGGCGACGACGCGCTTAACGCCGGCGAGCATGGCGATACGATGTGGGGCGGCGACGGCGACGATTTCCTCGGCGGCAGCCTCGAGTCCGACCATATGTATGGCGAGGCCGGCGCCGACCGGCTGTTCGGCCTTCTCGGCGGCGATTTCATGTATGGCGGCGCCGGCATGGACTTCCTGGTCGGCGAAGCCGGCGCCGATTATATGAGCGGCGGCGACCAGGCCGACGAGCTTCATGGCGGCGGCGACGACGACACCATGCTCGGCGGGCGCGGCCACGACCGGATGGCCGGCGATGCCGGCAACGACCATATGGACGGCGGCTCCGGCGACGACAGCCTCAGCGGCGGTTCCGACCACGACCATCTCGACGGCGGCGCCGGCGACGACGAGCTCGACGGCGAGGATGGCGACGACTGGATCGACGGCGGCCTCGGCGCGGACGACATCGCCGGCGGCATCGGCGCCGACACGATCTTCGGCGGCGCGGGCGCGGACACGGTCATGGCCGGCGAGGGCAACGACGTCGTCGACGGCGGCGAGGACAGCGACCGCCTCTATGGCGACGGCGGCGACGACCTGCTGTCGGGCGGCGCGGGCTATGACGAGCTTTACGGCGGCGTCGGCAGCGACTTCCTCGATGGCGGCGCCGGCGGCGACTATCTCGAAGGCTTCGATGGCCAGGACCGGCTCTCCGGCTTTGCCGGCAACGACGTCATCGACGGCGGCAGCGGCATGGACGTGCTGGTCGGCGGCTCCGGCAACGACCGGCTGTTCGCCGGCGCCGGCGACGACATCCTGACCGGCGGGCTCGGCACCGACCTGCTCGCGGGCGATGCCGGCGCCGACCAATATCGCTTCCTCGACGGCCATGCCGGCACCGCGCCGTCGCTGGCCGACACGATCGAGGGCTTCAGCCGCGAGGAGGGCGACGTCATGGACCTCTCGCGCGTCGATGCGGCGACCGGCGCCGGCAACGACGCCTTCAGCTTCATCGGCGACGGCGCCTTCTCCGGCACGGCCGGAGCGCTGCGCTACGAGAGCAACGGCCTCGGCGTGATGGTCGAAGCCGACCGCGACGGCGACAGCATGGCCGACTTCTTCATCCAGGTGTCGGGCCCGATCGAGCTGGCCGCCAGCGACTTCGTGCTCTAGGCGGCCCCGCGCTGCCACGGCCAACAGGAGAAGGGCGCTTCGGCGCCCTTCTCTTTGCCCGATTACCCCCGGACGCCGTTTGCGCCTAAGCTCCGGCGGCGCGCGATTCGCCGCGCCGCAAAGGGGGACCGGATGAAGACATTGACGATAGCGGCCGCTGCACTGCTGGCCGCCGCCCCGGCCCTTGCGGAGGCGCCGCCGGCGGCCAAGGCCGATGCCAAGCCCGCGGCGGTCACGATCCCGATCGACACCGGAAGCTACGTCAATGTCGGCGAGAGTTGCGGCGATCCGATCAACGCCCTCCATTATGACGGCGCGCGGCTGCGCTGGCTCTATGCGGACGCGACGCAGAGCTTCGCCGAGACGCCGCGCTCGGTCCGGCAGGAAGGGCGCGTCTACACGCTCGAATCGATGGAATCGTTTGAAATGCCGTCCAATTCCGACGAGCCGGAAATGGCGCCGGCCTTCACCCGCATCGAAGTGCTGGGCCGGACCCGGATCCGCATCTCGGTCCAGGACGATGTCGAAGCACGGCTCTGCGCCCCGGCCGAGCTTCCCGAAGGAATCCGCCGCCAGATCGGCTGACGGAGCGGGGAAGCAAAACGCCAATAACTTCAAACAGTTGAGGTTGGCAGGCCTTTCGTGTATGGCCCAGGCATGAAGAAAATCATGCTCCTCGCGGCCGCCGTCGCCCTGCTTGTCGGCGCCGCGCCGCCGACGCCGCCGCTCGTGTTCGGGGCGCAATCCCGGCAGGGGCTGGTGGTGGTCTACACGCGCATCGCTCCGGGGCCGAAGGTGCCGGAGCCGCATCTGCTGTTCGTGCCCTACGATCCCGCCACCAAGACGATCGAGAGCCGCAGGCGCGATCTTCCGGGCAAGCCTTTCAAGGTCGGCCGCGGCGCCGGCCTGTGGTCGAACGCCGATCGCCAGAACTGGCAGGGCTGGGCGGTGCTCGCCGAGCCCGGCATCTATGTCGCCGCGCAGGCGACCAATCCGAATAGCGGCGGCAGCTCCAACAGCTACGCGCGCGGCACCCTGATGTTCGAGGTGAAGCCCGGGCGTGCCTTATATGTCGGCGATTATTCGTTTCACCTCGGCAAGTGGAAATTCCCCAATGCCGGGCAAGTCGCCGGCGACTTCCTCAAGGGCTTCTTCACGCTCGGTCTGGTGATGCCGAAGCAGGCGGTCTATTCCGGCGACGTCAGCTACGACGAGGCGCGCGCCAAGGCCTATCTCGCCACCCGCCTGCCGCAGCCGGTGGAGCTGGAGCGGGCGCCGCTCAAATATGTCGATTTCGCCGATAGCTCGCGGCGGGCCTACTACCTCAATCCCATCGGCTAAGCTCATCCTCGGCGAGCAGCGTCGCTTATTCGACGGTGACGCTCTTCGCGAGGTTCCGCGGCTGGTCGACGTCGGTGCCCTTCACCACCGCGACATGATAGGCGAGCAACTGGACGGGGATGGCGTAGACCATCGGCGCGATCAGCGGATGCACCTTCGGCATCTCGATGGTGGCGATGGTGCCCTCGCCGGCCGCGGCGATGCCTTCGGCGTCGGAGATGAGCACGACCTTGCCGCCGCGCGCCTGGACCTCCTGCATGTTGGAGACGGTCTTCTCGAACAGCGGGCCGGACGGGGCGATGACGATCACTGGCACGTCGTCGTCGATCAGCGCGATCGGCCCGTGCTTCATCTCGCCGGCGGCATAGCCTTCGGCGTGGATGTAGCTGATCTCCTTCAACTTGAGCGCGCCTTCGAGCGCCATCGGATAATCGGGGCCGCGGCCGAGATAGAGCACGTCGCGGGCGCGCGCGATGACCGGCGCCATCGCCTCGATTTCCTCGTCATGGTTCAGCGCCGCGTTCATCGCCGCCGGCGCTTCGGTGAGGTGGCCGACGATCTCGCGCTCCTCCTCCTCGGTCATCCGGCCCTTGTCGCGCGCGACCTTGGCGGCGAGCGCGGCGAGGACGGCAAGCTGGCAGGTGAAGGCCTTGGTCGAGGCGACGCCGATCTCGGGTCCGGCATGGGTGGGGAGCAGAAGGTCGGCCTCGCGCGCCATCGAGCTGGTCGGCACGTTGACGACGACGGCGATGCGCTGGCCCTGGGCGCGGGCGTGGCGGAGCGCGGCCAGCGTGTCGGCGGTCTCGCCCGATTGGGAGATGAAGAGCGCAAGGCCGCCCTCCTCCAGCACCGGCTGGCGGTAGCGGAATTCGGAGGCGATATCGAGCTCGACCGGCACTCGGGCGAACTGCTCGAGCCAATATTTGGCGACCATGCCGGCATAATAAGAGGTGCCGCAGGCGACGATGGTGATGCGCGGCACGTCGGCGAAGCTGAAGTCCATGTCGGGCAGCGCCACCTTCTGCTCGAGCGGGCGGAGATAGGATTGCAGCGTCTGCGCGACCACGATCGGCTGCTCGAATATCTCCTTTTGCATGAAGTGGCGATGATTGCCCTTCTCGACCGCGGCCGCGCTGGCGCCGGAATGGGTGATGGGGCGGGTGACCGGATTGTCGTCCCGGTCGTAGACCTGGGTGCCATCGCGGGTGACGATCGCCCAGTCGCCTTCCTCGAGGTAGGAGATTTTCTGGGTGAGGGGCGCCAGCGCCAGCGCGTCCGAGCCGAGATAGGTCTCGTCCTCGCCATAGCCGATCACCAGCGGCGAGCCCAGACGCGCGCCGATCAGCATGTCGGGATAGCCGCGGATCAGGATGGCGAGGCTGAACGCGCCGTGGAGGCGCTTCAGGGTGCGGGCGACGGCGTCCTTGGGCGAGGCGCCGCGTTCGATCTCGCGGCTGACCAGATGGGCGACGACCTCGGTATCGGTCTGGCTGGTGAAGCTGCGGCCTTCGGCGACCAATTCCTCGCGCAGCGGCCGGAAATTCTCGATGATGCCGTTATGGACGAGCGCCACTTCGGCGGTGGCGTGCGGGTGGGCGTTGTCGCGGGTCGGCGCGCCGTGGGTCGCCCAGCGCGTATGGGCGATCCCGACCTGGCCGGGCAGCGGCTCGGAGGCGAGCTCGCGAGCGAGGTTTTCGAGCTTGCCCTCGGCCCGCCGGCGCTCCAGCCGGCCGTCGACGATGGTGCACAGGCCCGCGCTGTCATAGCCGCGATATTCGAGCCGCTTCAGGCCGTCCATGAGCCGCCCGGCGACGTCTCCGTGGCCGACGATGCCGATGATGCCGCACATAAAATCCACTACCTCCAAGTCCGTTCGAGCCGAGCGGTCCCAGGCGCCGCTCAGGGCGGCCTTCGACCATCAGGGCGGACGGAATCCCTAACCTGTTTTCTTCCTCGCCGACATGATCGCGCGGAACCGCGCGGCCCAGGCGGGGCGCTCGCTCTGTTCGCCGCGCGCGATCGCGAGCGCTTCGGGGGCGACGTCGCGGGTGACGACCGAGCCGGCGCCGACGATGGCGTTGGCGCCGATCGTGACAGGCGCGACCAGCGCGCTGTTGGAGCCGATGAAGGCGCCCTCGCCGATGACGGTCGGATATTTGAAATAGCCGTCATAATTGCAGGTGATGGTGCCGGCCCCGATATTGGCGCCGGCGCCGATGTCGGCGTCGCCGAGGTAGGAGAGATGGCTGGCCTTGGCGCCGGGGCCGAGCCTGGCTTTCTTCACCTCCACGAAATTGCCGACCTTGGCCTTCTCGCCGATGTCGGCGCCGGGGCGCAGGCGCGCATAGGGGCCGATCTCGGCGCCGGCGGCGATATGGGCGCCTTCGATATGGCTGAAGGCGCGGATGCACACGCCCTCGCCCACCCACACACCAGGGCCGAACACGACGTTGGGCTCGACCACGCTGTCGCGGCCGATCTCGGTATCGTGCGCGAACCAGACCGTGTCGGGGGCGACCAGGGTGACGCCGTCGGCCATCGCCGCCAGCCGGCGGCGGCGCTGCCATTCGGCCTCCACCAGAGCGAGCTCGGCGCGGCTGTTGACGCCCGCCATCTCCCACGGCTGGGCCTCGATCACCGCCGAGCGGCGGCCGTCGGCGGCGGCCAGCATGACGATGTCGGGAAGATAATATTCGCCGGCGGCATTGGCGTTGCCGACCCGGCCGAGCAGCGGGAACAGGTCGGCGGCGCGCGCGGCCATCAGGCCCGAATTGCACAAATCGACGGCGCGCTCCTCGGGCGTCGCGTCCTTATATTCGACCATCTTCTCGATCGTGCCGTCCGGTGCGGCGAGGATGCGGCCGTAAGCGAGCGGATCGACCGGGCGGAAGCCGACCACCACCACGGTCGGCGCGTCGGGCGCGTTCAGCCGGTCGAGCATGCCGGCCATCGTCTCGGGCTCGATCAGCGGCGTATCGCCGTAGAGGATGAGCACGTCCCCGTCGAAGTCGCCGAGCGCTCCCTCCGCCTGGCGGACGGCATGGGCGGTGCCGAGCTGCTGGTCCTGGACGACGACCTGGCCGCCGCGCGCGTCGACGAGATGCTGGACCTGCTCGCGGCCGCTGCCGACGACGACAATCTTGCGGGCCGGGCCGAGCCCGTCGAGCACGCCGAGCAGATGGTCGAGCATCGCCCGCCCCGCGATCGGATGCAGCACCTTGTGGACGTCGGATTTCATCCGCGTGCCCTTGCCGGCAGCGAGAATGATGGCGGCGAAAGGCTTGGTACGCGTCATTGGTAAATCCCGGCTTCGCCAATCCCATCGCATGTAAATCTTGCTATTTCCATAGCGCCCCCGGCACTTGGCTCCGGCGCGGCCGTTGGCTCCGCTACGGAACGGCCCCGACTGCCGCCTGTTCTTGTAGGCGATGGCCGATGACCCCGCCGCCACGCCTTCGGGCGACCCGCTCGACCGGGACCGGATCGCGCGCCTCGTGGTGGACAGCGCGCTCGATTTCGCGATCTTCACCACCGGCGTCGACGGCAAGGTGACGAGCTGGAGCCCGGGCGCCGAGCGGCTGCTCGGCTGGCCCGAGGCCGAGATATTGGGCCGCGACAGCTGCATCATCTTCACGCCCGAGGATATCGAGGCCGGGGCGTGCGAGCGCGAGGCCCGGACGGCGAGCGTCGAGGGCCGCGCCGAGGACGAGCGCTGGCACGTCCGGCGCGACGGCAGCCGCTTCTGGGCGTCGGGCCTGATGATGCGGCTCGACGACGAGGCCAGCGGCGCCCAGATCGGCCTGGTCAAGATCCTGCAGGACCGCACCCGCCAGCACGAGGCCAACGAGCAGCTGCTCGCGCTCCACGGGCGCAGCGCCGAGATCCTCGAAAGCATCGCCGACGCCTTTTACGCGGTCGATGCCGACTGGCGCTTCACCTACGTCAACCGCAGGGCGGAAGAATGGTGGGCGCGCGACCGGGCCGAGCTGATCGGCAAGGTCTATTGGGACGAATTCCCGCAGGCGGTCGGCAGCGAACCCTATCGCGCGCACCTCAAGGTGATGGAGGAGCGCCGGCCGTTCCGGCTCGAAGCGCTCTCGCCGATCATCGGCCGATGGCTGGAGATCGACATCCACCCGACCGCCGCGGGCGGACTTTCGGTCTATTTCCGCGACATTTCCGAGCGCCGCGCGCGCGAGGCGCGGCTGCGCGAAAGCGAGGCGCGGCTGCGGCTGGCGGTCGACGCGGCCGGAATGGCGATCTGGGAATATGACGCCGCCACCGAACGGCTGAAGCTGTCGCCCGACCTCGCCGCCTTCCTCGGCCTGAGCCCCGAGGAGCTGGAGGATATCGACGCGGTCAGGAGCCGTTACTATCCGGGCGACGGCAGCCGGCTACGCGCCGAGGCGGAAGCGGCCTTCGTGCGCGGCGACCGCCATTTCGAGGCCGAGTTCCGCTTCTGGCGCGCGCCGGACGACCTGCGCTGGTTCATGCTGCGCGGCGAGATCATGATCGGAGCTTCGGGCGAGCCCGAGCGCGTGCTCGGCGCCGTCGTCGACATCACCTCGCGCAAGTCCGCCGAAGCCGCGCTGCAGCAATTGAACGAGACGCTGGAGGAGCAGGTCAGCCAGCGCACCCGCGACTTGCTGCGCGCCGAAGAAGCGCTCCGCCAGTCGCAGAAGATGGAGGCGATCGGCCAGCTGACCGGCGGCGTCGCGCATGATTTCAACAATCTGCTGACCATCATCCGCTCCTCGGTCGATCTGCTGCGGCGGCCCGGCTTCAGCGAGGAGAAGAAAGGCCGCTACCTCAACGCCATTTCGGAGACGGTCGACCGCGCCGCCAAGCTGACCGGCCAGTTGCTCGCCTTCGCCCGCCGCCAGGCGCTGGAGCCGGAAATCTTCGACGCCCCCGAGCGCACCCGGCGCATCGCCGACATGGTTGCCACCATCGTCGGAGCCCGGGTCGCGGTCGAGATCGACGCCGAGTGCGACACCTGCTTCGTCGAGGCCGACGCCGCCCAGTTCGAGACCGCGATCGTCAACCTCACGGTGAACGCCCGCGACGCCATGGACGGCGAGGGCATGCTGCGCATCCGCATCGCCACCGTGCACGGGCTGCCCGGCATCCGCGGCCATCATGGCAGCGAAGGCGCGTTCGTCGCGGTCTCGGTCAGCGACACCGGCGCCGGCATCCCGCCGGAGCATCTGCCCCACATTTTCGAACCCTTCTTCACCACCAAGGAAGTGGGCAAGGGCACCGGCCTCGGCCTCTCCCAGGTCTATGGCTTCGCCAAGCAATCGGGCGGCGATGTCGAAGTGGAAAGCGCGCCGGGCGAAGGCACGACCTTCACCCTCTATTTGCCGCGCGTGTCGCCCGCCGCCGGCAAGCGCGAAGCGCGCGGCGCCGCCTCGGACCGGCCTGACCCGGCGATCCGCATCCTGGTGGTCGAGGACAATGTCCAGGTCGGCGAGTTCGCGAGCCAGCTGCTCGAAGAGCTCGGCCATACGACCACGCTGGCCCCGAACGCGCTGAAGGCGCTCGAAATCCTCATGGCGCGGCACGGCGAGTTCGACCTCGTGTTCACCGACGTGGTGATGCCGGGGATGAGCGGGATCGACCTCGCCGAGGAAGTGCGGCGGCTTTATCCGGGGCTGAGGGTGATCCTCACCAGCGGCTACAGCCATGTGCTGGCGGAGCAGGGAACCCACGGCTTCGAGCTGCTGCAAAAGCCCTATTCGGTCGACGGCGTGACCCGGCTCATCCGCGCCGGCTGAGATCAGCGGCGCGCCTTCACCCACAGGTGGCGGGCCAGCATCAGCGGCGGCATGCGCAGCCAGTGCGAGCGCAGGTAGAAAGCGAAACGAAGCGCCTTGCCGGTCGTCTGGCCCCAGCCGTTGCGGGCGAGGAGCCGCGCCTCGACCAACCGGTCGAACGGTACCGCCCGACCGGCGACGGCCGCATCGACCGGAGTGCCGTAGAGCTTCGCCGCGAGCCGCAGCGCGCGCCCGACCGGGCCGGCGAGCTGGTGGAGCCGCGCCCGCTCGGCGAGCTCGGGCCAGAAGCCGGGCCGCGCGCCGAAATCGCGCAGCATCCGGTCGATGTCCCACAGGTTGCGTAGGCCCCCGGCAATGTCGCCGTCGGCGAACAGGTGGCAGGCGGCGTGGACCACCATGTCGGCCGGCGCCAGCACGCGCAGCCCGTTCGGAAGCTCGACGCTGGCGGCGATCAGCGCGGCCGCATCGGGCGTCGGCCGCGCGGTCAGCGGAAGGATGGTGTGGTGGACGTCGATCATGCGGTCGCGGTCGCGGTGGATCAGCGGCGGCAGCTCGTGCATCCAGCGGCGGTAATAGAGATCGTCATAGCCGTCCGGCTTGACCCATTCCCAGCCGGCCGCGAGCAGCGCCGCCTCGACCCGGTCGAGCCCCTCCTGCGGCACCAAAATGTCGAGGTCGCCGATCGAGCGCCCCCGCCCCGCCGGAAGGCCGGCGGCGGCATAAGCGGTGCCCTTGAGCAGGATCACCGGCAGCCCCAGAGGCGCCAGCGCGCGGCGGCACATCTCCGCCTCCCACAAGGCCTGGGTGCGGGCATGGTCATGGTCGCGGCGGGCATCTTCGAGGATCCGGGCGACCTTGGCCGGAAGCGCCTCGCCCTCCAGCCGACAAGCGAGCACGCCGGCCAGCGATTCCGCGCGCGCCGCGGCGATCAAAGCGGTCCACTGGCGCGGGCCCAAAGAGGCCGTGCTGCCCGGATCGCCGAGCGCGGCCGCGAGAAGTCGCGCCGATTTCATGCCAGCTCCGTCCACAGCCGATGGACCAGCCCGAGCGCGGCCTCGGTGTCGGGATAGTCGATCGCGCAGGCCGGGATGCCGGTCACCAGCTCGGTCAGCGCCGAAAAGCCACCTTCGCCAAGCGCGACATAATTGGTCGAGGCCTGGGTCAGCCGCACGAACGCCTCGGCGGCGCCGACCGGCCGCACCTCGGCGTGAAGGCCGCGCCCGAAGCGCGGGAACAGCAGCAAGGCAGGCTCCGCCGGCTCGCCCATCCGGTCGAGCGCTTCGCGATTGGGGCGCAAGTGCCGGATCGCGCCTTTCGGCGTGCCCTGGATGAGCGGCCCCAGCCGGCTATGGTCGGCGATGCCGGCCACGACCGAGATCGAGCCGTTCTTGAGGCTGATCGCGCGCGGGAAGGCGTGGAGGCGGCCGGTCTCCGGGTCGAGCAAGGCGAATTCGTCGCCCATCAGGCGCCAGCCGCGCTCGGCCAGGATCGCCGCCAGCGTCGACTTGCCCGATCCCGAATGGCCGGTGAGGATCAGCGCCCTCCCCGCTTTCTCCACCGTCGCCGCGTGGAGCAGCAGATAGCGTTTCTGGCCAAGCGCCATTTGCAGGTTCATCGCCATTTCGGCGGCGAGCAGCCCCTGGGCGAGCGGCAGCGGCGCGGCGTCGGGAAGCGTGAAATCGCCGCTGATCGCCACGGAGGGATTGATCCAGCGCCGCCACGGTTTGGTCGCTTCGAGCCGGACGGTGAAGTCGCACGCCCCATCGGGCTCGGGATAGCCGGCATAGAGGCTGCGCAAGTCGCGGATCGGGTCCGGCCAATCCGAGCCGATGCGGAAGCCGACCGGCCCCACCTGGATGGCATGTTCGTGCCTCATGCGGCGCGGGCGACCGCCGGCGGCGGATTCGCGAGTGCGGCTTCGGCCCGGGCTCCCGCTTCCGCCGCGGAGCAATGGCTGACCAGGCCGGCGGCCTGAAGCTCGTCGAGGCGCGACTGGAGCTCGGCCACGCCGCCGCTAATCTCGAACCGCTCGCTCAACTGCGCGTAAAGCTCGCCGGCATCGGCCGGTCCCGCCGCGAGCAGCTCGAGGATCTGCGGCGCCGGCGGAGCGAGGATGTGGGTCATGCCCGAAGGCGAATGGAAAAAGGCGGTGAGGCCGTCGAGCTCGACGCGGCGCAGCGTGGCGGGCGGCTCGCCTATGTAACAGGGGCCGGCCATCGCGGCCGTGCCGGTCAGCGCGGCATCTGCAGCGAGGCGTAGCAGGTGAAACCGCTCATCCCCGCCTGCAGACGGCGAATATAGTTGGCATAGGCCTGAGCGGCTTCGCTATCCATGCCCGGAGGCGCGGCTCCGTGGCGCAGCAGCACCTTCGCCTCTTCGCCGGTAATGTTGCGAAGTGGCGGCGCGAACGCGCCCGAGGTGCCGGGTGCGACCAGGCTGCCGTCGGCGGCGATATACTGGCCGGCCGCTTCGGGAGCGGGGACCGGTATCTCGCAGGTGAGGACGGAGCCGGCGGTCTGGGCCAGGGCCGGGCGGATCGTCACCACCGTCGAGGCGGCGGCGGCGCCGAGGGCGAGCACGACCCGGCGGCTCGGCCGGGAAGCCGCATCATCCTGTTGGTGGTCGAACTTGTCGCTCATGACACAATCTACTTACGGGCGGGCTCCTTTCATAAGCGTAAAGCCTTCAACTTTCGAGTTATGGCGTAGCGGCCACTATCCCGCTAAGGGACAGTCGGAATGGCCCCGACGCGTCTTTGGCGACCCCTCACCGCGCTGGCGGCCGTCGCGATCGGCCTCGTCTCGGCGCTGTCCGGGGGTTCGCCGCTCGCCGCCGCCTTCGCCGCCTTGATGTTTGGGATCGTCGCCGGATCGGTGATCTGGGCTCCGGCCGAAGCGGGCCCCCGCGCCGGCGCGGCCGACGACGAGCCCGCCCCTCCCCCGCTGCCCGGCGCCGGCGACGTCATCGACGCGATCGAAGATCCGATGCTGCTGGTCCGCGACCGGCGCGTCGTCCATGCCAATGCGGCGGCGCGGGCGGTGCTGGGCCAGCATATCGACGGCGTCGACGTCCGCCTCGCCATCCGCCACCCGGCCGCGGCCGAGCAATTGATCAGCCGCGGCGGCGACCAGACGGCCGAGCGGCTCACCCGGATCGAGCTGGTCGGCCTCGGCGAGCGCGACCGGCGCTGGGCGATGACCATATTGCGGCTCGGCGACGGCAGCCGGCTGGTGCGGCTTTCGGACCGCAGCGAAGCCTTCGCCTCGGAGCAGATGCGGGTCGATTTCGTCGCCAATGCCAGCCACGAGCTGCGCACGCCGCTCGCCACCCTGATCGGCTTTGCCGAGACGCTGCAGGACGACGCCACCGCCGAGGACCGCAAGACCCGCCACCGCTTCCTCACCATCATGTCGGACGAGGCGCGGCGGATGCAGCAGCTGATCGACGACCTCATCTCCCTCTCGCGAATCGAGGCCGAACGCTTCAGCCCCCCGCGCGAGGCGGTGCCCCTGCTGCCTTTGGTCGAGGAGGTGCGGGTCGGCTGCGCGCAGCTCATCGCGGAGAAAGGGAGCGGCATCCGGGTCGAGCAGGGGGTGGCCGACCCGGTCGTGCCGGGCGACCGCGCGCAATTGCTCCAGATGCTCCGCAACCTCGTCATCAACGCGCTCAAATATGGCCGCCAGGGCGAGGATGTCGTGATCCGCTTCGACCCGGCCGGGCCCGAGATGGTGCGGATGCGCGTGATCGACCGCGGCGAAGGCATCGCCCAGGAGCATCTGCCGCGACTCACCGAGCGTTTCTACCGGGTCGATCCGAGCCGCAGCCGGGCGATGGGCGGGACCGGCCTCGGCCTTGCCATCGTCAAGCATATCGCCCAGCGCCACCGCGGGCGGCTCGACATCGCGAGCCGGCCAGGCGAAGGGACGGCGGTCAGCGTCTACCTGCCCGCCTTGTCATCAAAGAGTCACCGAACCGTCACAGAAGTCTCCCGCAAGGCCAATAGGGACGATCCGGACGCGCCATAGCGCGTTGCGATGGAGGCAAATTTGAAAAAACCGATTCTTACTCTGGCCCTGGCGGGGCTGGCGATCGCCGGCTGCCAGAACCAGGATGGCGGCGCCGGGGGCGGGGATGCCGGAGCGCGGCAGCAGATCCGGATCGTCGGATCCTCGACCGTCTATCCGTTCGCGACCGCGGTCGCCGAGCGTTTCGCCCAGTCCAACCCGTCGTTCAAGGCGCCGATCGTCGAATCGACCGGCACCGGCGCGGGCATGAAATTGTTCTGCGCCGGCGTCGGCGCGCAGCATCCCGACATCACCAACGCCTCGCGGCGGATCAAGACCTCGGAGCTCGAGGATTGCCGCAAGAATGGCGTCAACCAGGTGGTCGAGGTTCCGATCGGGATCGACGGCCTGGCCTTCATCTCCGCGAAGAACGCCCAGGCGATCCCGCTCACCGTCGAGGACGTCTATGAGGCGATCGCGGCGACGCCTTATGGCAAGCCCAACACCGCCAAGACCTGGAAGGACGTCAATCCGGCGCTGCCCGCGACGCCGATCCAGGTCTATGGCCCGCCGCCGACCTCCGGCACCCGCGATGCGCTGGCCGAGCTCATCCTCACCAAGGGCTGCGAGACCAATGCCGAGATGAAGGCGCTCAAGGCGAGCGACGAGGACCGGCACAAGGAGGTCTGCACCAAGGTCCGCGAGGACGGCCTCTATGTCGAGACCGGCGAGAACGACAATCTGCTCGTCCAGAAGGTCACGCAAAATCCCGGCGCGGTCGGGGTGATGGGCTACAGCTTCCTCGAGGAGAATGCGAACGCGGTGCAGGGCCTGACGCTGGGCGGCGTGGTTCCGACCTATCAGACCATCTCCGCGTTCGACTATCCGGGCGCGCGCCCGCTCTACCTGTACGTGAAGGGCGAGCATGTGAACGCGATCCCCGGCCTCAAGGAATATCTGGCCGAGTTCGCGCGCGGCTGGGGCGAGAAAGGCTATCTGGTCCAGCGCGGCCTGATCTCCTCGCCCGCCGACGTCCAGGCGAGCGCGACCGCGGCGGCGACCTCGCTGAAGCCGGTCGACGCGGCGCAGTTGAAGTAAGCGTGGAAGACGGCCGTTCCTGCGCCCCGGCCAAAGCCGGGGCCCGGCGGGCCAAAGGTCTGGGCCCCGGCTTCGGCCGGGGCCCGGCCGGGTAAGGTTCCGAATGTCGCTGGCAGCGATCGCATTGCTGATCATCGGGCTGGGCATCGTCGCCTGGCTCAGCGCCCGCGCGCGCGCTTTGGCCTTTGCCGGGCCGGGCGCGGGCCTGGGCCGGGCGCGGTCGCACTCGCTCCCCTCCTATCATGGCTGGTATGTCGCTTTGTGGGCGGTGCTGCCGGCGCTCGCCTTCCTCGCCGTCTGGAGCGGCGTGTCGGGCGGGCTCGTCACCCAGGCGGTGCTCGACAGCCCGGCCGCCGCCGCGCTCCCGCCCGAGCCGATGCAGCGCGGCGCCATCCTCAGCGAAGCCCGCTCCATCGCCGCCGGCACCCTCCAGGCCGGCTTCAACCCGATGTCGAGCAGCCTCGCCCCGGCTTACGAGCAGGCGTCGAACCGCTATCTGCTGATCGGCGGCGGCATCTCCCTCTTGCTCGCCTTCGCGGGCGGCGCTTACGCCTTCACCCGCGTCTCCCCCCATTTCCGCGCCCGCACCCGGGTCGAGCGGCTGGTGATGGCGGTGCTGCTGATCGCCTCTTTGATCGCGATCCTGACCACGCTCGGCATCGTCCTGTCGCTGCTGTTCGAATCGCTGCGCTTCTTTGCGCGGGTCTCGCCGATCGAATTCCTGTTCGGGCTCAACTGGAGCCCGCAAACCGCGATGCGCGCCGACCAGGCCGGATCGTCCGGCGCGTTCGGCGCGATCCCGCTTTTCTGGGGCACCATCTTCATCGGCGCGATCATCGCCATGATCGTCGCCATCCCGCTCGGCCTGATGAGCGCCATCTACCTCACCCAATATGCCAGCCCGCGCGTGCGCGCCTGGATGAAGCCGTTGCTCGAAGTGCTCGCGGGCGTGCCGACCGTGGTCTACGGCTATTTCGCGGCGCTGACCGTGGCCCCGGCGGTGCGCGATTTCGGGGTCGCGCTCGGCATCCCCGCCTCGTCCGAATCGGCGCTCGCGGCCGGGCTCGTCATGGGCATCATGATCATCCCGTTCGTCTCCTCGATGGCCGACGATTCGATCGCGGCGGTGCCGCAATCGATGCGCGACGGATCGCTGGCGATGGGCGCAACCACGTCGGAGACGATCAAGCGCGTGCTGGTGCCGGCGGCGCTGCCGGGCGTGGTCGGCGGCGTGCTGCTCGCGGTGAGCCGCGCGATCGGCGAGACCATGATCGTCGTCATGGCGGCGGGGCTGGCGGCGCGGCTCACCGCCAATCCGTTCGAAAGCGTCACCACCGTCACCACCCAGATCGTGCAATTGCTGACCGGGGACCAGGAGTTCGATAGCGCCAAGACGCTGGCCGCCTTCGCGCTTGGGCTGGTGCTGTTCATCGTCACCTTGCTGCTCAACATCGTCGCCCTGCGCGTCGTCAAAAAATATCGCGAAGCTTATGACTGACCGAAGCGGAACCGAGAGCCCGGGCATGACGGCCATCGCAAAGGGCGGACGCACCCGCGCGCCGACCGACTGGAAGACGGACGAAATGCAGACCCGCATCCGCCGCCGCTATCAGGCCGAGCGGCGCTTCCGGCTGATCGGACTTGGGGCGGTCCTGCTCTCGGCGGGCTTCCTCGCTTTCCTGCTCATCACCATGCTCGGCAACGGCCTGCGCGGCTTCACCCAGACCGAGGTGCGGCTCGACATCGATTTCCCGCGCAGCACCCTGATCCTCGACCAAGCCACCTTGCGCGGCTTCGGCGCCGACGCCGCTTTGGCCACCGCCGATGTCGAAGGCGCGATGCGCGCGGCGGCGGCCAAGCGCTATGGCGATGCCGCCGACGAGCTCTTCTCCCAGGCCGCCTGGCTGCGCGTTCGCGAGCGGATCAAGGAGGATCCGGCGGTGCTGAACGGCACCGAGACCTTCTGGCTGCCCGCCTCGGACGCGATCGACGTCGCCGCCAAGAGCGAGGGCGCCCCCGAAGCGGAAGCGCTCCATCGCCGCCTGAGCGGCGCGGGCGCGGTCAGCACTGGCTTCAACTGGAACTTCCTCACCGGTTCCGACGCCACCGACCCGACCGTCGTCGGCATCTGGGGCGCGTTCAAGGGCTCCCTGCTGACCATGCTGGTGACGCTCGCGCTCGCCTTCCCGATCGGCGTCCTGTCGGCCGTCTATCTCGAGGAATATGCGCCGCGGAACCGCTGGACCGACCTCATCGAAGTGTCGATCAACAATCTCGCCGCGGTGCCGTCGATCATCTTCGGCCTGCTCGGCCTCGCCGTGTTCCTGAACTTCATGCACTTGCCACGTTCGGCGCCGCTGGTCGGCGGCATCACGCTTGCCCTGATGACCATGCCGGTGATCGTCATCGCCGGAAGGAACGCGATCAAATCGGTGCCGCCGTCGATCCGCGACGCGGCGCTCGGCATCGGCGCCAGCCGCGTCCAGGTCGTCTTCCACCACGTGCTGCCGCTGGCTTTGCCCGGCATCCTCACCGGCACCATCATCGGCATGGCCCGCGCTTTGGGCGAGACCGCGCCGCTGCTGATGATCGGCATGCGCGCCTTCATCGCTGCACCGCCGTCCGGCATTTCCGAGCCCGCCTCGGTCCTTCCGGTCCAGATCTTTCTCTGGTCGGACGAGGTCAGCCGCGGTTTCGTCGAGAAAACATCCGCCGCGATCATCGTCCTCCTCATCTTCCTCCTCGAGATGAATGGCTTTGCCATCTATCTGCGCAACAAGTTCGAGAGACGCTGGTGAAACTCATGACAGAC
>DASVRK010000279.1:0-6251 GCA_036388655.1 Allosphingosinicella sp. | reverse complement strand
GCCGCGGTCTCGGCGCAGCGCGGCCAGGCCGGCGCGCTCGTCGCCGCCACCGCCGGAGCCGAGGCGAGCATCGCCGCCGGCCAGGCGCAGGTGCAGGCGGCCGAGGCCAACCTCCGCCAGCTCAAGCTCGATCTCGCCCGCACGGTGATCCGCGCGCCCGTCGCCGGCGTGGTCGGCAACCGCTCGGTCCGCGAGGGGCAGCTCGTCCGCCCCGGCCAGCAATTGCTCGCCATCGTGCCCGTAGCCCAGGCCTATGTCGTCGCCAATTTCAAGGAGACCCAGCTCGGCAAGATGCGGGTCGGCCAGCCGGTCGAGCTCGAGGTTGACGCTTACCCGGGCCTCAAGGTGCGCGGCCGCATCGAAAGCCTCGCGCCGGCCTCCGGCGCCCAATTCGCGCTCATCCCCACCGACAGCGCGACCGGCAATTTCACCAAGATCGTCCAGCGCGTGCCGGTCAGGATCGTGGTCGAGAAGGACGCGCTCGCCGCCCAGTTGCTGCGCCCGGGCCTGTCCGTCGAAGCGACGGTGGACACCAGGGGCTAAGCCGTGAGGGCCTGTTGCACGATCAGGGGTGACGAGCCGGAGCGGTGCTCGTGACCGATCCCCGCTCCTACACGCCGCGCGCGATCTGGGCCGGCTATCTCGCCATGATCGTCGGCAATTTCATGGCGATCCTGGACATCCAGATCGTCGCGTCCTCGCTGCGCGAGATCCAGGCCGGCGTTTCCGCCTCGGCCGACGAGATCGCCTGGGTCCAGACCAGCTATCTGATCGCCGAGGTGATCGCGATTCCCTTGTCGGGGCTGCTCGGCCGCGCGCTGTCGATGCGCACTTTATTCACTTTCTCCGCGCTCGGCTTCACCCTGATGAGCCTCGCCTGCGCGACCGCGTGGAGCATCGAATCCTTAATCCTGTTCCGTACCCTGCAGGGCTTCCTCGGCGGCGCCATGATCCCCACCACCATGGCCGCCTTGTTCATCCTGTTCCCGGAGGCGAAGCGCGCGCCGGCGATCGTGCTGGTCGGCATGGTCTCGACGCTGGCGCCCTCGGTCGGCCCGAGCCTCGGCGGCTGGATCACCGATTCGATGGGCTGGCAGTGGCTGTTCCTGATCAACCTCGGCCCCGGCCTCGCCGCCGCCGCTTTGGTCTGGCGGTTCAGTCCGCTGCGCGATGCCGAGCCGGCTTTGCTCCGCCGCATCGACATCTGGGGCCTGGTCGGCATGGCGGTGTTCCTCGGCAGCCTCGAGATCGTGCTCGAGGAAGGGCCCAAGCATGACTGGCTGCAGGACGACACCGTATTCATGATGGCGGTGGCGATGATATTGGGCGGCGCGATCTTCTTCTGGCGCGCCTTCACCGCCGCCGCGCCGATCGTCGACCTGCGGGTCTTCGCCAACCGCAACTTCATCGTCGGCAGCCTCGTGTCGATGATCGCCGGCGTCGGCCTGTACGGCTCGGTCTATCTGATGCCGCTCTTCCTCGGCGGCGTGCGCGGCTACAGCTCGACCCAGATTGGCGAAGTGATGGTGGTGACGGGCCTCGCCATGTTCCTCACCGCGCCCATTGTCGGCAAGCTGCAGGCCAAGGTCGACCTCCGCTTCCTGCTCGGCCTCGGCATCCTCCTCACCGCCTTCGGCATGTGGCAGAATGCCCAGCTCACCGCCGAAAGCGGCTTCTGGGAGCTGGCTTTGCCGCAGGCGTTGCGCGGCTGCGGCTTGATGATGTGCATGATCCCGATGACCGGCATCGCGCTCGGCACGCTGCCGGCGGACCGGGTCCAGAACGCGTCCGGCCTGTTCAACCTCACCCGCAATCTCGGCGGCGCGCTCGGGCTGGCGGTGATCAACACCCTGTTTCGCGAAGGGCAGGACCTCCACCGCACCGAGCTCGCCGCCGCCGTCTCGGCGGGCCATGCCGACGTTCCCGGCTGGCTCGATCAGATGACGCAGAGGATGGCGGCGAGTGGCGTCGCCGATCCCGCCAGGGCGGCGCTGGCCCAGCTGGCCGGCATGGTAGAGCGCGAAGCGACGGTGATGGCGTTCAACAACATCTTCGTCAGCCTGGCGCTCGTCTTCGCCTTGCTGCTGCCGCTGGTGCTGTTCACCCGCCAGGCGAAAGGCGCCGCGCCCGCCGGCCATTGAGGCCACCGGCTAAGGGTTCAGCGGGAATTCGCATCCTCTAATCGCTCTTCGACGAGCGAAGCCGCGGCGTTCCAGGCGGCGTCGGTGGCGGCCTCGGCGGCGAGGCCGATGGCGAGGCCGGCGCCGACATCGGTCGGATAATGGGCGCAGCGCGGGATCTGGGCGAGCGCGACCAAGCCGGCCGCGGCCAAAGCGGGGGCCTGATATTCGGGAAATTCGCGGGCGAAGCCGCGCGCCACCGCGATCGCTCCGGCGCTGTGGCCCGAGGGGAAGCTGGTCTCCGCCTTGGCCTCGTTCCGCCCCGGTTTCATCTTGTGGTCCGCGATGCCGGCGCTTTCCACGACCTGCCGGGGACGGGTGCGGTCGACGCGGTGCTTGACGAAATTCTTGGCGCCGGTGGCGAGGCTGTGCGCCAGCAAGGCACGCCCGCCGGCCCGCGCCAGCCGCGGTCCGCCGCCGGCCAGCCCCGCCAGGATCATCGCCCCGCAAAGCGCCCGCAGCGGCGGTTGGTCGCCGACCTCGCTCACCCAGGAAAGCGCCCGCACCGGCAAGGCCTTGCGGTAAGGCGCCACCGCCTCGGCCGCGCCGGCGTCGACTTCCTGCACCGCCTCGGCGGCCGCGACGACCGCTTTCTTTTTCTTTGCCATGGGCGTCAAACTCCCTCGGCCGCGGTTGGTGCCGTGCCTTGAGCGCGGCCGCGCGCGCCGGTAACAAGCGGGCTGGGGGGAGCCGGTGATGCGCATGTTTCCAATCTCGGCGGCCGTCGCCGCGGCTTCGGCGCTGCTGCCGGCCGAGGCTTTGCGGGCGCAGGATGAGCGCGGCTTCTGCCCGGACCGGCCGGGGCTCGGGACGCCGGCCTGCACCCTCGATCGCGGCCGCTTCGCGCTCGAGCTCGGCGTGATCGACTGGACCGTCGACCGCGAGGACGGCGCGCGCGCCGATCTCGTCGCGGGCGGCGATCTCCTGCTGCGCTACGGGCTGACCGGCTCGCTCGAGGTGCAGGCCGGCTGGACCTTGTTCGGCCACAGCCGCCTCCGCTCGGGCGGAGCAGTCGAGACGACGAGCGGCGTCGGCGACGTGCTGATCGCGCTGCGCCAGAATTTGCAGAACCCCGACGGCTCCGGCCTGGCTGTCGCCATCATGACCTATGCGACGCTGCCGACCGGAGGGGCCGCGCTCGGCGCCGGCGATTGGGGCGCGGGCGTGATCGTGCCGCTGAGCTACGAGCTGCCGCGAGGCTTCGCGCTCGGCTTCACCGCCACCGTCGAGGCGGCGGTCGACGGCGACCGCGACGGACGCCACCTCGCTTATGGCGGCATCGCCGGGCTCGACCTTCCGCTGAGCGACAGCCTCGGCGCCACCGTCGAGGTCGCCGCCCGCCGCGACCGCGACCCGGAAGCGACCGAATGGCTGGCGGGCGTGTCGGCCGGCTGGTCGCCGCGCGCAGACCTTCAGCTCGACGCCGGCGCCAATATCGGGCTCAGCCGCGCGGCGCCCGACCTCCAGCTCTACGCCGGCATCGCCAAGCTGTTCTGACCGGCGGCCGCGAGCCACTCGTCGTAGCGGGCGAGCAGGTCTTCGACATCGTTGTAAAGTCCGGCCGCTCCCGCTCCGAGCAGCGCCTCGTCGGGGAAGCCGCCGCTGCGCAGCGCGATGGTGCGCAGGCCGGCCCTGGCGGCGGCGATGACGTCGTAGGGCGTGTCCCCGACCACCAACGCATCCTCCGCCGCGATCGGCGCGACCTTGGCGAGCGCTGCCGCGAAAATGTCGGGATCGGGCTTCGAGCTTTCGACATCGTCTTGGGAGGTGGTGGCCGAGATGAAGTCGCTGGCGCCGATCAAATTGAGGTGGAACTGCAGCTCCTCGGACTTGGCCGACGATGCGAGCACGATCTTGACGCCGTCGGCATAGAGCCGCTCGAACAGCGCTCGCACGCCCGGAAACGGCACCGCGCGTGGCAGATAGTCGCGCTTGAACAGGTCCGATCGGAAATCCTCGATCTCCTTCTGCCGGCTTTCGACGAGGTCTGGCGGCAGTAAGGCGGGGATGAGGTTGTCGCCGCCCTTGCCGATCTGGCCGCGCACGGTTTCATGCGAAAGCTCGACCTCGAAATGGCGGAATGCCTCCCGCCAGGCGGCGGCATGAAGGTCATTGCTGTCAACGAGCGTGCCGTCGACGTCGAACAATATGGCGCGGGTCATGAACATCCTTTCGCCGCGGGCAACGGGCCGCGGCGGGCGGCGTTCCTCACCCGGCAGCGCGCACCTTCCAACATGGATTAGCTTTTGATTTGTCACAAAGGGAAGCTACCAAGCGCGCTGCCTGAGTCGGGCTGCCTTTCGAGGGACTGGCACATGAGCGATGGCAATGAGGTGGAGCTGAAGCTGGAGATCGATCCGGCGGATGCCGCGCGCCTCATCGACCATCCACTGGTGAAGCGGGTCGAGCCGCGGCGGGCGCGGCAGGTCTCCACTTATTATGACAGCGGCAAGGGGGCGTTGCGCGCCGCCGGCTATTCGTTGCGCCTGCGCCGCACCGGCGACCGGGTCGTCCAGACCGTGAAGCGGCAGGAGGATGGCGCCGCCGGCCTGTTCGACCGGCCCGAATGGGAGCGGGAGATTGCCGGCGACCAGATCGATTTCGACGCGCTCGCCGAAACGCCGGTCGGGCCGCTCGTCGCCAAGCTCCGCAAGCGGCTGAAGCCGATCGTCTCCGCCGAGGTGGAGCGGACAATCTGGCTGCTTTCCCATGATGGGGCCGAGATCGAGATGATCCTCGATCGCGGTCCGATCCGCGGCGGCAAGCGCGAGGCGGAGCTCAGCGAGATCGAGCTCGAGCTAAAGCGCGGCAAGCCGGCGGCTTTGATCGATGCCGCCCGCAGCCTCGCCAAGGACGTTCCGCTGAAGATCGGTGTCATGACCAAGGCCGAGCGCGGCTTCGCCCTCGCCAATGGCGGCCTCGACAAGGCGGCCAAGGCGGGCCGTGTCCGCGTCAGCCCCGAAATGAACGTCGCCGCCGGCCTGACCGCGATCGTCCATGCCTGCCTGCGCCATTTCCGGCTCAACGAGCCGCTCGTGGTCGCCCGCCGCGATCCGGCCGCGCTCCACCAGGCGCGGGTGGCGATGCGGCGGCTTCGTTCGGCTTTCTCTTTGTTCGCCTCGGCGGCCGGGGACGAGGAATTCGGGCGGCTGCGCGAGGAATTGCGCTGGTTCACCGGCCAACTCGGCGACGCGCGCAACCTCGATGTGTTCCTGAAGCGGCTGCCTTATGGCCGCGACACCAAGACCTTCCGTAAGCGGCTCGAGGCGGCGCGCCGCGACGCTTATGATCGCGTGCTCGAAGCGCTGGCATCGAAGCGAATGCGGCTGATGATGCTCGACCTCGTCGCCTGGGTCGAGCTCGGCCGGTGGCGGAGCGGCAAGGCCGCCGCCGCTCCGCTGACGGACTTCGCCGAGGCGCAGCTCGACCGGCGCTGGCGCAAGGTCAAGAAAAGGGGCCGCGACATAGCGGGCATCGACCCGGAGGCGCGCCACCGGCTGCGGATCGACATCAAGAAATTGCGTTACGCCGTCGAGTTCATGGCCGGCCTCCAGGCCGAGGAGGGGCGGAACAAGGCCTTTGCCGGTGGTCTGGAGGCAATGCAGGAGAGCCTCGGCGAGCTCAACGACATGGAGACGGCGCGCGAGCTCATCGCGGGGCTCCCGAAGGAAGTGCGCGCCGCGGCGCCGGCATCGGCCTTCGCCGCGCTCGACCCCAAGGAGCAGGCGGCGCGGACCGAGGCTTTGATCGCCGACGCGCAGGCGGGGCATGCGCGGCTGAAGGAGGCGGGGCCGTTCTGGCGCTCGGCGGCAGCGGGGTGACGCCAAAGCGCTCCGGCCGTGCTTGCGGCCGAGGCGCTTCAGGGGGGATTTGCATTCTCGGGACTTGCATTCTCGGGACTGGGGCTTGAACGCCGGATGCGGCGGCGGGTTCACGCCCGGGCGACGAGCGGTGGCGGAGCTTCGGCGGACCGAATCGGCGCGCCCCGGCAGGGGCATGGCGCGGAGTGGCCGACGAACTTGACTTGGCCGCCCCGCCCGCCTAGGTGAGCGCCTTCATTTTCCAGCTACA
>DASVRK010000278.1:0-11517 GCA_036388655.1 Allosphingosinicella sp. | reverse complement strand
ACGCCGGTCGAGGCCGGCGAGCTGCGCGAGACGTGGAACGACCGCGTGAGCCAGGGCCCACCCGTGGGAGCGACGCGCGAGTTCGAGGGGTGGAGCATGGGCACGGCCATGCCCCTGCCGCGCTCCGAACATGCGGTCGCGGAATTCGGAGGCAAGATCTGGGTGCTCGGCGGCTATCCGCCCGGGCGGCTCCCTTCCAACCTCGTCCAGGTCTACGATCCCGCCACCGGCAAATGGTCGCTCGGGCCGCCGCTGCCGGAGGCGATCCACCACACGCATGTCGCGTCGGTCGGCGGCAAGCTCTACATGCTCGGCGGCGAGGTCGAAGGCGCCAGCACGGGCAGGCCGGAGCGGTTCGTGTCCAATGTGTGGATGCACGATCCGGCGGTCGGCGGCTGGGTGGCGCGCGCGCCGATGCCGACGCCGCGCGGCGGCGGCGGCAAGGCCGTGATCGACGGCAAGATCTACGTGGCCGGCGGCCGCCCGCCCGGCGGCTCCGCCTTCGAGGTCTACGACCCGGCGACCGACAGATGGGAGAAGCTTCCCGACCTGCCGAGCCAGCGCAACCACCTCGCCATGGTCGCGATCGGCGGCAAGATCTACGTCGCCGGCGGCCGCACCGGCCCCGGCGCGATGGCCGAGCGGGTCGACACGGTCGAGATCTACGATCCCAAGACCCGCCGCTGGAGCAAGGGAACGCCGCTCCCGGCACCGCGCGGCGGCATCACCGGCGCGGCCCACGCCGGCTGCCTGTTCGTCTTCGGCGGCGAGGGCGAGAAGACCCACGTGCTCGGCCTCACCCCCAACAGCTACGGCTACGACCCCCGCGCCGACCGCTGGACCAAGCTCCCGGACCTCCCCATCGCCGTCCACGGCCTCAAAGGCAGCGCGGTGATCGGCGGCCGAATCTTCCTGCCGGGCGGCGGCATTACGCTCGGCGGGAACAGCGGCACCAACGCTATGCAGGTCTACCGGCCGACGATGAAGTGCGAGTGAGGGACTGGCCTCGCGGTTGAAGGCTAGTTCGGATAACCCATGCGATGGCTCAGACGTCGAACGAAGCGAGGATGGGGCAAGGGCCCTTGCCGCCTGCGCCGCATTCCGTCGCCAGCCTCTGGAGCGCGTCGCGGGCGCGGTTGAGTTCGGCGATCTTCGCATCCAGAGCTTCGACGCGGCTCCTCGCCAGCTCGCGGGCGCGGGTGCGATCCTCGCCCGCGTCCAGCTCCAGAAGCTCCCGTATCTCCTCGAGCGTGAAGCCGGCGGCCTGCGCCTGCTTGATGAAACGCAATCGGCGGAGATGTTCGGAGCCGTAGCGCCTGATCCCGCTCTCGCGCGTTGGCGTCTCGAGCAGGCCCTTGCGCTGGTAGAAGCGGATCGTCTCGACGCCCACGTTGCCGCCGGCGGCAAGTTGCCCGATCGTCAGTGATTTAGGGCCTTGACTCTGTACCATGGTACGTAACCTATATCAGGTCCGACAAGATCACAAGGAGTCGTGAAATGTCGGACATGAGCAACCCTCCGGCGGCCACCAGGAAGGCGGTTATCCACCGCATGGTGATGCCGAACCACATTTGCCCTTACGGGCTGAAGGCGGTGCACCTGCTGAAGCGCGCCGGCTATGAGGTCGAAGACCATCACCTCACCACGCGCGAGGAGACGGACGCGTTCAAGGCCGAGCATAAGGTCGCCACGACGCCGCAGGTTTTTATCGGCGGCGAACGCATCGGGGGCCATGACGATCTTCGGCGCTTTCTCGGCAAGCGTGTCGCCGACCCGAAGGCGACCAGCTACCGGCCGGTAATCGCCCTTTTCTCGGTGACCGCGCTGACGGCGCTGGCGGCGAGCTACGCGGTAACGGGCAGTGCATTCACCCTGCTCGCGGCCGAATGGTTCATCGGCTTCTCGATGGTCGTGCTGGCGCTTTTGAAGCTGCAGAACATCGAGAGCTTCGCGACGATGTTCCTGAACTACGACCTGCTCGCCAAGCGCTGGGTGCCGTACAGCTACATCTATCCGTTCGCGGAGGGGCTCGCGGGCGTGCTGATGATCTCGGGGGCGCTCACCTGGCTGTCGGTTCCGATTGCGCTGTTCATCGCGACGATCGGCGCGGTGTCGGTGGTCAAGGCGGTCTACATCGACAAAAGGGAGCTGAAATGCGCCTGCGTCGGCGGTTCGAGCAATGTGCCGCTCGGTTTCATCTCGCTGACCGAGAATTTGATGATGATCGCCATGGCCGTCTGGATGGCTCTCGCGGCACTCGGCCTTGCGAGTGGAGGAATCCACATGTGACGCAGCCCGCCCATGAGGCCGAAGCCACCTCCCGGTTTCACCGGGAGGCCGGCTCTGCCGGGAACGGGTCGGTTGCCTTGAGGACGTCCTGGACGGACAGCCGGTCCCACCATTCCTGCAAAGCGGGGTGGGTGGAAAGGGCTGCCCTTCCCTCCTCGGCGCGAACGAAATAATCCATCATCGGGGCGAGGTGACAGTCGGCAAGGGTGAAATCGCGCCCGCTCAGCACCGCGCCCTCGGCCGCGACTCCGTCCAGAAACGACAGCACTTTGCGCGAGGCTTCCAGGCCGGCGTCGATCTCCTCGCGGCTGGACAGGTCTCCGAAGAACGGGCGGAAGAAGGCATGGGAAGCCACCTGCCTGACCATCGGCCAATAGGCGTAGGAGTCGACGACCGAGATCACCTGGTCCATCCTGGCCAGGGCCGCGGCGCCCTTCGGCTGCAACGGCCGCCCCTCAAACGCCCGGTCGACATAGCGCGTGATCGCGCTCGTCTCGAAAAGCGTGAACGCCTCATGGGTCAGCACCGGCACCCGCCCGAACGGATGCAGCCTCAGATAGGCGTCGGGAAGCTTGCCGAACGGATCGACCTCGATCGTCTCGTGCCCAACCCCCTTCGACAGCAGCGCCAGCCGGGCGATCCGGGTGTAGGCGCTGTATCGCCATCCATGAAGCTGGACCGTGTCCGCCATCCGAGCCTCCCTGGCCGCTCAACCGTATTTCACCGAGCACCCATAAGCGCGGCTTGTCGGCACCGAAACAGGCTTGCCCGCCTTCAGCTCGCCCAGGGCGGCCAGCACATGGTTGCGGGCGCCCGGGATGTCGGCCGGGTCCTGGGTCGGTTTGTCGTCGATGCCGCCATTGTAGACCAGGGTGCCGGCGGGGTTGATGACGTATAAATGCGGGGTGGCCTTGGCGCCGTAGGCCCTGCCGACCTCCCCATTGGGGTCGAGGAGGTAGGCGGTGCGGCGGCTTGGGTGGGTGGCGGTGAAGGCCTTGGCTTCGGCGGGGGTCATGTGGCCCTGATTGCCTTCGGCGCTGCTGTTGATCGTCAGCCAGACCGCGCCTTGGGCGGTGGCGGCGGCCTGGGTGTTCTGCATGTTGCCGCTGTCGTAATGCTTCCTGACGGTGGGGCAGTCGGGGTTGTTCCATTCGAGTACGATCGTCCTGCCGGCGAAATCCGCGAGGGTGACGGGGCGGCCGTTGGCCTCGCTGGCGCGGAAATCAGGCGCGGCCTGCCCGACCGGGAGATCGGCGAGGGTTTCGGCGATGTCAGGGCCGCAAGCGGCAAGCGCTAGCGACAGGGCTGACGCGGTGGCGAGGCGGGCGGCGAGGCGGGCGGGTGGCCATGCTTTCATCTCATGCTCCTCTAGCGATGCGAGATGTTCGTAGCTGCGGAAGGATGTCGGCCTCTAAATTCCTCCCCGCGATTTCGCGGGGAGGGGGACCGCCGCCAAAGGCGGTGGTGGAGGGGCTCTTCCGAGTCAGAAGAAGCCCCTCCACCAGGCTTCGCCTGGTCCCCCTCCCCCGGAAAACCGGGGGAGGATTTACGCAAGCTCAGCTGTCTGAATATTTGACGGCGCAGCCATAGGGGCGGCTGGTGGCGACCGAGACGGACTTGCCGGCGTTGAGCTCCGACAGCGCGGCCAGGACGTGGTTGCGGGCGCCGTCTATGTCGGCCGGGTTGGGGGTCGGCTTGTCGTCGATGCCGCCGGCATAGACCAAAGTGCCGGCCTTGTTGACGATGTACATGTGGGGCGTCGTCTTGGCCTCGTAGACCTTGCCGACGACGCCGCGCGGATCGAGCAGATAGGCGGTCGGGCGGGCGCCCGCCTTGGCGACGAAGGCCTTGGCTTCGGCGGCGTTCATATGGCCCTGCTTGCCCGGCGCGCTGGAATTGATGCTGAGCCAGACCACGCCCTCCTTGACGGCGGCGGCCTGCGCCTTTTGCATGTTGCCGCTGCCATAATGCTTCTGCACGAAGGGGCAGCCGGGGTTGTTCCATTCAAGCACCACCGTCTTGCCCTTGAAGTCGGAGAGGCTGACCGGCTTGCCGTTGGCGTCGGCAAGCTTGAAGTTGGGCGCGGGCTGGCCGACCGTCGGGGCCGCGGCGGCGGGGGCGGCGACGATTGCGAGCGCGGTAAAAGCGGTGAAAGCGGTGAGCATCGGCTTCATCTTGTTACTCCTTTTTCAGCTGACCATCGACACGAGCCGCGAGGGCGTCAGAACCTGCGGCAGGATTTCGACCGGCTTGCCCGGTTCGTAATAGAGGTAGAGCGGCACGCCCGAGCGGCCGTGTTTTTCGAGGAAGCGGCCGATGGCGGCATCGCCGCGGGTCCAGTCGCCGACCAGCACCGCCACCTGCTTGTCGTCGAAAGCCTGGGCGACCTGGTCGCGCTCGAGCGCGCCTTTCTCGTTGACCTTGCAGGTGACGCACCAATCGGCGGTGAAGTAGACGAAGACGGGCCGCTTTTCCTGTTGCAGGGCGGCAAGCCGCGTCTCGCTGAACGGCTCCGACTTGAGCAGGCCTTGAGCCGACGCCATGGCCGGCCCGGCGGCGGCGGTGGGAAGGAGGAGCATGGCCGCGACGGCGGCGAGCGCGGCGGGCGCCAGCGGCAGCCATGCGCGCGCACGGCCCTGCCGTCGTCCGACCCACCACAAAGCGAGCGCGAGCAGCGTCGCCGCGGCCAGCCCGAGCGCCATTCCGTCGACGCCGGCCTGGCGGCCGAGGATCCAGGCCAAAGCGAGCGCGGTCAGGAACATCGGCACCGACATCAGCCGCCGGAACCGGTCCATCCACGCGCCCGGCTTCGGCAGGCGGCGGCGGAGCGCGGGCACGAAGCCGAGAGCGAGGAACGGCAAGGCGAGGCCCAGGCCCAGCCCGGCGAAGACGGCGAGCGCGAGCGCGGTGGGAAGCACGAGGGCGGCCCCGAGCGCGGCGCCCATGAAGGGGCCGGTGCAGGGCGTCGCCACGAAGGCGGCGAGCGCGCCGGTCCAGAAGGCGCCGCTGGTCCCGCCCCGCTGCGCCAAGCGGTCGCCGCCGGCCAGAGCGGGAAGCTCGAACAGGCCGGCGAGGTTCAAGGCGACGGCGGTGATGAGCAGGAGCAGCGACAGGATGACGCGCGGGTCCTGGAGCTGGAACGCCCAGCCGGCGGCGGCGCCCCCTGCCCTCAGCGCCAGCAAGGCGGCGCCGAGCGCGAGGCAGATCAATACGGCGCCGGCCGTATAAGCGACGGCTTCGCGCTTGGCCGCGGCTTCGTCGCCGCCCGCCTTGGCGAGACTCAGCGCTTTCAGGCTCAAGATCGGGAAGACGCAGGGCATGATGTTGAGCAGCAGCCCGCCGACGAGCGCGCCCAGCAAGGCGGCGAGCACGGCCGAGGCGCCGAGCGCCGGCTGCGCTTGCTCCTGTGCGACGGGGGTTCCGGCGGCGGGAACGGCGCCCGGCGCCGCCTGCAGCGACAGGCCGATGCCCTCGCTGAGCTTCAGCACGCCCTCGACCGCCGCGAGGCTGCCGCCGTTCGAAGCCGCCTCGGTCTCGACGATCAGCATGTCGCCCGCCCGCGAGACGGTCTGCGGCGCCGCATAGGCGAGCGCGCCGTCGGTCAGCGGATAGAAATAGGGATCGGCAAGCTCGAGCCCGGCCGGAAGCGGGATGGCGACGCGGAAGCGGTCGCCGGCGCGCTCGAACCGGGCGGGGCTGCCGAGCGGCTTGGGCAGCGCCTGGCGGAAGCGGTCGAACATCGCCCGGTTGGCCTGCGCGGCCGGCGCCGATCCAGCCTGGAGATCGACGGCGACGTTGGCCGTCTCGGGCACGCAGATCTCGTCGGTGCAGGCGAGATAATCGACCCGGGCGCGGATCGGCAATTTGGTGCCGGGCGCGAGGCCGGCGGGCACCTTCACGTCGATGAGCTGCGCGTAATCGCCCTCATAGACGTAGTTCATCAGGCCGCCGATGATCAGCCGGTGGGGAACGGGATATTGGATCGGCCCCGCGCTGATGCCGGCCGGCAAATCCCAGGCGATCTGGGTCTCGATGCCGCTGTCGCCGGGATTCTTCCAATAGCCGTGCCAGCCCTTGGACGGCCGCATCGCCAGCGCGAGCGTCACCGTCTGGCCAGGCACGACGATTGCGGATTCCGGAACGAGGCTCGCCGCGATGGCATTCTTGCCCGGTTGCGGAAGCTGGGCGAAAGCGGGCGCGGCGAGCAGCATCGCCGCCAGCCAGGTCGCGACCCAGAAACCAATAACCCGCACGGAACCTCCTTGGCGATTCATCTGAAATGACCTGCCATGGGGGCGATTCTCCCACAGCTCGAGCCGCCTTACCATATGCCGAAGGTCATGGTCGGCGGGCACTACCTCCGGCACTGGCCGGATCGAGGACTGGCGATGTACGGGGGCTTACTAGAAAGGGGAGGTGCGACATGCGCGTGAGCCGACGGACTATGATCCTGGGAACCGCGGCTGCGGCCATCGCGCGGCCTGCATTCTCTCAAGGGAGAGCGGGGGGCAAAGCGGGGGGATGGTATGACCGTGCCATCGTCATCGACGCGCTTGCCGGGGTCCGCGATCCTTATGGCGAGGACGGCGTGCTCCGGCTGAGCGACCGGGCATGGACCGAAACGCTGGCCACCGGCGTCACCCTGGTGCGCGACACCATATTCCCGGTCGGCAACGTCGCCGACGCTTGGGGCGATTACCAGAAGAGCATCGACGACAAGAAAGACGAGCTCGCTGCCAACCCCGACCGCCTGCTGCTGGTGCGCACCGCCGCGGATATCCTGAAGGCCAAGCGTGAACGAAAACTGGCGGTCCTGCTCGGCACGCAGGATACGTCGATGATCGGGCCGGAGCTCGACCGTATGGCCCAGCTGAAGACGGACGGCGTGATGACCGTCCAGCTGACCTACAATAACCGCAATTTGTGCGGCGACGGCTCGCTCGAGCCGGCCAATGCCGGCCTCTCGAAGCTGGGCCGGGCGACGATCGAGCGCATCGAGGCGGAGAAACTGCTGCTCGACCTAAGCCATGGCGGCGCGCGGACGATGGCGGAGGCGACGGCGCATTCCAAACGCCCGCTGGTGATCAGCCACACCGCCGCGCGCGCGCTCACCGATCACCCGCGCAACACCGGCGACGAAACCATCCGCGCGGTCGCCGCCAAGGGCGGGGTCGTCGGCGTCTATTTCATGCCGTTCCTGACCCTCGACAGCCAGCCCAAGGGAAGCGACCTCGTCCGCCACATCGAGCATGTCGCGAACGTGGCGGGCGAGGACCATGTCGGCATCGGCACCGACAATGGCGTGCTGCCGATCGCCACCGACGAGGCGGCTCGCAAGCAGAACCGGGAATGGGCGATGCAGCGGATGAAGGCCGGCATCGCCGCGCCCGGCGAAGGCCCCGACGTTTTCCCGATCGTCGCCGACTATAACAGCCTCGACCGCTATCGCCGGCTCGCCGACGCGCTTGCCGCGCGCGGCTGGTCCACTTCGCGCCTGGAAAAGCTGTTCGGGGGAAATTTCCTCCGGGTCTACCGCGAAGTCTGGGGCGCCTGACCGCTCCACCCCAGGCGCCGCCATCGAGTGAGGCGCAAGGCGGCGCGGCCGGTAGCGGGGATGGCCGGGCTCTGCATCACCCGCACGACCCGCACCGCCCCTCGTCATTCCAGCGCAAGCCTCCCGTCATTCCAGCGAAAGCTGAATCTTGCGGCTCGGGAAAGAAGGGAGATCCCAGCTTTCGCTGGGATGACGGACGGCCTTCCGACGGGGGAATGCCGCACGGCATGAGCAGCCCTCCACATGCCATAGGTCACGACCCGGGGGTGCGACCTCCGGCACTTATCCGGATCGGAGAGGAGACGCACAAAGGACAGACCAAAGTGAAGGAACACACATGCTCCGGTCCGTCAGCCTTACCGCCATATTGCTCGCCTCCGCGGCGCCCGCTTTCGCCCAGCGCGCCAATGAGAATGCGGTCGAGGCGGCCGACGACGCCTTCGGCACGAGCGTCGGCAACCAGCAGATCGGCCTCTACAATGTCGGGGACGTCCGGGGCTTCAGCCCCATCACCGCGGGGAACGTCCGGATCGAGGGACTTTCGGTCACCGAACATGGCGGCTTCACCAGCCGCATCGTGAGCGGTTCGACGATTCGGGTGGGCCTGACCGCGCAAAGCTACCCCTTTCCGGCCCCGACCGGCATTGCCGATTATTCGCTGAGGAATTCCGGCAACGAAGCCGTCTTGAGCCCGGTGCTCTATCTCGGCCCCAACAGCACTGTGGCGCTGGATATCGACGCCCAGATCCCCATCGTCGAGGACCGGCTCAGCGTGGCGGCCGGTTTCACCGCCCGCTACGACGAGGCTTTCCCTGGCGAGGATAGCCGGCAATTGCAGGGCGGAGCCGTGCTGCGGTGGCGGCCCACGGACCGGATCGAGGTCAAGCCCTTTTACGGGCGCATCAAGGTGATGGACGACCGGGACATCCCGTCCATCTTCAGTGGCGGGCCCTATCTGCCTCCGAAGGTAGAGCGCCGATATTTCGGTCTCGACTGGACCCAGAACGAGAATGAGCGGCAATTCTATGGCGCCGTGGGCTCTGCCCAGCTTGCCGATAACTGGCAGGTCAGGGCCGGTCTCTTCCGCTGGGAGAATCATACGAAACTCAGCCTCACCGAACTCTATCGCAACGTTCAGCCGGATGGCTCGGCGCAGCGGACGCTGGTGGCGCAGAAGGACCAGACGGCGGAGTCCTGGTCGGGAGAATTGCGCTCTTCCTACTCGATCACGGAGGGAGGCCGGCGTCACACGATTCATCTCGCCGCCCGCGGCCGCGACACGCGGCGAGCCTATGGCGGCGGCGACGTGCGGGAGCTTGGGCCGGCGGTGATCGGACGGCGCACCGACGACCCGGAGCCGGAATTCGCTTTCGGGGAGCTCACGCGCGACGACGTGCGCCAGATCACCGGCGGGGTCGGCTATGAATTGCGCTGGCCGAAGGTGGGCGAACTCAGCCTGGGGGTGCAGAAAACCGACTATGAAAAGAATAGCCGGATTCCCGGACTTCCGACGCTAACGACCAAAGACAGCCCGTGGCTCTTCAACGGAACTCTGGCGCTCCACGTTACCGACAAGCTGGTCGCCTATGCGGGCTACACGCGCGGCCTGGAAGAGAGCGGGGTCGCTCCGGCCAATGCGGTGAACCGGAATTCGGCGCCGCCGGCGCTGAGGACCAGCCAGCGCGACGCGGGGATTCGCTACGCGATCCTGCCCGACCTCAGCCTGGTCGCGGGCGTCTTCGACGTGCGCAAACCCTATTTCAACCTCGATCCGGACCGGGTCTTTCGCGAACTCGGCACGGTGCGGCATCGCGGCATCGAATTGTCGCTGGCAGGGCGGCCGATCGAGGGGCTGAGCGTCGTCGCCGGCGCGGTCTTCCTCGACGCCGAAGTCTCCGGCGAAGCGGTGGACCTTGGCATCATCGGCCCGAAACCGGTCGGCACCACGGGAAGGCTCGTTCGCGGCAATTTCGATTACCGCCTGCCCTTCCTCGATCCGGTTTCGGTGGACCTCGCCATCAACCATTTGGCGGGCAAGGTCGCCGGCGCCCGTGAATATGCGGAGCTCGGCGGCGGGCAGCTGATGACCGAGCCGCGGACGACCTTCGACATCGGCGCCCGCTACCGCTTCAAGCTGGGCGCCGCGCCGGCCACGCTGAGGGCCCAAATCACGAACCTCTTCAACGTTTATGAATGGGACGTCTCCACCAGCTCATCGTTTCGCTTCAGCGACACCCGGCGGTTCCTGCTCAACCTGGCAGCGGATCTTTGAAGGACCCGGGCTCGGAATGATATGTGAGGCGGCTCAATCCCACGGACGTGGAGCCACGGCCGGGAGGCGGCGGAGGCTGGGATGAAGCGGTGAACTGGATGCCCGACGAGGATTCGAACCTCGATTGACGGAGTCAGAGTCCGTAGTCTTACCATTAGACGATCGGGCAAGGTGAGGCGGGCGAAATAGGCCGCACGCCGGGGCGGGTCAAGGGGCGGGCCGCGGCCGGCGAAGCGCTCGCGGCGCCCGCCGACAGTTGCATGACGGGGGGCTTGCACGGTAGAGACGCAGGCCTATGCCGCGCACCGCCCGCCTGACAAAATTCCTTTCGATCCCGCTACTTGGCTGGGCGACGGCGGCGGCCGCGGGGTACGACCTGCGCTTTGCCGGCCGCGACGGCGCCGAGCTCGTCCGCTATCTCGACGCCGACAGCATCAACCGCCGCGGCGACGTCGTCGCCTTCTGGATGACCGACGTTCGCGGCGCGCCCGGCGCCGGCGGCGAGATCGTCGAGACGCTCGGCGCCGCCCATTGCTCCGAGCTTTCGTTCCGGCCGCTCCAGTCGCGCCGCAACCCCACCAGCACCTTGCGCCAGCCGACCTGGGTGGTGTCGACCCGCGCGGCGTGGCGGCAGTTCGGCGAGGAGCATCGCACCGCGCCGGGCGCCTCGATCCGGGCGGTGATCGCCATGGCCTGCGCCGCGACCGACCCGGCCGCGACCGCCGAACAGCGCCTCGCCGCCCTCACCGCCCCGCCCTCCATGCCGGCCGCGCCGAGCCGGGTCGAGAGCGCCGCAGCCTCGCTCGCCGCGACGCCGTCAGACCCCGCCACGGCGGCGCCCGCGCCCGCCGGCGGGCTCGCGGCTGCGTCCCCGCCCTCTTCGCCCGCCGAATCGGCCGCGCTCGAAGCGGCCGCGGCGGCGGCGATCGCGTCCGGCAATATTCCGGTCGGCATCGGCACCGCCACCGCCGGCGAGCCGCTGCCCTCGGCCCGGCTCAGCGCCTGGGTCGACATGGGCGCCTCGATCACCGGCCAGGCGATCGAGGTCGACGCCGCCAGCGTGGATGAAAGCGGCGCCTCGCCGACCGGTTGGTTCCGGCTGATCAACCCCGACGAGGAGGCACCGACCTCGGTCTCCTATTTGCTGCGGGTCGACTGCCGCAAGCGCACCATCAACCAGCTCGGCCTGCGCCGGCACGGGGCGGGCGGCACGATCACCGAGGAGCGCGATTACGGCCCGGCCGGCGAGGGGCCGATGGAGGTCGAAGCGGAGACGGTGATGGAGATCGCCTATCGCGGCCTGTGCACCGGCGAGGGCGCGAGGGGCCTTCGCCAGCTCGCCGGGCTGCCGCCCGATCCGCCGGCGCGCTCCGAAACCGCCGCCGCCCCGCCGCCGCCGCCC
>DASVRK010000277.1:0-8814 GCA_036388655.1 Allosphingosinicella sp. | reverse complement strand
GGCGTCGTGGGCGGCGGCCTGGCCCGCGGCCCAGCGCCTGGCGCGCGCCTCCATCCGTTCGGCGAGGGTGCCTCCCCATTGCTCCTCGAACGTGGCGAGCGCGGCCAAGGCCCTCGGCTTGTCGAACAGATAGGTGAGCACGTCCTTCGCCACCGGCGCGGCCGCGCGCGAGCCGCCCATGCCGTGGTCGATCACCACCGAGGCGGCATAGCGGGGGTTGGCGGTCGGCGCGAAGCAGACGAACAGGCCATGGTCGCGATATTTCCAGGCGCCCGACTGGCCGCGCTGGCCGCCGGTGATCCGCCGCACCTGCGCGGTGCCGGTCTTGCCGCCCATCTCGATACCCTCGAGCGGCAGCTTGCTGCGGCCCGCGGTGCCGTTGCCGTTCACCACCTCCCACATGCCGTGGCGCACCGTCTCGAAATGCTTGGGGGGAAGGTCGAACGGCTGGATCGGCCCCTTCTTGGTGTTGACCAGCCGCGGCTCGACCGGCTTGCCCGACGCGATCCGCGCCGCCATCACCGCCAGCTGGAGCGGGTTGACCAGCACATAGCCCTGGCCGATCGCCGCGTTAAGTGTATCGGACTGGGTCCATTCCTGCTTGTATTTGCGGCGCTTCCATTCGCTGTCGGGCATCGTGCCGTAGCTTTGCGAGACCACCGGCAGGTCGTATTTGGCGCCGAGCCCCAGCTTGCGCGCCACCACCGCGATCGTGTCGTAGCCGACCCGGCGGCTCATCGAATAGAAATAGGTGTTGCAGCTCTTTGCGATCGCCCGGTGCATGTTCATCGAGCCGTGGCGGCCGAGGCAGCGGAAGAAGCGATTGCCGAGCTGGAAGCCGCCGCCGCAGCCGACCGTCTCCTCGGGCTCGACGCCCGCGTCGAGCAATGCCAGCGCGGCCATCGGCTTCAGGGTCGACCCAGGCGGGTAGAGCGAGCTCAGCGCCTTGTTGACCAGCGGCTTGCGCTCGTCCTCGGCCAGCATCTTCCATTCGCTCTGGCCGATGCCGTCGGAGAAGCTGTTGGGGTCGTAGGCCGGCATCGAGGCCATGCAGAGGATGTCGCCGGTATGGCAGTCCATCACCACCACCGACCCCGATTCCTCGCCCAGCCGCCGCGCCGCGAACGCTTGCAAGCCGGCGTCGATGGTGAGCGGGAGGGTGCCGCCGCTCGTGTCGGACAGGGTCGAAAGCTCGCGCACCAGCTTGCCGCGGGCGGTGACCTCGAGCCGCTTGGCCCCGGGCCGCCCGCGCAGCCGGGGCTCCATGGTCTGCTCGAGCCCGTCCTTGCCGATCTTGAAGCCCGGCGTGATCAGCAGCGGGTTCTTCTCGGCCTCATATTCCTCCTTGTTGGCGGTGCCGACATAGCCGACCAGATGGCCGACCGCGGCGCCGTCCGGGTAGAAGCGGCTGAAGCCCCTGAGCGGCGCGACGCCGGGCATCTCCGGCAGGCGCAGGGTGACGGCGGCATATTTGTCGAAGGTGAGATTCTCCGCCACCGGCACCGGCTGGTAGCCGGCGGCGCGGGCGAGCTCTTCGCGGATGCGCTCCACTTCGTCGGCGGGCAGCTCGAGCAACTGGGCGAGCTGGGCGACCACCCGCTCGGGATCCTTGAGCTGGTCGGGGATGAGGTCGACGCGATAGTCGCTGCGGTTGACGGCGATCGGTCGTCCGGCGCGGTCGACGATCCAGCCGCGCCGCGGCGGCACCAGCATCATCTGGACCCGGTTGCTCTCGGCGAGCAGCTTGTAATGCTCGTTTTCGGCGATCGACAGCCAGGCCATGCGGCCGGCGAGCAAAGCCGCGACCCCGCCCTGCAGGCCGCCCAGCACCAGCGCCCGCCGGGTGAAGGTATAGGCCTGCGAATTCTCGGTGATCAGCGGAACCGCGCGTCTCATCGCGTCAGCCGCCAGCGGTCGAGGGTGAGCACGATCCGCGCCACCAGGGGGAAAGCCAATATCGACGCCACAAGCTGCGGCAGCATAACCGAAAACTCCGCCGTGCTGCCCATTACATAGGCAACGAACCAGCCGCCTGAAATATAGAAGAGGATGGCCAGCGACGCAAAGAACCAGTCCATCCAATAGTCGCGGAACAGCACGCGGCTGTCGAGCAGGTCGAAGGCGAGGAAGGTCAGCGTCCACAAGGCCATCGACTGGCCGATCGGGTGGCCGGCGATGAGGTCGTTATAGAAGCCGAGCGGGAGCGCGATCGTGGCCGCCCACATTTCCGGCCGGAGCAGCCGCCACGCGATCAGCACCAGAAAGGCGAAGTCGGGGACGATCGGCGAGCTCACCACCACCGGCAGGATTACCAGCGAGCAGGCGATGACGGTGGAGCCGATCGGCACGTAGTTCCGCCGCAGCGTCTTCAGCCGCACGTCGCCGCGGGTGAGCGCGATCCGGCTCATGGCTGCTGCGCCGGGAGGGCAGGGGGCGGCGGCGGGGCCGCTTCGACCGGCGCCTCGGCGGCCGGCATGTAGAGGCTCTGGACCATCGCGAAATCGACCCGGGCGGGGTCGGCCAGCGGGCGCGCGACGGTCTCGTCCTTGGTGGCGCGGATCACCATCGCCACCGGCACGCCCGGCGAATAGATGCCGCCGACGCCCGAGGTGATGAAGATGTCGCCGCGCTTGAACGGGTTCTCGCCGACTTCGAGCGGTTTCAGTTCGATCGTGCCGTCGCCGCGGCCGGTCGCCATCGCCGGGGTGCCGTCCCGCACCAGCCGGACCGGGACGTTGTTCGCGCCGTCTGTGATCAGCAGCACGCGCGAGGCATAGCGGCCGGTCTCGACGATCCGCCCGAGCAGGCCTTCGGGCGAGCGCACCGGCTGCCCGATCCTGATCCCGGCGGCGCTGCCGACGTCGAGCGTGGCGAGGCGGCGGCTGGAATCGAAGGACGAGCTGACGATGCGGGCGATGGCGATCTTGTCGGTGGCGGCGCTGGACAGCTTGAGCAGCCGCTTCAGGCGCTTATTCTCGAACTCGATCGCCCGTGCCTCGACCAGCCGGCGGTGGGCGCCGTCGAGCTGGCGCTTGAGCTCCGAATTCTGCCGGCCGGCCTGGAAATAATTGGCGAGGTCGGTGGCGTTGCCGGTGAAGAAGCGGACCACGCTCCGCCCGCCCGAGCTGATCGGCGTGGTGACGTCGAGCGCGGCCCCGCGCAGCGCGTTGAAGCCGAGCGGGTCGGCGACGGCGACGATCAGCAGCAGCACCGCCACGACAACGCCGCCGATTGCCGCGACATAGCCGAGGAACAGTCCATATTGCGCCTTCCGGGAAAATCCGGGGCGCCGGGACGATGGCGGCGCCATTCGCTGCTACCCGCTCCGGCTTAGGCCGTCGTCAGCACGCCGCGGAAGATTTCCTCCTCGAGCGCCCTCCCGGTGCCGAGCGCGACGCAGGTCAGCGGATCGTCGGCGACGGTGACGGGGAGGCCGGTCTCGTCGCGGAGCACCTCGTCCAGCCCCTGGAGCAGGGCGCCGCCGCCGGTCAGGACGATGCCCTGGTCGACGATGTCGGCGGCGAGTTCCGGCGCGGTATTTTCGAGCGCGATGCGGACGCCCTCGATGATCGTCCCGACCGGCTCCGACAGCGCCTCGGCGATCTGGCGCTGGTTGATGGTGATCTCCTTGGGAACGCCGTTGACCAGGTCGCGGCCCTTGATGTGGACGGTGAGGCCGTCGCCGTCGGCCGGCGGCTTGGCGATACCGACCTGCTGCTTGATGCGCTCGGCGGTGGCCTCGCCGATCAGCAGATTGTGGTTGCGGCGGACATAGGACGAAATGGCTTCGTCCATCTTGTCGCCGCCGACCCTGACCGAAGTCGTGTAGGCGAGGCCGCGTAGCGAGAGCACCGCCACCTCGGTGGTGCCGCCGCCGATGTCGACCACCATCGATCCGATCGGTTCGGTGACCGGCATGTCGGCGCCGATCGCGGCCGCCATTGGCTCCTCGATCAGCCACACCTGCGAGGCGCCGGCGTTGGACGCGGCATCGCGGATCGCGCGCCGCTCGACCGAGGTGGAACCGGAGGGCACGCAGATCACGATCTCCGGCCAGCGCGGGAAGCGGCGCTTGCCGTGGACCTTCTGGATGAAATGCTTGATCATCTGCTCGGCGACGTCGATGTCGGCGATGACGCCGTCGCGAAGCGGGCGAATCGCTTCGATCTGGTCGGGGGTCTTGCCCATCATCAACTTGGCGTCGTCGCCGACCGCCTTGACGCGTTTGACGCCGTTGATCGTCTCGATCGCGACCACCGAGGGCTCGTTCAAGACGACGCCGCGGCCGCGCACATAGACGACGGTGTTGGCGGTGCCGAGGTCGATGGCCATGTCGTGCGAGGGAAACTTCAGGAACCGGAACAAAGACATTTCGCCTAAACTCGCTTCATCAACGTCGACGCGCCGCGAAGGGCCGGCACTGCCCGTCTTCGACCTATAGGGTGCCCCCGCCGCATGCGTCCAGAACACAGTTAACATGGCTCGCGGGATGGCGCCCGTTGGTCTAGAGAAAGAGTCATGTCAATAAGGCGTCTTCCTGAACATCTCGTCAACCGAATCGCCGCCGGTGAAGTGGTCGAACGGCCGGCCAGCGCGTTGAAGGAACTGGTGGAAAACGCGATCGACGCCGGCGCGACCCGGATCGCAATCGCGCTTTCCGGCGGCGGCATCGACCGCATCGAAGTGGTCGACGACGGCTGCGGCATGGCCCCCGGCGACATGGCGCTGGCGCTCGAGCGGCACGCCACTTCGAAGCTCCCGGGCGACGCTATCGAGGCGGTCGCGACGCTCGGTTTTCGCGGCGAGGCGCTGCCGTCGATCGCCAGCGTCGCCCGGCTCGCCATCGAGAGCCGGGTGCGCCCTTCGCCAGGCTCAGGACAGGCTCCCGCCGACGGCTGGTCGCGGATCATCGACAACGGCCGGCTCGAAGGGGAGGGGCCGGCGGCGCTCCCGCCCGGCACCCGCATCACCGTCGCCGACCTGTTCGGCAAGGTGCCCGCGCGCCGCAAGTTCCTGCGCTCGGCCCGCTCCGAATATGCCGCCTGCCTCGACGTGGTGAAACGGCTCGCCATGGCCCGTCCCGACATCGGCTTCGCCTTCGCGCATGACGGGCGCCGCAGCCTGTCGCTGCAGCCGGGCGAGGACCGGCCGGCGCGGGTGGCGGGGCTCACCGACCGCGGGCTGGCCGACAACAGCGTCGCGGTCGATTACCAGCGCGGCCCCGCCACGCTCGGCGGGGTGGCGGGCCTTCCCACCTTCAACCGCGGCGTCGCCGACCACCAATTCCTGTTCGTCAACGGCCGGCCGGTGAAGGACCGGCTGTTGATCGGCGCCGTCCGCGCCGCCTATCAGGACCTGCTCGCCCGCGATCGCCACCCGATCGTCGCCTTGTTCATCGAGCTTCCGGGCGAGGAGGTCGACGTCAACGTCCATCCCGCCAAGACGGAGGTGCGGTTCCGCGATCCGGCCAACATTCGCGGCCTGATCGTCGGCGGCCTCCGCAATGCGCTCGAAGCCGCCGGCCACCGCAGCGCCCAGCGCCCTTCGGCCTCGGCGCTCGGCAATTGGCAGGCGGGGCCGGCCGCCGCCCCCGCGCAGCGGCCGAGCTTCGCCCGTCCCGACTTCGGCCAGTCGAGCGTCTGGGAGCGGCATGATGCCTATCAGCCCGCCCCGGCCGGGCGCGCCGAGATCGCGGCCGAGCCTCCCCCGATCGCTGCTACTTTCCCGCTCGGCGTGGCGCGCGGACAGGTGGCCGCCACCTATATCGTCGCCGAGGCCGAGGACGGCCTCGTCCTCGTCGACCAGCATGCCGCGCACGAGCGGCTGGTGCTCGAGCGGATGCGCAAGGCGATGGCGAATGGCGGCGTCGCCCGCCAGAGCCTGCTCCTGCCGGAGGTGGTTGAGCTCGACGAACCCGCCTGCGACCGGCTCGAGGCGCGGGCGGACGAGCTTGCCGAGATGGGGCTTGAGCTCGAGCGTTTCGGCCCCCGCGCGATGCTGGTCCGCGCGACGCCGGCCTTGCTCGGCCATGGCGACGTCCGCGGCCTGGTCACCGACCTCGCCGACGAGCTCGCCGCCTATGACGAAGCGCTCGCCCTCAAGGAGCGGCTCGACCATGTCGCCGCGACCATGGCCTGCCACGGCTCCGTGCGCGCGGGCCGGGTGCTGTCGGTCGCCGAGATGAACGCCCTGCTCCGCGAGATGGAGGTGACGCCGCATAGCGGCCAGTGCAACCATGGCCGCCCGACCTGGGTGAAGCTCGGCCACGCCGATATCGAGAAATTGTTCGGGCGGAGATAGCGGGAGATGGGGATGAGGGCTGCTGTCGCTTTGCTTGTCGTTGCCCTCGCGGGATGCGCACCCTTGGGCCCGGAGGCCGGCGACCGGCCGCCCGGCGCGGCCAAGGCGCTCCGCAAGCCCGACGTGCGCTACGTGCCGACGCCGCAGCCGGTCGTGGAGCGGATGCTCGAGCTGGCCCGGGTCGGCAAGGACGACCTCGTCTACGACCTCGGCTCGGGCGACGGGCGCATCCCGATCACCGCCGCCCTACGCTACGGCGCGCGCGGCGTCGGCATCGACATCGACCCGAAGCGGATCGCCGAATCCCGCGCCAATGCGCGCAAGGCCGGCGTCACCGGCCGCGTCAGCTTCCGCAACGAGGATCTGTTCGAGGCCGATTTCGGCGACGCCACCGTGGTCACCTTGTTCCTCTATCCCGACCTCAACCGCCGGCTGCGGCCGCGGCTGCTCGCCGAGCTCAAGCCCGGCACTCGCGTGGTCAGCTATTGGCACGACATGGGCAATTGGAAGCCCGAGCGGACGGTCGAGACCGAGCGCGCCTCGATCTACCTCTGGACGATCCCGCCGCGCTAGCCGCTCGCGCCGCCGCGCCATTCGCTGGCGAGCAAGGCGAGATAATCGTCGTCAAGCCATTCGCCGTGGCAGAGGAAGCTCTGGCGGAAGCGGCCTTCCTGGCGGAAGCCGAGCGAGCGTAAGAGGCCGGTCGAGGCGATGTTCGGGACCGCCGCTATGCCGACGAAGCGGTGGATGGCGTGACGCTCGATCAGATAATCGATCAGCCCCGCCACCGCCTCGCGCGCATAGCCCTGGCGGTGGAAACCGGGGAGGATACGGTAGCCCAGCTCCACCTGCCGCTCGCCCGGTATGCCGAAGCCGACGCCGAGATCGCCGACCAGCGCCCCGTCGGCCTTGCGCTCGGCGATATACTGGTACCAGGGACCGCCGGGATCGATCTCGCCCGGCTGCTTGACCTGCATGTCTGCGATCATCTGGCCAAGGAATCCGCGCACGTCCGGCCTGATGCCAGTGTAGCGGGTCATGGCGGGATCCGACCAGCTGAGCAGGAGCGGCTCGAGGTCGTCTTCGCGCGCGCGCCGGATCGCCAGCCGCGGAGTTTTGAAGAAGATCACGGCTCGAGCTCCCGCAGCCGCGCCCCCACCGCCTCGATCGGATGCGCCCGCGCCTGCGCCCGCGAGACCCTCAGCAGCGGGTAGCCGGCCGCGGCATCGGCGACCAGATCCTTGACGAAGCCGCCGCCGCGCACCTCGCGCAGGATCCGGCGCATTTCGGTCCGGGTCTCGGCGGTGACGATCCGGGTGCCGCCCTTCAGCGCCCCGAATTCCGCGGTGTTGGAGATCGCCTCGCGCATCCCGGCTATGCCGCGCTCGTAGATGAGATCGGCTATCAGCTTCACTTCGGTAAGGCACTCGAAATAGGCTATTTCGGGGGAGAAGCCGGCGTCGACCAAGGTCTCGAAGCCGGCCTGGATCAGCTCCGGTATCGCGCCCCACAATACCGCCTGCTCGTTGAACAGGTCGGCCTCGCATTCCTCGGCGAAGCTGGTCTCGAGGATCCCCACCCGGCCGCTGCCGATCGCCGCCGCGTAGGCGAGGGCGGTCGCGTTGGCCGTGCCGCTCTTGTCCTGGTGCACCGCGAACAGGGCGATCAGGCCGCGGCCCTGCTCATATTCCCGGCGAAGCGCGGTGCCAGGCCCCTTGGGCGCGACCAGGAAGATGTCCAGGTCCGGCCGAGGCTCGATCAGCCCGAAGCGGATGCTGAGGCCGTGGGCGAAAACGAGGGCCGCGCCCTGCGCCAGGTTCGGCTCCACCTCCTCCGCATAGACGCGGGTGTGCAGCTCGTCGGCGGCGAGCATCACGACGAGGTCCGCCTTCGCGGAGGCCTCGGCCGCCGTCATGACGTCGAACCCGTCCTCGCGGGCGCGCACCCGGCTGGCGGAATCCTCGGCAAGGGCGATAGTGACGGGGACGTCGCTGTCGCGCAGGTTGAGCGCCTGCGCGCGGCCCTGATTGCCGTAGCCGACGACGGCGACCCGCCGCCCCCGAATCAGCGCGAGGTCCGCATCCTCATCGCGGTAGACGTGCATCGGGATCGGCTAGGGCAATTGCCATTGCGCGGCAACCCCGTCGGCGAAGCGCGGCCAGTCGGCCGGCGGCTGGCGGGAAAACCAGGTATATTGGCGCTTGGCATATTGGCGGGTGGCGGTGCGGCCGGCCGCCAGCGCCTTCTCCCGGCTCAGCTCGCCGCTGAGATAGCCGGCGATTTCCCGCACCCCGATCGCCCGCATCACCGGCAGCATCGGATCCAGCCTTCGCTCCAGCAGCGAGCGGACTTCCTCAAGACCCTCTTCGGACATCATCTTCTCGAAGCGCTCGTCGCAGCGCGCATAGACCCATTGGCGCGCCGGCAGCAGGATCAGGGGCGCGAGCTCGACCTCGCCCGCGAGACCGCCGCTGCGCTGCTCCTGCCATTGCGCCAGCGGCCGGCCGGTCGAGC
>DASVRK010000276.1:0-4095 GCA_036388655.1 Allosphingosinicella sp. | reverse complement strand
CCGCGGTCATCGCCGAGCGCTCGGAAGGCGAGGAGGCCGCGCTCGACGCCTATGGCCGCAACCTCGGCATCGCCTTCCAGCTGATCGACGATGCGATCGACTATGCGTCGGACGCCGGCACGATGGGCAAGGGCGTGGGCGACGATTTCCGCGACGGCAAGGTGACTTTGCCGGTGATCCTCGCCGTCGCCCGCGGCAGCGAGGCGGAGCGCGCCTTCTGGCGCGACGCGATGGAAGGCCGCCGCGTTTCCGACGAGGATCTCGCTTTCGCCACCGGGCTGCTCAGCGCCCACGGCGCGATCGACGACACAATCGGCCGCGCCCGCACCTACGGCCAGCGCGCCATCGACGCGCTCGGCCCGTTCCCGGCGGGCAAGGCCAAGGCGGCCCTGGTGGAGGCGGTGGAGTTCGCGATTTCGCGGGCTTATTGAGCCGTCGGGTATCGGGAAAATCGCTCATCCTGAGGAGGGGCTGAGCTTGGCGAAGACCCTTCTCGAAGGACCTTCGCCCGGGGTGCTTCGAGACGCCGCTTCGACTACGCTCAGCGGATGAGCGGTGGAGTAAACGGAATTTCCTTGCCCCTTCCCATCGACGCCGTGCTCCCGGACCTGCTGGCCACCCTTCGCGCCGGCAGCAACGCCGTGCTCGTCGCTCCCCCGGGCGCGGGCAAGACGACGGCGGTCGCGCCGGCGCTGCTGGACGAAGCCTGGTGCACGGGCGAGATCCTGCTCCTATCCCCGCGCCGGCTGGCCGCGCGCGCCGCGGCGGAGCGGATGGCGGAGCTGGCGGGCGAGAGGGTCGGCGACACGATCGGCTATGCGACGCGGCTCGATACCAAGCGCTCCGCCCGCACCCGCATCCTGGTCCTCACGGAGGGCATTTTCCTCAGCCGCATCCAGGCCGATCCGGAGCTTGCCGGCGTCTCGGCCGTCCTGTTCGACGAAGTCCATGAGCGCAGCCTCGACAGCGATTTCGGGCTCGCGCTCGCGCTCGACGCGCAGGCGGCGCTGCGGCCGGACCTCAAGCTCGTCGTCATGTCGGCGACGCTGGAGGGCGACCGCTTCGCCCGTTTGATGGGCGGCGCGCCGGTGATCGAAAGCCACGGCCGCAGCCATCCGATCGACCTTCGCTATCTCGGGCGCGCGGCGGAACGGCGGGTCGAGGATGAGATGGCGACGGCGATCCGCCGCGTGCTCGGCGAGGCCGAGGGCAGCCTGCTCGCCTTCCTGCCCGGCGTCGCCGAGATCGAACGCACCGCCGAGCGGCTCCAGGGGCTCCCTGCCATGGTGGACCTCCACCGCCTCCACGGCACGCTCGACCCCGCCGAGCAGCGCGCCGCGATCCGGGCGGCCCCCGCAGGGCGGCGGAAAATCGTGCTGGCGACCTCGATCGCGGAGACCAGCCTGACGCTGGACGGCGTCCGCATCGTCGTCGATTCCGGCCTCGCCCGCCGTCCGCGCTACGACCGCGGCGCCGGCATCACCCGCCTCGTCACCGAACGCGCCAGCCAGGCGTCGGTCACGCAGCGCGCGGGCCGCGCCGGCCGCCAGGCGCCGGGCACCGTCTACCGTCTGTGGGAAGAAGCGGCGACGGCCTCGCTGCCGCGCTTCGACCCGCCGGAGATATTGGAGGCGGATCTCAGCGCCTTGCTGCTCGACTGCGCGATCTGGGGCGTCGCCGACCCGCGCGCGCTGGGCTGGATCGACCCGCCGCCGGCGGCCGCGGTCGACGAGGCGCGGCGGCGCCTGACCGCGCTCGGCGCGATCGACGCGGCTGGCCGCCCGACCGCTCATGGCAAGGCTATCGCCCGGCTGCCGCTGCCGCCGCGCCTCGCGCATATGCTGATCGAAGCCGAAGCGCGCGGCTGGGGCGCGACCGCGGCCGATGCGGCGGTGTTGCTGTCGGAACGCGGCCTCGGCGGCAACGACAGCGATCTCGAGCTGAGGCTGAAGCGCTGGCGCGGCGACCGCGGCCCGCGGGCGGAAGGGGCGCGGGGCCTGGCGAGAAGCTGGCTCCGGATGACCCGCTCCCCGGGGAAAGCCGGGGTCCAGCCCGAAGCCCTCGCCGCACTTCGACTCCCGACCGGAGACGCCGTGGCCGGCTGCATCGCTTTGGCCTTTCCCGATCGCGTTTCGAAACGCCGCGACGCTTCCGGCGAGAACTGGCTTTCGGTCGGCGGCCGCGGCTTCCGGCTCGATCCCACCTCGCCGCTCGCCCGCGAGACCTGGCTCGCCGTCGCCGAAGTCTCCGGCACCGCCGCCGGCGCCCGCATCCTCTCAGCCGCCGCGCTTTCCGAGGAAGCGGTGCAAAGCCTGTTTGGCGACCGCATCGAAACCGGCACGCACATGACTTTCGATCCCGCCACGGGCACCGTCCGCGCCAGCCGCGGCCGCCGCCTCGGCGCGATCACCCTGGCGCAGGGTCAGGACGGCAAGGCCTCGCCCGAAGAAGTCGCCGCCGCCCTCATCGAAGGCGTCCGCACCCACGGCCTCCATCTCCTCCCCTGGAGCGAAGCCGCAATTTCCTTGCGCAAACGCGCCGCCTTCGCCCGCCGCTTCGACGAAAGCCTGCCCGACCTCTCCGACGAGGCCCTCACCGCCACCCTCGACGACTGGCTGCCCCCAATCGTCGCCGGCAAGCGCGCGCTTCGCGACGTCGATCCGTCCGCCCTCTCCGGCGCGCTCGACGCCCTCCTCGGCTGGGAAGGGCTGAAGGCGGTCGACCGCATCGCCCCGCACAGCTTCGAAACCCCGGCCGGAAGCAGCCACGCCATCGATTACGAAGCCGAAGCGGGACCGACCGTCACCGCCCGCCCTCAAGCGTTCTTCGGCCTCGCCCGTCACCCGATGATCGGCGACGGCCGCGTGCCTTTGGTGCTCAGCCTGACCTCGCCGGCGGGGCGGCCGATCCAGACCACGCGCGACCTTCCCGGCTTCTGGGCCGGCAGCTGGGCCGACGTCGCGCGCGAGATGCGCGGCCGCTACCCCAAGCACCCGTGGCCGGACGACCCGGCGCAGGCGGATGCGACGCTGAGAACCAAGAAGGCTTCCGCCCGTTCGGGCAGGGCGGTATAGCAGGCGCGAACAAGGATCGAGGCAGGGATGGCGGCACGCATCTTCCAGGAATCGAGGAACGCCATGCAATCCGGCACGGCCCGGGAGGGACGCTGGTTGCTGGAGTTCGAATCCCACGCCCGTCGCAGTCCCGATCCGCTGACCGGCTGGTCGGGCGGCGCCGACACCCAGGCGCAGGTCTCGATCAACTTCGACAGCCTCGAGGCGGCCACGGCCTATGCCGAGCGCGAGGGCATCGACTATCACGTCCTCCCGCCGACGACCCGCAAGATCCGGCTGCAATCCTACGCCGACAATTTCCGCTAGGGCGAACGGCACGGGATCCGATCATCCCGAGCGAAGTCGAGGGACCCCGCCGAGCGAAGCCGAGGCCTTCCCGTCCGTTCTCGCTACGCTCGAAGAATTGTCTCAACTTCGCTCGACACGAACAGTTTAGGGGCGGCTTTCCAGCCCCGCCAGCATCGGCCCGGCCAGCAGGATCAGCATCTTGACGTCCATCGCCGCGCCCTCGGCGCGCTTGGCGGCGACGAAGGCCGGCACTTCGCCGAGCGGCACGCGGTGGACGATGATGTCCTCGCCGGCGACGCCGCCGCCCTCGCCGACCTTGGTCAGCCCCTCGGCCCGCAGCAGGGTGAACCCTTCCGACGACATCCCCGGCGAGGCATGGAACCGCCCCAGCGCGACCATCCGTTCGGCGCGGTAGCCGGTCTCCTCCTCGAGCTCGCGAATGGCGGCGGTCTCGATCGCCTCACCTTCCTCCTCGTCGCCGACCAGGCCGGCGGGAGGCTCGACGCACATCGCGCCGAGCGGCGCGCGATGCTGCTCGACCAGCAGCACATGGCCCTCATGCACCGCCAGGATCACGGCGGCGCTGACGCCGCGGGTGCGGGAGACGAACTCCCATTTGCCAATCCGCTTGGCGGCGATGAACTTGCCTTCCCAGACCGTCTCGACGGGTTCCCGCTCATCCTGAGCCTTGTCGAAGGGGGTCACAGCTCGATCAGCCGGTCGGGAAGCTCGT
>DASVRK010000275.1:0-4572 GCA_036388655.1 Allosphingosinicella sp. | reverse complement strand
GTCCAACTCCAGCGGCAGCAGGTCGGGATCGGGGAAGTAGCGGTAATCGTGCGCATCCTCCTTGGACCGCATCGTCCGCGTCGTGCCGGTGTCCGGATTGAACAGGCGGGTTTCCTGCTCAATTCTGCCACCGCTCTCCAGCACCTCGACCTGCCGCTGCGCCTCATGTTCGATCGCCTGCATGACGAAGCGGATCGAATTGACGTTCTTGGTCTCCGTTCGCGTGCCGAGTTCTTCACCCGGCCGACGCACGCTGACGTTGACGTCGGCACGCATCGAGCCCTGCTCCATGTTTCCGTCGCACGAGCCGACGTACCGCAGGATGGAGCGCAGCTTGCGCACGTAGGCGCCCGCTTCCTCCGGGCTCGCCATGTCGGGGCGCGAGACGATCTCCATCAGGGCGACGCCGCAGCGATTGAGATCGACGTAGGAGAAGCTGGGATGCTGATCGTGCATCAGCTTGCCGGCATCCTGCTCGATATGGATGCGCTCGATGCCGACCGTCTTCACCACCCCCTCAGCGGGTTCGATCGCGATCGAGCCTTCGCCGACAATCGGATGATAAAGCTGGGAAATCTGATAGCCCTGCGGCAGGTCCGCGTAGAAATAATTCTTGCGGTCGAAGCGCGACCAGGCGTTGATCCGCGCCTCCAGCGCCATGCCGGTGCGGACCGCCTGGCGGATGCATTCGGCGTTCGGGACCGGGAGCATGCCCGGCATGGCCGCGTCGACCAGGCTGACCTGGCTGTTGGGCTCGGCGCCGAATTCGGTCGAGGCGCCGGAGAAGAGCTTGGCTTTGGAGGTGATCTGGGCGTGGATCTCGAGCCCGATCACGACCTCCCACTCTCCGGTGGCGCCGTGGATGCGGTAAGCGGCGGAAGCGTCAGCCATCGGATGGCTCCTCGGTGTTGGGAGCGGCGGCATTGAGCGCGGCGGCGTGGAGCGTGGCGAGCATCGAATCGATGCCGGCGCGCTGGGTGTCGGAAACCAGGCCTTCCGGCAGGTTGCGGAGGGTTGCTCGAATGCCTTCGAGCGACACTTCGATATCCTCGGCGGTGGCGATGCCCTTTTCGGCGAGGATGCGGAGCGCGTGGATGCCGGCGAGGAAGCCGGCCAGGCCGAAGGTGAAGTCGCGCTGGTTCCAGGGGGTCTCGCCGAGCATCACCACCAGGCCTTCGGGCGGGCGGTGAAGCCGGCGCGTTCCTCGATCGCGAGGGCTGCGTTGAGCACGCTTTGCTCGTCGAGCGGCTTGCCGATCAGCTGGAGGCCGAGCGGCAGGCCCTGATCGTTGAGGCCGCCGGGGACCGAGATGGCCGGCAGGCCGGCGAGGCTGGCGGGAACGGCGAAGACGTCGTTCAGGTACATGGCGATGGGATCGTCGGACTTGTCGCCCAGCGCGAAGGCGGCCGAGGGCGCGGTCGGGGTGAGCAGCAGGTCGCATTCGGACCAGACCCGCTCGAAATCGCGGGCGATGAGCGCGCGCACCTTCTGAGCCTGATTGAAATAAGCGTCGTAAAAGCCTGCGGATAAAACGTAAGTGCCGATCATGATGCGGCGCTTGACCTCGGCGCCGAAGCCGGCGGCGCGGGTTGCCTCATACATGTCGGCAAGGTTGCCGCGATCCGGGGCGACACGCCGGCCGTAGCGGACGCCGTCATAGCGGGCGAGGTTGGACGAGGCTTCGGCGGGGGCGATGATGTAGTAGGTCGGGAGCGCGTAGCGTGTGTGGGGGAGCGAGACTTCGACGATCTCGGCGCCGGCATCGCGCATCAGTTCGATGCCCTTGTCCCAGACGGTAGCGATCTCGTCCGGCACGCCCTCGATCCGATATTCCTTGGGAATGCCGATGCGCTTGCCCCTGATATCGCTGGAAAGTCCGGCCTCCCAATGCGGCACGGGCAGCTCCAGCGAGGTCGCGTCGCGCGGGTCGAAGCCGGCCATCGCCTCGAGCAGGATCGCGCAATCGCGGACGTCGCGCGCCATCGGCCCGGCCTGGTCGAGCGAGGAGGCGAAGGCGACGATGCCCCAGCGCGAGCAGCGGCCGTAGGTCGGCTTGATGCCGGTGATGCCGGTGAAGGCTGCGGGCTGGCGGATCGAGCCGCCAGTGTCGGTGCCGGTGACGCCGGGGGCGATGCGGGCGGCGACCGCCGCGGCCGAGCCGCCCGACGAGCCGCCCGGGGTCAGCGCGGCATTGCCGCCGTCGCTGCGCCGCCAGGGCGAGATTACGGGGCCATAGGCGCTGGTCTCGTTGGACGAGCCCATCGCGAACTCGTCCATGTTCAATTTGCCGAGCATGCCGGCGCCGGCCTCGAACAAATGGCGGCTGACGGTGGATTCGTAGGCGGGCGCGAAGCCGCCGAGCATATTACTGCCGGCGGTGGTCTGGACGCCCTCGGTGGCGAACAGGTCCTTGATGCCGAGCGGGACTCCGGAGAGCGGGCGCAAATTGCCGGCGGCGCGGTCCCGGTCGGCCTGGTCGGCGGCGGCGAGTGCGTGGTCGGGCGTCGCGATCACGAAGGCGTTGAGCCCCCTCGCCTTTTCGACGGCGGCGTTGAAGGCCTCGGCGACTTGGCGGGCGGTGAAGGCGCCGTCGCGGAAGCCGTCGCGGATCTGGGCGACGCCGAGGTCGGTGAGGGCGGTCACAGGGTGTTCCCCGTCATTCCAGCGGAGCCCCTCGTCATTCCAGCGCAAGCTGGAATCTCTTTGCCTTTAAGAAGGGAGATTCCAGCTTGCGCTGGAATGACGAAAAAGGCTGGCCTCCGCGCCCCCACCATTCCCGCCGCCATCACTCGATCACTTTCGGCACGGCGAAAAAGCCGTGCTCGGCCAGCGGGGCGTTCCTGAGCACCGCTTCGCGCTTGCCGCCGTCGGTGACGACGTCCGGGCGCAGGCGCAAGGTGTTGGGGATGACGGCGGTCATCGGCTCGACGCCGGTGACGTCGACTTCCTGCAATTGCTCGATCCAGCCGAGGATGTTGTTGAGCTCGGGCACGAGCGCGTCCGCTTCGGCGTCGGTGACGGCGATGCGGGCGAGCTTGGCGATGCGGCGGACGATAGCCTGGTCTACGGACATGGGAGCGGCCGCTAGCACCCGGCTCTTATGGCTTCAAGGCGTGGCACGGCTTCAAGGCGTCGGCGGGAAAGCGCGGAGCGGAACGGTGTGGGCGAAAGCGCGGCTTGCAAGCGCGGCCGGCATGCGCTTGGGGGCGCGCAAAGGAGTGAGACGATGTTGGCGCGGCGTTTTCTGTGGGTGGTGGCGGGGCTGACAATGCTGCTGCTGTTGGCCGCGCTCGGCTACCGCATCTTCCAGCGGCAATGGATGGAGCTTTACTTCATCCCCTCGGCCAAGTTCGAGGAGGTGCCGATGCCGGACGGGCCGAGCTATGCCGACGCGTCGTTGTGGATCGCGCGGCCCGATATTGCGGACAATCCGGCGCTGTGGACGCCGGCGGGCGTGGCGCGCGGCGGGCGGAACGCGGCGTCCTTGTTCTTCATCCACCCGACATCCTATCTCGAAGGGACGCGCTGGAACGCGCCGGTGGACGATGTCGAATCGCAGTTGCGGGCGGAATTGTTCGTCCGCCACCAGGCGAGCCCGTTCAACCAGGTCGCCGCGATCTGGGCGCCCAAATACCGGCAGGCGACGTTCGGCGCGTTTCTCACCACGCAGGAGGATGCGCTGAAGGCGCTCGATTATGCCTATCGCGACGTGCTGGCGGCGTTCGACGCGTTCGTCGCCCAGGCGCCGAAGGACCGGCCGATCATCCTCGCCGGCCACAGCCAGGGCAGCCGCCATCTCGCGCAATTGCTGCAGGACCGGGTGGCGGGCAAGCCGCTCGCCCGGCGGATCGCCGCCGCCTATGTGATCGGCTGGCCGATCTCGACCACCGCCGATCTGCCCTCGCTCGGCCTGCCCGCCTGCGAGCGCGCCGGCCAGGCCGGCTGCGTGCTTTCGTGGCAGAGCTTCGCCGAGCCCGCCGATCCGGAGATGGTGACCGACGTCTATGATGCGTCGCGGGCGCCGAACGGGCGGCCGCGGGCCGGATCGCCGATGCTGTGCACCAATCCGCTCACCGGCAATCGCGGCGGCGAGGCGCCGGCCGCGGCCAATCTCGGGACGTTGATCCCGAATGCGGCCCTGACCGAAGGGGCGCTGACCCCTGCCCTCGTACCCGCCCGCTGCGACGCCGGCGGCTTCCTGCTGATCGGCGAGACCCCGCCCAAGCTCCCGCCCTATGTGCTGCCGGGCAATAATTATCATGTGTTCGATTATGCCCTGTTCTGGGCGAACGTGCGCGCCGACGCCGAAGCGCGGCTGCGGAGCTTCGCGGCGCGATGATTACGGCGAGCGCGGGCGAATTTCGTGAGGCGCTGCCGATGGGCGGGCGGCTGCTCGGGCTCGACGTGGGGACCAAGACGATCGGGATCGCCTTGTGCGACGCCGGCTGGACGATCGCGACCGCGGCCGAGCTGATCCGGCGCGGCAAGTTCGCGGCGGACCTCACGCGGCTGAGGGGGATCGTCGCCGCGCAGCGTGTGGCGGGGATCGTGGTCGGGCTGCCGCTCAACCTC
>DASVRK010000274.1:0-16553 GCA_036388655.1 Allosphingosinicella sp. | reverse complement strand
CGATCGGCCAGCCCGAATGCGGCACATAGTCGCGCTTTTCGAGATCGATCGGGTCCAGCTCCGCGCAGCGGCCGCCCCAGATCGCCGTGGTGCCGCCGAAGAAGCGCAGGCGGCTGTCTTCGAGGTCGTAATAATCCTCGCCGACGTTTTCGCCCGTGTTGAGCTCGGCGACGTCGGCCTCATAGTCGAGGCCGCCGCTTTCGAGCAGCACCACCTCATGCCCCGCCGCCAACAGCTTGCGCGTCACGCTGATCCCGGCGGCGCCGGCGCCGATTACGCAGACCTCCGTGGCAAGTTCGGCTTGGGCCGGGGCCTGATCGAGGTCAATCATGCCGGGGCGGGGATCACTTGAACAGCTCCGCCCGGAGCTCTTCGCCCAGCCGCCCCTCCAGCACCTCCCGCTTCGCCCAGGCGAGCTCGTCGGCGAGATACCGGTCGGAAGCATAATGGGGAATTTCGGCGCGGATCGCCTGGTGCACCGGGACCAGCGCCGGCGAGGTGCGCAGCGGGGCGTGGAAGTCGAGCCCCTGCGCGGCGGCGAGCAGTTCGATGCCGATCACGCCGGCGGCATTGCCGGCGATCCGCCGCGCCTTCACCGCCCCGTGAGTCGCCATCGATACATGGTCTTCCTGGCCAGCCGAAGTGGGGATCGAATCGACGCTGGCGGGGAAAGCGAGGCTTTTATTCTCCGAGACCAAAGCCGCCGCCGTCACCTGTGCGATCATGAAGCCCGAATTGACGCCGCTGTCCTGGACGAGGAAAGGCGGAAGGCCGCTCATCTTCGGATCGACCAGCGCGGCGGTGCGCCGTTCCGAGATCGAGCCGACCTCGCACAGCGCCATCGCCAGCATGTCGGCGGCGAAGGCGACCGGCTCGGCGTGGAAATTCCCGCCCGACACCGCATCGTCGCCGAATATGACCGGATTGTCGGTGACGGCATTGGCTTCGATCTCCAGCGTCCGGGCGACGCTGCGCATCAGGTCGAGCGCCGCACCCATCACCTGAGGCTGGCAGCGGAAGCTGTAGGGATCCTGCACGCGCGGGCAGCCGGCGTGCGACTCGCGGATCGCGCTTCCACCGAGCAGCCGCTTCAGCGCGGCCGCGACCGCTATCTGCCCGGGTTGGCCGCGCGCCTCATGGATGCGCGGATCGAAGGCGACGTCGGTGCCCTTCAGGGCGTCGACCGACATCGCGCCGGCGACGACCGCCGATCCGAACACGCGTTCGCCGGCGAACAAGGCATCGAGCGCGACGGCGGTCGAGACCTGGGTGCCGTTGATCAGCGCCAGGCCCTCCTTCGGGCCCAGCACCAGCGGCTCCAGCCCGAGCTTCCCCAGCGCGTCCGCCGCCGGCATGCGCTCGCCTCCGAGCAGGATGGCGCCTTCGCCGATCAGCGCGGCGCTGAGGTGGGCGAGCGGGGCGAGATCGCCCGAGGCGCCGACCGAGCCTTGCGCGGGCACCACCGGAAAGGCCTCGGCCTCGATCAGCGCGAGCAGGCGTTCGACCAACGCCCGCGTCACGCCGGAATGGCCGCGTGCGAGGCCAATGACCTTCAGCACCATGATCAGGCGCACGACGCGCGGGTCGAGCGCGTCGCCGAGGCCGCAGCTGTGCGATAGGATGAGGTTGCGCTGGAGGTCGAGCAGCCGGTCGTCGGGAATGCGGGTCTGGGCGAGCAGACCGAAGCCGGTATTGACCCCGTAGACGGTCCGGCCCGAGGCGACGATGCGGGCGACGCTCTCGGCGGCCGCCTCGACCGCGCGCCAGGCCTCGTCGGCGAGCGCGACGGGAGCGCCGGCCCAGATCGCGCGCAGTTCGGCGAGGGTGACGGAGCCGGGGCGCAGGGTGATCGGGCTCGTCACCGCCCCACCATCGGCAAATCGAGGTCCTGCTCGCGCGCGCAATCGATGGCGATGTCGTAGCCAGCGTCGGCGTGGCGCATGACGCCGGTGCCGGGGTCGTTCCACAGCACACGCTCGAGGCGGCGGGCGGCCGCTGCCGTGCCGTCGGCGACGATCACCATGCCGGCATGCTGCGAATAGCCCATGCCGACCCCGCCGCCATGGTGGAGCGAGACCCAGGTCGCGCCCGAGGCGGTGTTGAGGAGCGCGTTGAGGAGCGGCCAGTCCGAGACCGCGTCGGAGCCGTCCTTCATCGCCTCGGTCTCGCGGTTGGGGCTGGCGACCGAGCCGGAATCGAGATGGTCGCGGCCGATGACGATCGGCGCCTTTAGTTCGCCGCGGGCGACCATTTCGTTGAAGGCGAGGCCGAGCCGGTGGCGCTGGCCGAGGCCGACCCAGCAGATGCGGGCGGGAAGGCCCTGGAAGGCGATCCGCTCCCGCGCCATGTCGAGCCAGCGGTGGAGATGGGCATCGTCGGGGATCAGCTCTTTCACCTTGGCGTCGGTGCGGTAGATGTCCTCGGGATCGCCCGACAAAGCGACCCAGCGGAACGGCCCGATGCCGCGGCAGAAGAGCGGACGCACATAGGCGGGAACAAAGCCAGGGAAGTCGAAGGCATGTTCGACGCCCTCGTCCCGGGCCACCTGGCGGATATTGTTGCCATAATCGAAGGTGGGGATGCCCATTTCGCGATAGGCGAGCATCGCTTCGACATGGACGGCCATCGAGGCGCGGGCGGCATGCTCGACCGCTTTGGGGTCGCGTTCGCGGCGCTCGATCCATTGCTCGACGGTCCAGCCGATCGGCAAATAGCCATTGACCGGGTCGTGGGCGGACGTCTGGTCGGTGAGGGCGTGGGGGCGGATGCCGCGCTTCAGCATTTCGGGAAGGATCTCGGCGGCGTTGCCCAGGAGGCCGACGGATGTTGGCGAAGTTGCCTCGGAGAGCATCTGCAAGGCTTCGTCGAGACTGGCGGTTGCCTTGTCTAAATAACGGGTTGCGAGGCGTTTCTCAATGCGGCTTTGTTGGCATTCTATGGCCAGACAATGTGCGCCGGCCATCACGGCAGCGAGCGGTTGCGCACCGCCCATGCCGCCCAGCCCCGCGGTCAGGATCCACTTGCCGGCAAGGTCGCCGCCATAATGCTGGCGTCCCATCTCCGCGAACGTCTCGTACGTGCCTTGGACGATGCCCTGGGTGCCGATGTAGATCCACGACCCGGCCGTCATCTGGCCGTACATCATCAGGCCCTTGCGATCGAGCGCGTTGAAATGCTCCCAGGTCGCCCATTTCGGCACCAGGTTGCTATTGGCGAGCAGCACGCGCGGCGCGTCCTCATGGGTGCGGAAGACGCCGACCGGCTTGCCCGATTGGACGAGCAAAGTCTCATCCTCGCCGAGCCGCTCGAGCGTCTCGACGATGCGGTCGAAGCTCTCCCAGTCGCGCGCGGCGCGGCCGATGCCGCCATAGACGACCAGCTCCTCGGGCGCCTCGGCGACGTCGGGATCGAGATTGTTCATCAGCATCCGGACCGCGGCCTCGGTCGACCAGCTCCTGGCCTTGATCTCGGGTCCGGTCCGCGCGCGGATATTGCGGCTGTTGTCGCGTCTGTTCATGGGAACCCCCTAGCCGTTCGTGTCGAGCGAAGTCGAGACACCCCGCCGAGCCGGGGCGAGGCCTTGCCTTCTCGGCTGCGCTCGAAAGGGTCCCTCGACTTCGCTCGGGACGAACGGGGTGGGAGCCACGCTAGGCGTCCACACCCCCGACGATGCGGCGTTCGGGGCCGGGGAGACCGATCCAGTAGCTAAGCTCGGCGGGGCGGCCGATGCGCCAGACGCAGAGGTCGGCGGCCTTGCCGGTGCTGATCGTGCCGAGACTGTCCTGGAGGCCGAGCGCGCGGGCGCCCTCGCGGGTCATGCCGGCCAGCGCTTCCTCGGGGGTGAGGCCGAACAAGGTGCAGGCCATGCTCAGCATCAAGGTCGGCGACAGCACCGGCGAGGTGCCGGGGTTGCAGTCGGTCGCGACCGCCATCGGCACGCCGTGGGCGCGGAGCAGGTCGACCGGCGGCTTCTTCGTCTCCGACAGCGCGTAGAAAGCGCCGGGCAGCAGCACCGCCACCATCCCGGCCGCCGCCATCGCGGCGACGCCGGCCTCGTCGACATGCTCGAGATGGTCGGCCGAAAGCGCGCCATATTCGGCGGCCATCGCCGCGCCGCTCAAATTGCTGAGCTGCTCGGCGTGGAGCTTCACCGGCAGGCCGTGGCGGCGCGCCGCCGCGAACAAGGCGCGCACCTCATCGACCGTGAAGCCGATCCCCTCGGCGAAGGCGTCGACCGCCTGCGCCAGGCCGCGCGCGGCGGCGGCGGGGAGCATCTCGTCGACCGCCATCCGCACGAAATCGGCGCGCCGATCCTTGAAGTCGGCGGGCAGCGCATGGAGCGCGAGCAGGGTCGGCACCACCCGCACGGCCTCGCTGTCGCCGAGCGCGCGCACCGCTTCGAGCATCTTCAATTCGCCGTCGGTGTTGAGGCCGTAGCCCGACTTGATCTCGATGGTGGTGACGCCGCCGCGCATCATCGCCTGCAGCCGCGGCCGCGCCGCCCGCACCAGGGCTTCGATCGAGGCCGCGCGAGTCGCCTTGACGGTCGCGCCGATGCCGCCGCCGGCGCGGGCGATCTCCTCGTAGCTCGCGCCTTCGAGCCGCATCTCATATTCGGCCGAGCGGTTGCCGCCGAAGACGAGATGGGTGTGGCAATCGACGAGGCCCGGCGTGACCCACGCGCCGCCCAGCGGCACCACTTCGCGCGCCCGGTAGCCGGCAAGCTCGGTGCGCCGGCCGACCCGCACGATGCGGCCGTCGGCGATGCCGATCGCGCCATTCTCGATCGCGCCGAACGCGCCCGGCACGGCCGGGTCCATGGTGGCGATGTTGCAGTCGGTGAGGAGGCGGTCCCACATGGCTCGCCCTTTGGCACGAAGCCGGTGTAAGGCAAAGCCATGAACCCGACTTCCGCCTGGCCGCGCCTCAGCGAACTGATCGTCTCCCAAGGACCGGGCGACGTCGCCTTGCTCGGGGCGCCGATGGAGGCCAAGTCGGTCACGCCCGGCCGCTACGACCTCGCGCCGGGGGTGATCCGCGAGACGCTGCGCCGCTTCAGCCGCTACGATGTCGAGACCGGGCAGGAGCTCGGGCTCCGAATCTACGACGCCGGCGACGTCGCGGTCGAGGGGCGGACGCCGGAGGAGGGGTTCGCACCGATCGGCCGCGCGGTAGCGGGCTGCACCGCCGCGCACCCGCTCACCTTGCTGCTCGGCGGGCATAATGCGATCACCCGCCCGGCCGCGCACGGGCTCGGCCTGCCGCTCGGCCGGGTCGGCCTGATCACGCTCGATGCGCATTTCGACCTTCGCGACACCGACGAGGGGCTCTTGAACGGCAATCCGATCCGGGCGCTGCTCGAAGACCGGATGCCGGGCGGCAACATCTGCCAGATCGGGCTCGCGCCGTTCGCCAATACCGCGCGGATGCACGGCATCGCGCGGGGCGCCGGCATCGGCGTCTATACGATCGCGGACTGCAAGCGCCGCGGCATCCTCGCGGTCATCGACGAGGCGCTGGGCCGGCTCGGGCATGTGGACGCGGTGATGGTCGATTTCGACATCGACGTGATCGACCGCGCGCAATGCCCCGGCGCGCCGGGCGCGCGGCCGGGCGGGATGCCGGCCGACATGTTCTTCGAGGCGGCGCGCTATCTCGGGCGGCAGCGGCAGGTGAAGCTGGTCGATCTGACCGAGTTCGATCCTGCGCTGGATGTCGGGGAGGTGACGGCGCTGACGGCCGGCCGCTGGGTGTGCGAGGTGCTGGCGGGGTTTTCGCGGCGGTAGGGGGGAGCGTGCTTCGAGACGGGCCTTCGACTTCGCTCAGTCCCCCCTCAGCATGAGCGAGATTGCTCCTCCCCGGAACGGGGAGGGGGACCGCCGGCGCAGCCGGTGGTGGAGGGGCGGCGCGGCGCTGCTCGCTTTGCCCGGCCCCCCGACGGGTTCGCCTCCTGGTCCATCCACCGAGACGCGCTTCGCGCGGGCCCCTCCACCGCGCTTCGCGCGGTCCCCCTCCCCTGCAAATGCAGGGGAGGAATTTAGGGGCGCTTGCCGATCCGGTGTGGGCGCGGCAGACTTGCCGAAACAAGGGAGACACCATGCGGACCGCCATTCTCGGAATTGCTTCGATTCTCGCGCTCACCGTGGCCGCTGCCACGCCCGCCCAGCAGCCACCCGCCGCCCAGCCTGCCCCGGGGAAGCCGGCGTGGGGGACGTTCGGGGTGGAGTTCGATTCGATGGACCGGGCGGTGCACCCGGGCGACGATTTCTGGTCCTACGTCAACGGGCGCTGGGCGCGGACGGTGGAGATACCGGCCGATCGCGGGGCGCTGAGCCAGGTGGCGCGGCTGAACGACCTGTCCATGTCGCAGGTCCGCGCGATCCTCGACGAATATAATGGCCGGCGCGGGAGCCTCGCGGGCGACGACCGGCGCATCGCCGATTATTACGCGTCGCTGATGGACCAGGCCGCGATCGAGAAGCGCGGCGCCGCGCCCTTGCTGGCCGACCTGAAGCCGATCCGCGCCGCCGCCTCGCATTCGGCGCTGGCCGCCTTGATGGGCGGGCTGGTGCGCGAATGGCAGGGGACGCCGCCGCTCGGGCGCATGCCGCGTTACTTCCCATCGCCGTTCGGGCTCGGCATCGGCCAGGACAGCAAGGAGCCGAACCGCTACGTGCCGGGGATCGGCCAGGGCGGCCTCGGCATGCCGAGCCGCGATTATTATCTCAAAGAGGATGGCGACGCGGCGGCGACCCAGACCGCTTATCATGGCCACCTCGCCGCGATGCTGGCCCTGACCGGCGTCGCCAAGGCGGAGGCGGCGCAGCGGGCGGCGGCGGTCTATCAGTTCGAGCGCGGGATCGCCGAGGCGCATTGGCCGCTCGCCGATGCGCGCGACGCCGACAAGACCTATAACCCCTGGACTTTGGCCGAGCTGCGGTCGCGCGCGCCGGGCTTCGACTGGGACGCCTTTTTGGGCGGCGCCGGGCTGGCGCGGCGGCCGGCCTATATCGTCGGCGAGACCACGGCGATCTCGGCGATGGCCAAGCTGTTCGGGGCGACGCCGCTGCCGGTGCTGAAGGACTGGCTGGCGATCCGGTTCGCCAAGGACCGCGCGCTGGTCCTGCCGGCCGCGTTCGCGCGCGAGGAATTCGCCTTTTCGGGCGGCACGCTCGGCGGCGCGACCGAGGCGCCGGCGCGCTGGCTGCAGGCGGTGGAGCTCACCGCCACCGCGATGACCGACGCCGTGTCGCGGCCCTATATCGAGCGCCACTTCCCGGCCGAGACCAAGGCGGCGATGGACGACCTCGTCAAGAACGTGCTCGCCGCGATGGACCGGCGGCTCGCCAATCTGAGCTGGATGGCGCCCGAGACCAAGGTCAAGGCGCGGGCCAAGCTCGCCGCCTTCACGCCGATGATCGGCCGCCCCGACACCTGGCGCAGCTATGAGGGGCTGCGGGTGGCGCGCGGCGATCCCTATGCCAATCTCAAGGCCGCCGCCCGCTTCGCCTGGCAGCGCGACCTTGCCCGCATCGACCGGCCGGTCGACCGCCGCGAATGGTGGATGATGCCGATCACCGCCAACGCTTATGCGAGCTTCCAGAACAACCAGATCGTGTTCCCGGCCGGCTATTTGCAGGCGCCGCACTTCGATCCGCGCGCCGACCCGGCGGTCAATTACGGGGCGATCGGCTATGTGATCGGGCACGAGATCAGCCACCATTTCGACGACCAGGGATCGAAGTTCGATCCCGAGGGGCGGCTGGTGAAATGGTGGACCGACCAGGATCTCGCCCGCTTCAAGGAGCGGGCGCAGAAGCTGGTCGCCCAATATGATGCCTATGAGGCGCTGCCCGGGCTCAACGTGCGCGGCGCGCAGACTTTGGGCGAGAATATCGCCGACAATGCCGGGCTCGCCATCGCCTGGGACGCGTATCAACTGTCGCTGGGCGGCAAGCCCGCGCCGGTGATCGACGGCTTCACCGGGGCCGAGCGCTTCTTCATGGGCCGGGCGCAGGTCAACAAGGTGGCGTTCCGCGAGGCGGAATTGCGGAAGGCGGTGCTGTCGGGGGTGCATTCGCCCAGCAAGTGGCGGACGTGGTCGGTGCGCAACCACGACGCCTGGTACGACGCGTTCGGGGTGAAGCCGGGGCACAAGCTTTATTTGCCGGCGGAGGAGCGGGTGAAGGTTTGGGAGTGAGGAGAGGCGCTGGCGCGCCGCCCCTCCACCGGCTTCGCCGGTCCCCCTCCCCGGCAAAAGCCGGGGAGGAATTGAGCGGGCTCCTACTTCCGGGGGGTGGTGACGACCGTGACCGCGGGTTCGTCAGCGGGCTTTGCCGCCGCGCCGGCGACGAGGTTCTCCAGGGTGGAGCCGTCGAAGCCGAGCTCTTTCATCAGGCCGTCGACGATCGGGGCCTGGGCGCGGTAGCGCAGGGCCGCGGCGACGGCGCTGGAGGCGAGATTGCCGTCGCCGGACGGGACGCCGGCACCGCCGGGACCGGAGCCCGCACCGGCACCGGTGAGGCCGTCGACCTGGATGATTTTGATCGAATCGATCGCCTCCATCGGCTTGGCCGCCTCGCGCACCACCTCGGGCAGCACCTTCAGCAAAGCCATCTTGGTCTGCAGCGAGATCTGGTCGGAGGAGAGCAGGTTCGCCGCCTCGTTGATCGCGCGCTGGCCGGCCGCCTCGACCTCGAAGCGGACGCGCGAGGCTTCGGCGCGAAGCTTCTCGGCTTCGGCCTCGCCCTCGGCGCCGAGCCGCGTCGCTTCGGCATGGTCGGCGGCGGCCTGCTTGGCGGCCTCGGCCTGGACCTTGATGCCGATCGCGGCGCGCTCGGCTTCGCGGCTGGCGTCGATCAGCTCGATCCTTTTCACGCGTTCGGCAATCTCGGTCTCGCGGGCGGTGCCGACCTTCTCCTCCGCGGCCACGGCGGCGGCGCGGGCGGTGTCGGCCTCGGCCTTGGCCTGGCTTTCCTCGCGGCTCTTGTTCTGGACCGCGATCTGCTGCTCCTGGCGGGCGATTTCGAGCGACTGGGCCTGGGTGATCTTGGCCTGCTCGACGACCCGGTTGGCTTCGATCTGGGCGCTGTCGACCTGGCGCTTGGCGGTGATCCGCGCTTCATCCGCCTCACGCTGCCGCTCGGACTGCTGCTGTGCCACCTCGGCATTCTGGGCGGCGCGGCGGATTTCGACCTCGCGCTCCTGCTCGAGCCGGGCGAATTCGGTGTCGCGCGAAATCTCGAAGCTCTTGCGCGCCGATTCGAGGTTCTTGGCCTCGATCTGGACCCGGGTTTCCTGCTCGATGTCGTTGCGCGCCTTGCGGCGGAGCTCGATCTGCTCGGTGAGCTTCGTGAGCCCCTCGGCATCAAACGCGTTGTTGGCGTTGAAATGGTCGATCGAGGTCTGGTCGAGGCCGGTCAGCGACACGCTTTCGAGCTCGAGGCCGTTCATGGCGAGATCGGCGGACGAGACCTGCTGCACCTTCTGGACGAATTCGGAGCGCTGCTCGTGGAGCTGGTTCATGGTCATGCCGGCGGCGACCGAGCGAAGCGCGTCGACGAACTTGCCCTCGATCAGCTCCTTCAGATGCTCGGGCTGCATCGTGCGGAGGCCGAGCGTCTGGGCGGCGATGGCGATCGATTCGCGGTCGGGGCGGACGCGGACGTAGAATTCGGCCTTCACGTCGATGCGCAGGCGATCGAGCGTGATAAGCGCGTCGTTATTCTTGCGCTCGACGGCGAGGCGGACGGTGTTCAAATTGACCGGCATGGTCTCGTGGAGGACCGGCAGGACGAGGGCGCCGCCGTTGATCACCACCTTCTCGCCGCCGAAGCCGGTGCGCACGAAGCCGATCTCCTTCGTCGCGCGGCGGTAGAGGCGGGTGATGATGAGGCCGAGCGTGATCAACGTCGCGAGGACGACGCCCGCATAGATGGCCAGGTTCATGAAAGGCATGTGTCTCTCCGTTTATCTGATGAGGGCCGGCCGGTCGTCGAGGCGCGGAAGATACGCGTCGCCTTCGATCAGGCCGATGAAGATGTCGCCTTCGCGGCGGACGAGCAGCACGGTCTCGCCGGCGGCGATGCTCTGGTCGTCGCCCTGCGGCTCGATCATGACATAATGGGTCTGACCGTGGACGTCGCGGACCTGGGCGCGGGCGGGCGAGCCGCGGCGGGCGGTGCCGATGGTGACGGTGGCGCGCTTGGCGATCAGGCTGTCGAGGCCGATCGCGGTGGTCTCGTCGCTGGGCATGATGCGGGCGAGGGCGCGGGCGCTGACGCCGAGCAAGGGCAGGGCGGCGACGAGCGCGACGGCGCTGGCGTTCAGGGGCGCCATCGGCACTCCGGCGAGCGCGGCGGCGAGCTGCTGGACGGCGAGGCCGATCATGCCGAACAAGGCCAGGAAGACGACCAGCAGGATCAGCAGCGGGACGCGGCCGATGCCGAGCCAGCCGAGCAGGTCGCCATCGGCGCCGGCGTGGAAATCGAGATGCGCGGCGCCGGCGCCGAGGCCGATAGCCTCGACGAGGCCGATCATGGCCATCAGGATCAACGCCACCGCGAACGGCAGGTTTTCCGGCGCTGTGATGAACTCGATCATTCCGCTCCCCTGTCCCCGCGATTATCAAAAGCGCCCGAAATTATCCAGCAAAATCGGAGGTTTGCTGCTGCTCCTGCCGCTCCCGGCGGCGGCTGCCCCGGCCGCATCCGATTGCCTTTTGCCCTCGCAAGCCCCAGCTAACGCCGATGACCGCCCTTGCCGCCGACGCCGACCAGACCGAGACGTTCCGCCAGGCGATGCGCCGCGTCGCCTCGACGGTCAACGTCATCTCGATCTGCGTCGACGGGGTGCCGATGGGGATCACCGCCACCGCCATGTCGTCGCTGGCGATGGACCCGCCGAGCCTCTTGGTGTGCATCAACCGCGCCGCCTCGCTCTACGGGTCGATCAGGGACGTGTCGCACTTCGGAGTCAATGTCCTCCACCGCGACCAGGAGCATCTCGCCCAGATGTTCGCCGACCGCTCCAAGCACGCTTTGCGCTTCGCCGACGGCTGGGAGCTGGACTGCGAGCGGCCGCCGCGGCTGATCGACGCGCAGGCGGCCTTGCTCTGCCGCCGCACCGACCACCACCAGTTCGGCACCCACTCGATCTTCATCGGCGTGGTCGAGGACGTGGTGGTGCGGCCGGAGGTGGACCCTTTGGTGTATCTCGATGGGAAGTACGGCAGCGCTGGCTAGACGCCCTCACCCGCGAATGAAGGCTTCCAGGGCTTCGTAGGCGGCGTCGTCGGTGATCTGTTCGGGGGGGTGCTTGCAAAAATAGGCGGCGGCGGGGTGGATCGGGCCGCCGAGGCCGCGGTCCTTGGCGAGCTTCGCGCAGCGGATCATGTCGATCGCGACCCCGGCCGAATTGGGCGAATCTTCGACCGACAGGCGCAGTTCGAGGTTCATCGGCACGCCGCCGAACAATTGCCCCTCCATGCGCAGGAAGCAGACCTTGTTGTCATTCTGCCAGGCGACATAGTCGCTGGGCCCGATATGGATATTCTCGTCGTCGAGCCGGTGCTCGGCGACCGACTGGACCGCCTCGGTCTTGGAGATCTTCTTCGATTTCAGCCGCGAGCGGTTCGACATGTTGAGGAAGTCGGTATTGCCGCCGGTGTTGAGCTGGTAGGTGCGGTCGAGCTTGACGCCGCGCTTCCGGAACAGGTCGGTGAGGACGCGGTGGACGATGGTCGCGCCCAATTGCGCCTTGATGTCATCGCCGATGATCGGAACGCCGGCCTCGGCGAAGCGGCGCGCCCAGGCCGGATCGCTGGCGATGAAGACCGGGATGTTGTTGACGAACGCCACCCCCGCCTCGAGCGCGCATTCGGCATAGAATTCGGTCGCCTGCTGGCTTCCGACCGGCAGATAGTTGAGCAGCACGTCGGCCTGGGTCTCGCGAAGCGTGCGGACCACGTCGGCCTTGTCCGGCTCGGCCGCGTCGGCGAGCAGGAAGGTGCGGTCGTCGCCCATATCGGCCATATGATCGGAGATGCCGTCGAGCACGCGGCCCATCTTCACGGTGGCGCCGCTCGCCGGCACGTGGTCGCAGAAGATCGCGGTACAATTGGGTTTGGCGAAGATCGCCTCGCCGAGATCGCGGCCGACCTTGCGGCGGTCGACGTCCCAGGCGGCGACGAAGCTGATGTCCTTGGGCCGGTAGCCGCCCAGGTCCCAGTGCATGAGGCCGATCTGCTCGTTGGCCCCGCCATTCTGGTAATGCGCCACGCCCTGGACGAGCGAGGAGGCGCAATTGCCGACGCCGACGATGGCGACGTTGATGGCGTGCGGATCGCGAAGCGCCATCAGGCCACCTTTGCCTGGACGGGGGCTTGGACGGGCGACGGCACGGGCGTCTGGCGCTGGGCGGGCGCGTAGCGCTCGATCATCCGTGCGCAGAAATCGGCGAAGAACATCGGGTCGCGCGGCGGGCTGGTATGGTGCGGCTGGATGCCCTCGCAATCGGGCGTGAAGCAAAACGTCACCGTGGTGTCGAACTCGGCCAGCGCGTCCATCTGGCGGTCGAACCAGCGTTCCCAGCCGGGGCGGTAGCTGTCCCACCAGCTAAGCCCGGTGCGCAGCCTTTTGACCCCGAGCCGCCGCATCCAGGCGACCGCGTCGTCGAGGCGATGATCCTCGTAATGAAACCATTGCATGATGCCCATTTCGGGCGTGTGCCGCGCGAAATGGTCGAGCGCGAGCTTGGGCGTGCCGTCTTCCTTGATCAGGCCCATGTAGAAATGGCGGTAATAGCTCGATCCTTCGGCCTGCTTGTGGCGGGTGGTCGCCTCCCAGCTCTGCGGCAGATCGAACAGGCTGTACCAATAGACGCGCGGCACCCGGCCGAGCAGCAATTCGGCGGTGCGGTCGACCCCGAACACCTGCACCTCCTCGGCGCCGAAGCTGCCGACGCCGACCTCGGTCGCCCAGATCTCATGGTCGGGCGCGACCGCCTCGATCTCGGCGATGCGGTCCGGCCATTCGTGGATCGGCCACAAATTCCAGTCGAGCGGGAAGCCGTGGACGGCGATGACGTCAACATGGTCGAGCACCCCATTGCCCTTCAGCCGCTCGATGAAGTGCGGGTCGATCGGCGACATGCCGCCCAGCACCCGTTTCACGGCCGGGTTGACCGCGGCGATCGCCTTGCCGGCCTCGACCACGGTGCGCGAAAAGATCGACCAATCGGGATCGAGCTCCGGGTCCCAATGGGACTTGTTGTTCGGCTCGTTCCAGATCATCGCCGCTTCGATCAATTATTCTCTCCCTGTTGCCGCGCCGGCCGCGGGATAGACCGCGCCCGCATTGCCCCAATCTGCATAAGGCATTTCACTGCGCCGACAAATGTAGACCTCCTCCTCGGCCCGAATCTCGATCGAAAAGCCGGAGGCGCGGAGCATGGCCTCGGCGCAGGCCCGGTTCGGCACCCACCAATTGGTCCAGTCGTGGGCATATTGGCGCTCGATGAAGTGCAGCTTGGGAAAGCCGCTTTCGAGGAACATGCCGGTCTCCTCGAAATCGTAATCCTCCTCCAGCTCCAGCACCTGGCGCGAGCCGCGCTGCATCGACTGGAAGATCAAAAGGTCGCCGGCGACATGCTCGTGGATGAGGTCGAGCGCCAGCAAAGGATGGCGGAGGTGGTAGAGCACGCCCATGAAGATGACGACGTCGAATTTCTCGCCGAGCGCGCCGACATCGTAGACGGAGAGGTTGCGGAACTCGATATTGTCGTAGCCGAGCGCCTCGCCCGCCAGCCGCGCCTGGGCGAGGTAGCGGTCGTCGGAATCGATGCCGAGCACCCGGCTCGCGCCGCGCCGCTTCATCTCCATCGAATAGAAGCCGGCGTTGCAGCCGATGTCGAGCACGGTCTTGCCGCTCAGATCCTCCGGCAAATGCGGCGCGAAACGCTGGAACTTCTCGTTGGGATAATCGCCCAAGAAATGGTCGGGCGCGGTCCAGATCCCGGCGAGCTGGATATTGTGGAACCACGGCCCCAGCGCCTCGATGCGCTTGCGGAGCGCGGCGTCGGCCGCCGTAATCGTCCTGGCGGCAAGCGTCATTGGTAGAGCCTCTCATTCACGCTGATGACGCGCGCTCCCCACGCCCCCACCATCAGCCGGGAGACCGAGGCGGGATCGATGTCGAAGCGCAGCAGATTGTCGAGCGGCAGCCCGAGATAATGAGCGATCAGCCCACGGATGATGTCGCAATGGCTGACCGCGGCGATGGTCTGGTCGGAATGATCGGCGGCCAGCTCCTGGACCTGCGCGGCGGCGCGGGCCGCGGCCTCGGCCATGCTCTCGCCGCCGGGCGGGCGGGCGCTGCCGCGGGCCTCGTTCCATTGCTGCCACAAGGGGTCGCCCTCGAGCGCGTCGAAGCTGGCGCCGCTCCAGTCGCCGAAATCCACCTCGTCGAGCCCGTCGGCGACGCTGACCTTGAGCTCATGCTGCTCGGCGACCTGGCGGGCGGTATAATAAGCGCGCTCACGCGGGCTCGAATAGACGGCCGCGAGCGGCTCCACGCCGAGCAGGTCGGCGACGATCTCGGCTTGCTCCAGACCTTCCTTGCTCAACGCCACATCCCGTCTCCGTCCGGATAGAACGCGGCCCAGTTCGACATGTGCTGCATGACGGATGAGGAGGATAGTTGCCGTCACGCTGAAATCGATACCGACATGAAACGACCTTGGCTTTTGCTGCCCAACCTACGGGGTTGCACTGCGGTTCCACCGCGGGTTGAGAGTGACACCAAATGAGACGGTTACGGAACAAACCCGGGAATCTCGGGTTGGCGGGATGGGAGCCGGGAAGAAGAAGATGAAGAAGCTAATCTGGGTTAATTCACCTTCCCTAATCCTGGATCAAACCACCACGGGGGTAGTCATTGACTGAGCGCATACTCATCACCGGCGGCGCCGGTTTCATCGGCAGGGCGGTGGCGCGGGAACTGCTCGGACGCGGCCATCAGGTCCGGGTCCTCGACAGCCTCATCGAGCAGGTCCATGGCGACCGCGAGCGGCCCGAGGATCTGCCGCATGAGGTCGAGCTGATCCGCGCCGACGTGCGCAACGGCGATGCCGTCGCCAAGTCGCTCCAGGGCGTCGACAGCGTCATCCACCTCGCCGCCGAGGTCGGGGTCGGCCAGTCCATGTATGCGGTCGAGCGCTACACGTCGGTCAACGACGTCGGCACCGCCGTTCTGTTCGAGAAATTGATCGACCATCCGGTGCGCCGCGTCGTCACCGCCTCCTCGATGAGCATCTATGGCGAGGGGCTCTATCGCGACGCCGACCGCAATCTGGTGCAGGAAGCGCGGCGCGCGCCGCGCACCGCCGAGGATCAGAGCTGGGATCCGCTCGACGTCCAGGGCCGGCCGCTGAAGCCGGTCGCCACGCCGGAGACCAAGCGGCCCGACCTCGCCTCCATCTATGCGCTCAACAAATATGTGCAGGAGCGCACCACCATGATCATGGCCGAGGCCTATGGCATGGAGGGCGCGTGCCTGCGCCTGTTCAACGTCTACGGGCCGGGCCAGGCGCTTTCCAACCCCTATACGGGCGTCCTCGCCATCTTCGCCTCGCGATTGCTCAACGGGCAGCAGCCGATGATCTTCGAGGATGGCGAGCAAAGGCGCGACTTCGTCTATGTCGGCGACGTCGCCCGCGCCTTCGCCGAAGCGCTCGAGCTGCCGCAGGCGGTCGGCGAGATTTTCAACGTCGGGTCGGGCAACGACCGCTCGGTGACCGAGGTCGCGCAGGAGCTCGCCAGGGCGATGGGCAAGAACGACATCTCGCCGCAGATCGTGGGCAAGTCGCGGATCGGCGATATCCGGCATTGCTTCTGCGACACGTCCAAGACCGAGGAGAGGCTCGGCTTCAGGGCAACCAAGGATTTCCAGGAAGGGTTGGCCGAGCTTGCCGAATGGGTGGCGGTGCAGACCGCCGACGACCGCGTCGACGAGGCCCGCGCCGAGCTCGAGGCCCGGGGGCTGGTCGCGTGAGGGGGGTCTTTGAAATCCTCCCCGGAACGGGGAGGGGGACCGCGCGAAGCGCGGTGGAGGGGGCCCGGACCCTGAGCAGTGCCGACGGAGGGCCCCCTCCACCACGCCGCTTCGCGTCGCGGTCCCCCTCCCCGTGCCGGGGAGGAGCGAAATGAGCACCTCCCCCTCCGACGCACGCCCGATCCTCGTCACTGGCGGGGCCGGGTTTATCGGTTGCAACATCGCCGATGCGCTGGCCGGGGCGGGGCATGAGGTGCTGGTCTATGACGCGCTGTCGCGGCCGGGGGTCGAGACCAATTTGGCTTGGCTCAAGGACCGCCATGGCGGCCGCATCGACAGCATCGTCGCCGACATACGCGACGAGGATTCGCTCGCCCGCGCCGCGCGCGAGGCCAAGGCGGTGTTCCATATGGCCGCCCAGGTCGCCGTCACCACCTCGATGGGCGACCCGCGCGAGGATTTCGAGGTCAACCTCAAGGGTACGATCAACCTGCTCGACGCGCT
>DASVRK010000273.1:0-3588 GCA_036388655.1 Allosphingosinicella sp. | reverse complement strand
CGCGGCGGCCACGCGCGCGCTGCTGGCGGGCGAAGGGCCGCGGCTGGTGCTGGCGGGGCCGGAGCCGGTGCCCGCGCCCGCGGTCGAGGCCGCCCTCGCCGCCGCGCAGAAAGCGCCGCCGGCCGCGCGCCAGGCCGACCGCAAGGTCAGCATGGACGCGCTGCCGCCGATCGGCGGCGCAGGCCGCGAAGTCGCCCGGCGACGGATCGAGGATATGGGCGTCACCATCGTCGAATTCGCCAATGGATCGACGCTGACCTTCAAGCAGACCGACTTCGAGAAAGGCTCGGTCGCCGTCCAGCTGCGCTTCGGCGCCGGGCTGGCGGGGCAGCGGCCGGACCAGCCCTCGCTGGCCTGGCTGAGCGGAGCGGTGGTCCCGTCCGGCGTCGCCGGGCTCGACCTGGACGGGCTCGAGCGGCTGCTGACCGGCCGCAAGATGGGGATCAATTTCGGGGTCGACGAGGATGCCTTCGTGCTGAGCGGCCGGACCAACGGCACCGATCTCGGCGACGAGCTGCGGCTGCTGGCCAGCAAGCTCGCCTTTCCGCGCTGGGACGGCTCGGTGGTCGACCGGATCAAGACCAGCGCGGTCGAAAGCTACGACCTCGCCTTCGCTTCGGCGGCGGCGCGGGCGGGGCGGGAATTTTCCGGCTTCGCGCGGCCCAACGATGCGCGCTGGGCGCCGGTCGAGAAGGCCCAGATCGCGGCCGCGACGCCGGCCCAGTTCGAAGCCTTCTTCGCCCCGCTGATGGGAGCGGGGCCGGTGCAGGCGATCATCGTCGGCGACGTCGACCTCGAAACCACGGTCGCGGCGATGAAGAAGAGCATCACCGCCCTTCCCGCCCGGCCGCCGGTGCGGGTGCCGGAAGCGCACCGCGCGGTGGCGCCGCCCAGGCCCAACCCGTCGCCCGCCACCTTCACCCATGTCGGCGACAAGGACCAGGCGTTCGCGCTGATCGGCTGGACCACTTTCGGCGGCACCGACCGGATCCGCGAGCGGCGCGCCCTGGTGATGGCCGCGCACCTGCTCCAGGTGCGGCTGTTCGAGCGGCTGCGCGAGGCGGAGGGGTCGAGCTATTCGCCGAGCGCGGTGTCGACCACGTCGCAGGATTATCCCGATTGGGGCATTTTCTACGCCGCCTCGGAATTGCGGCCGGAGAGCGCCGACGACTTTTTCCGGATCGCCCGCGAGATCGTCGCCGACCTCGCCGCCAAGCCGGCGGCGGAGGACGAGTATGCGCGCGCCAGGAACCCGATCCTCAGCGGCATCGAGCGGCGGGTGAAGACCAACGGCTTCTGGCTGGAATCGATGGAGGACTGGATCACCCAGCCCGAGCTGATCGCGCAGACGCGGAATTATTACGCCGATTACGAGACGCTGACGGCCGAGGACGTGCGGGCGGCGGTTGCGAAGCATGTCCGCGACGCCGGCGACTGGTCGATGCTGGTGGTGCCGGGGCGCCCGGCCGCGGCAGCGGCGGCGGCTCCGCGCTGAGGGTGCGGCGGCAGGCGGCGGGGCTGGTGGAATGACGGGGCGGTTTTCATTCGAGCGGAGATTCCTTAGAGCCGAACCTGGTGGCCACTGAACCGATCAGCTTGACGACGCCCGCGCAGCGCGAGGCGAAGAAGATGCGGAACCCGTTCGGGCTCCAGCAGCAGCCCTTCTTCGAGGACAAGAACCGCGCCTTCTGGATGCTGCAATCGGCCGGCTGGGCCGGCTATTTCGTGCTGCGCACCTTGAGCGGCATCGCCAATGCGATGGGCTGGACCTACGTCCTTCACACCGCCCTCCTCACCGCGACCGGTTATTCGATCACCTTGCTGATGGCGGCGGCCTACCGGCGGCTGATCAAGCAGAAGCCGATCGTCACCTGGGCCTTCTCGATCGCGTTGGTGCTGACCGCCTCGGCGAGCTTCTCGGCGATCGAGACGTGGAGCTATGCGACCTTCCTCAGCCCCGGCTTCCGGCCCGAGGGGGTGCAATTCTTCAGCTCGATCCTGCTGACCTTCTCGCTGCTCGCGGCCTGGTCGGCGCTCTATTACGGGATCAATTATTATTTGCTGCTCGAGGAGCAGAGCGACAAGCTGCTGCGGCTCCAGACCCAGGCGAGTTCGGCCCAGCTGGCGATGCTGCGCTACCAGCTCAACCCGCATTTCCTGTTCAACACGCTGAATTCGATCTCGACTTTGGTCCTGCTGAAGCAGACCGACCGGGCCAATGCGATGCTCTCGCGGCTATCCTCGTTCCTGCGCTACACCTTGGTCAACGAGCCGACCGGGCAGGTGACGGTGGAGCAGGAGGTGGAGACGCTGAAGCTCTATCTCGAGATCGAGAAGATGCGCTTCGAGGAGCGGCTGCGGCCGCGCTTCCATATCGATCCGGCCGCGGCGGGGGCGCGGCTGCCGTCGCTGCTGCTCCAGCCTTTGGTCGAGAATGCGATCAAATATGCGGTGACGCCGCAGGAGGAAGGGGCGGACATCGCGATCGACGCCCGCAAGGTCGGCGATCGGGTGGTGATCACCGTTTCAGACACCGGGCCGGGCACCGACAGCCAATATACGGTGCGCGCGCAGCAATCGACCGGGGTCGGCCTCGCCAACATTCGCGACCGGCTGGCGCAAGCCTATGGCGCCGACCATCGTTTTGAGACCCAAACGAACATAAGGGGCGGGTTTGGCGTTATCATCGAAATCCCCTACCAGTATGAACCAGCCGAGGAAGCCAAATGACCATTCGAACCATCCTGGTCGATGACGAGCCGCTTGCCATCCAGGGCCTGCAATTGCGCCTGGAGAAGCATGACGACGTCGACATCGTCGAGACCTGCTCGAACGGCCGGGAAGCGATCCGCGCGATCAAGACGCACAAGCCGGACCTCGTTTTCCTCGACATCCAGATGCCCGGCTTCGACGGCTTTTCGGTGATCCAGGGCCTGATGGAGGTGGAGCCGCCCTTGTTCGTGTTCGTGACCGCTTATTCCGACCATGCGATCAAGGCGTTCGAAGCGCAGGCGGTGGATTATCTGATGAAGCCGGTCGAGGAGGTGCGGCTCGCCGACACGCTCGACCGGGTGCGCCAGCGGCTCGCCGAGAAGCGCGGCGTCGAGGAGGTCGGCCGCTTGAAGGAAGTGCTCGCCGAGGTCGCCCCCGACGCGGTCGACACCAGCGACTATGCCGAGGACGCGCATCAGTCGAACCGCTATGAGAAGCTGATCAACATCAAGGATCGCGGCCAGATCTTCCGCGTCGACGTCGACACGATCGAGAAGATCGACGCCGCGGGCGACTATATGTGCATCTATACCGGCGACAACACGCTGATCCTGCGCGAGACCATGAAGGACCTCGAGAAGCGCCTCGACCCGCGCCGCTTCCAGCGCGTGCACCGGAGCTGCATCGTCAATTTGGACCTGGTCCGGCAGGTCAAGCCGCACACCAACGGCGAATGTTTCCTGGTGCTCGATTCCGGGAGCCAGGTGAAGGTCAGCCGCTCCTACCGGGACGTGGTAGCTCGGTTCGTCCATTAGGCTTTCGGGCGGCGCGGCTTCTTCTTGGCTGCCCCGCGAAGGCCGGCTTCCAAAGCCAACC
>DASVRK010000272.1:0-11821 GCA_036388655.1 Allosphingosinicella sp. | reverse complement strand
CGTCCGGCCGCGCCAGCACGAACAGGGCCATGCCCGAGCGCACCATGCGAAGCTCGACCCAGCCGCTGCGATAGGGGCGGAGTTTCAGCGAGGAATAGCTGTTATAGGTGCCCTTGGTCTCGGTCATCACCTTGCCGGGCTCGAGCCCCACGCCGGTGGTGATGAAATGCCAATTCTCCGCCCGCGGCTTCCAGTCGGCCGCCTTGAGGCCGTTCGGCACCCGCGCCATCAGGCCGCCCAGCGACCAGGTGCCGCCCGGCACCTCGCCGTTCAGGCCCTTCACCCGCACGCGCGCGCGGACGTCGAAATCGCCTTCGACCGTCTTGAACAGGAACGGCGCGTTGAGGTCGCGCACCCAGCCGGAATGATAAGGTTCGAAGTGGAGCGCGCCCTCGGTGGTGCGGCCGACGTCGATCGCCTTGATCTTGTCGGGCCAGCCATAAGCCGAATGGAAGACGGTCCAGTCGGAGGACAGCGCGGCGCCGTCGAACTCGTCGTCGAGCGTGGCGGCATCGGCCGTGCGCGGTGCCGGCAGCGCCGGCGGCGCTGCGGCGGACTGGAGCGCGAGCATTGTCAGGGCAATCGTCGAAACAGCGAGCATTTGGGGGCCTTTCGCGAGGATTTTGCGGGAAACTGACCACCGGCGCGGCGGCGGGGACCGGTTTTCGACCAGCGGCGGCGCGGCTTCGACGAAGGCTTAGCGGCGGGCACCGGCACGGCGCCCGCGCGTTCAGCCCCGACCTATGCCGGAACCCGTGTTATGATCGACCGACTTCCATCCCCGCCGGGCGGGCCGCATCTGCGCACCATCGCCATGCCGCGCGACGCCAACCCGTCCGGCGACATTTTCGGCGGCTGGACCTTGTCGCAGATGGACCTGGCCGGAGCGACCTTCGCCGCCGAGCGCGCCGGCGGGCGGGTGGCGACGATCGCGGTCGACGCGATGAAGTTCCTGCACCCGATCGCGGTCGGCGACGAAGTGACCTGCTTCTGCTCGGCCGAGGAGGAGACGGCGGTCTCGGTCAAGGTCCGGGTCGAGACCTGGACCCGCTCGCCCGGCGGCGAGGATGCCGAGAAGGTCACCCACGGCCTGTTCACCTTCGTCGCCGTGACCGAGGAGGGCAAGCCGCGCCGCCTGCCGGAAGGCGGGGAGGGCAAGTGAATGGGCGCGAATATTCGGCTCCGCGGCGCCGCCCTCGCCCTGCTGCTGGGGGCCTGCATGCCGGCCGCTGACAAGTCCGCGGCGGCGCCGGCCGCCAACCATGCACGTGGCGAGCTCGGCGCCAAGCCCCAGGCCGGCGATCATTCCGGCGCGGCGGGCGAGCACGAGATCATTGTCGCCGGAGCGGAGCCGGCCCTGCTCTACGTGCCGGCAAGCTATCGCCGCGAAGCGCCGATGCCGCTGCTGCTGATGCTCCACGGTGCCGGCGGGACCGCGCGCCATTCGGTCGACCTCGCCAGCCGCTATGCCGACCGTTTCGGCTTCATCATCCTCGCCCCGGCCTCGCGCGCGTCGACTTGGGACGTCATCGCCGGCCGCGCCTACGGCTCCGACGTCGCGGCCATCGACGCGGCGCTCGCGCAAAGCTTCGCGGCTTATGCGGTCGACCGGTCGCGGGTGGCGATCGGCGGCTTTTCCGACGGCGCCTCCTATGCTCTGTCGCTCGGCCTCGCCAATGGCGAATTGTTCGGCCGCATCCTCGCTTTCTCACCCGGCTTCGTCGCTCCGGGCCGGCAGGCGGGGCGGCCGCAAATCTTCATCAGCCACGGCGTCGCCGACCGGGTGCTGCCGATCGAGGCGACCAGCCGCCGCATCGTGCCGCGGCTCCGCGACGCCGGCTATAAAGTCGATTACGAGGAGTTTCGCGGCGGCCATATCGTGCCGGCGGAGCTGGCGTCGCGCGCATTCGAAAGCTGGGTGAAGGACTGACCGAAGCGCTCCCCGGCGGGTGGACAGCGGCGCCGGGAACGGGAATAGCGCCGCCCCATGCGCTATTTCCTCGACACCGAGTTCAATGGCTTCGGCGGCGAGCTCATCAGCCTCGCTTTGGTGCCCGAGCATGGCGACCAGGAATATTATGCCTTGCTGCCGGTGCCGGACCCGGTTCACCCGTGGGTCGAGCGCCATGTCGTCCCCTATCTGCGCTCGGTGCCGCCCGGACTCGACGGCGGCACGGTGACGCGGCTGCAGGCGGCGGCCGAGATCGCCGACTATCTCGCGCCCGACGATAATCCGCTGATCCTGGCCGACTGGCCCGACGACATTGCCTATTTCTGCGCTTTGCTGGTGACCGGCGAGGGCGAGATGGCGCCGGTCGGGACGCTCCATTTCGAGCTGATCCGCAGCCCCGGCTTCAGCACCGCGGCAATCTCGGCCGTGCCCCACAACGCCCTCCACGACGCCCGCGCGCTGCGCGAATTCGTGCTGCGCTGGCAGGCCTAGTTCAGGGGGCGAGCGTGTTGCAGCTGGTCTGCTTTTCGAGCTCGGCGTTGAGCTCGCCGCCCATCAGTAGGATGTAGGCGGTGAGATAGAGCCAAGTCAGGAACACGATCACCGCGCCGAGCGAGCCGTAGGTGGCGTTGTAATTGCCGAAATTGGCGACGTAGAAGCCGAAGCCGAGCGTCGCCACCACCCACAGGAAGGTGGCGGCGAGCGAGCCGGGCGTCAGCCAGCGCCATTTCGGGTTCGGCCGGTTGGGCGCGTAGCGGTAGATCATCGCGACGAGGGTGCTGATCACCGCCGCGGCCGCGACCCAGAACAGGATCCTGAGCAAAGCGTGCAGCCACGGCGCCGCGCTCGGCAGCAGGGCCTCGATATAGCCGAGCGACGATACCGCCAGGATCGCGACCAGCAAGGCGACCAGCGCCCCCAAGGTCAGCGCCAGCGCGAGCAGGGTGCTGCGGATGAAGCCGCGATCCTCCTCGACATTGTAGACCACGTTCAAGGCGGTGATGATCGAGGACGAGCCGCGCATCGCGCCGTAGATGGCGAGCAGCAAGGCGAGGATCAGCCCGAAGCCCTTCTGCCCCTGGGCCGTCTGGCTCATGCTCATCAATTGCTGGCCGATCAGCTGGGCCGCGTCGGCCGGCATCATCCCGGTCAGCGCCTGCATGTGGCGCACCACCGAGGACGGCTCGGCGACCAGCCCATAGGTCAGCATCATCGCCGCCAGCAACGGCACGAAGGCCAAGAAGGCGTAGAAAGCGACGCCCGCCGCGATGATGTTGACATTGTCCTTGCTCGATTCGGCCCAGCTGCGCTTCAGCACCTCGACCCAGCCCGACGCGCGGATATCCGCCGGGCTGGACGCCGCTTGTTCCTGGATCGCCCGTGCCGCATCGGTCATCGCTCGTCTCCCTCGCGCGAATGCAAAGGCCGGAGCATCGGCAAGGGTTCCCGCCTTTTTCGGCGACCCGTCATGCGCTTGCCTAATGCCGATCATGCTTACATGCTGGCGCCGCCATCACCGGGAGTTTGGAATGCGCCTCAGCCTGTTGCTTTCGCTGTCACTGATCGTGCCGCTCGCGGCTTCCGCCCATGAGACGGTGAGCCCGGCCGACCGGCTCAGCCACGAGCAGATGCTGGTGCTCGACACCCATCTCGACACGCCGGTCCATTTCGAGCGGCCCGGCTGGGACTTCGACCGCTGGCACGAATATCAATGGGACCTCACCCAGACCGACATCCCGCGCATGGAGGCGGGCGGGCTCGATGGCGGCTTCTTCGTCATCTACACGCCGCAGGGCGCGTTGACGCCACAGGGCATGACCCAGGCCCGCGACGCGGCACTGGGACGGGCGCGGGCGATCCAGCGCGTGGCCGCCGCCAATAGCGACAAGCTCGGGCTGGCCTACACCGCCGCCGACGCCGAGCGCCTCCACCGCGAGGGCAAGCGGATCGTCTACCAGAGCATCGAGAACAGCTACCCGCTCGGCAACGACCTGTCGCTGCTGGCCGCCTTCCACAAGATGGGCGTGCGCATGGCCGGGCCGGTCCATTCGAAGAACAACCAGTTCGCCGATTCGACCACCGACACGCCGCGCTGGAACGGGCTGAGCCCGCTCGGGCGGCAATGGGTGGCGGAGATGAACCGGCTCGGCATGGTGGTCGACGCCAGCCACGCCTCCGACGCCGCCTTCGACCAGATGCTGAAGCTGTCGAAGACGCCGATCATCCTCTCCCATTCCGGCCCGCGCGCGATCTTCAACCATCCGCGCAACCTCGACGACGCGCGCATGCGCAAGCTGGCCCGCGCGGGCGGCGTCATGCAGATGAACTCGGTGTTCCTCGTCCAGCACGACAATTCGGACGAGCGCAGCGCGGTCGAGAAGCGCCAGGAACGGTGGCTGGATCTCACTCCCGCCGAGCGGCGCCGGCTGGTCGCCGACAAGGCGGCGCTCGACGCCCGCCAGCCTTACACCGCGGCCGATTTCGAGATGTTCATGCGGAGCATGCTGCACGCGATCAAGGTGATGGGGGTCGACCATGTCGGGCTCGGCGCCGACTGGGACGGCGGCGGCGGCGTGCGCGGCATGGAGGATGTCGCCGCTCTGCCGCGGATCACGGCGCGGCTCCGCAAGGAAGGCTTCAGCGACCGCGACATCGAGAAGATGTGGAGCGGCAACACGCTGCGGCTGCTGCGCCAGGCCGAGCGGCAGGCGCAGCGGCGGAGCTCCTGACGGCATGCCAGCGCCTCCGCCTGGGTCGTCCGCCGGCGGACCAGGGACCCCGCAGGGCGGCGAGGCGGAGCGGCTGCGCCAGCTGTTCGACAAGGCGCCGGGCTTCATGGCCGCCACACGTGGCCCCGAGCACGTGTTCGAAATGGCCAACGCCTCCTATCTCCAGCTGGTCGGGCGTAGCGACCTCATCGGCAAGACCGTGCGCGAGAGCTTCCCCGATCTGGAGGGGCAGGGCTTTTTCGAGCGGCTCGACAAGGTGTACCGGACCGGCCAGGCCTTTTCCGGGCGCTCGGTCCCGCTGTCGCTGCGGCGGCAGCCCGACGCAGGCTCCGAGGAACGGCTGCTCGATTTCGTGTTCCAGCCGATCAAGGACGAACGCGGCGAGGTCACCGGGCTGTTCGTCGAGGGCTATGACGTCACCGAATGGCACGAAGCCGAGCGCGCGCTGCGCGAGAGCGAGGAGCGGTTCCGGCTGATCGCCGATTCGGCGCCGGTGCCGATGTGGGTGACCAAGCTCGACCGCCGCCGCGGCTTCGTCAACATCGCTTATGCCGAGTTCCTCGGCGTTGCCTATGACGAAGCGCTCGACTTCGACTGGCGCACCATCATCCACCCCGACGATATCGGCTGGCTGCTCGCCGAGTCCCTGGCCGGCGAGGCGACGCTGAAGCCGTTCGCGCTCGAAGGCCGCTACCGGCGCGCCGACGGCGAGTGGCGCTGGCTGCGCTCCGAATCGCAGCCGCGCTGGGGGCCGGACGGCGAGCATGTCGGCTTCATCGGCGTCGCCCACGACATCACCGACGCCAAACATGCCGAAGCGGCGCTGCGCGAGGTCAACGAGACGCTGGAGCGAAGGGTGGCGGAGCGCACCGCCGACCTCACCGCCGCGCTCGACCGCCTGCAGGCCGAGGTCGCCGAGCGCCAGCGCGCCGAAGAGGCGCTGCGCCAGGCCCAGAAGATGGAGGCGGTCGGCCAGCTCACCGGCGGTATCGCCCACGATTTCAACAATCTGCTGACGCCGATCATGGGCGGCCTCGAATTCATCGCAACCCGGACCGACGATGCCCGGCTGAAACGGATCGCCGAGACCGCGCTCGATTCGGCCCGGCGCGGCGCCAAGCTCACCGGCCAGTTGCTCGCTTTCTCGCGCATCCAGCGGATCAGCATGGCGCCGATCGCGGTCAACCAGGTGATCGCCAACATGAAGGACCTGCTCCGCCACACGATCGGCAAGGAGGTCGAGGTCCAGACGCGGCTCGACCCCGCCGTCGGCCACGCTTTGTGCGACGCCAACCAGCTCGAAAATGCGCTCCTGAACCTCGCCATCAACGCCCGCGACGCGATGCCCGAAGGCGGCGTCGTGACGATCTTCACCAGCGCGCTCCGGGTCGAATCCGAGCCCGACCTCGACGACGGCGACTATGTCCGCGTCTCTGTGGTCGACACCGGCGAGGGCATGCCGGATGAAATCCTCGCCCGCGCCACCGAACCCTTTTTCTCGACCAAGCCGCTCGGCAAGGGCACCGGCCTCGGCCTCGCCCAGGTTTACGGCATCGCCCACCAGTCCGGCGGCACGATCCGCATCGACAGCGAAGTCGGCAAGGGCACGGCCGTCCATCTCCTGCTGCCGGCGGTCGCCGCGGCGGGCGAGGCCCCGCCGACGCCGCCCAGCCGCGCGATCGAGGCCGCCGCCCCCGCTTTGCCCGCCGCGGGCGCCACCATCCTGGTGATCGACGACGACGAGGATGTGCGGGCCTTCCTCGCCACCGCGCTCGAAAATCTCGGCTATGACGTGATTGACGCCGAGGGCGGCGAAGCGGGCCTCGCGAAGCTCGCCGAGTCGGGCGCCGACCTGATGCTGGTCGATTACGCCATGCCGGGCATGCACGGCGCCGACGTCGCCCGCGCCGCCCGCGCCAGCCACCCTAAGCTGCCGATCGTCTTCGTCACCGGCTATGCCGAGACCAGCCAGCTCGAGGCGGCGCTCGGCCAGGACGTGCCGGTGCTGCGCAAGCCGTTCAGCGGCGCCGAACTGGCGGCGATCGTGGCGGCCAACCTCGCGCCCGCGGCCGCCCCGACCTCTTGAAGCCCAAATGGGCGTTTCCTAGATTCCGTGAGCCGGAAGACTTGTTTGCAGTTTCCGGTCCGTATCAGGGGCGCTTCGCTCCGAACCGCCCCTCATTGATGTTGCTTCAGCAAGGAGGACATGATGAGAAGCTTCGATTTTACTCCCTATCGCCGTTCCACCGTCGGCTTCGACCGGCTGTTCGACTTCCTCGAAAGCGCCGCCCGGTCCGAGCAGGTCGACAATTACCCGCCTTACGACATCGAGAAGGTGAGCGATGACAGCTATCGCATCACGCTCGCCGTGGCCGGCTTCCGCGCCGACGAGATCGACATCACCGCGCGGCAGAACATGATGGTGATCACCGGCCGCAAGGCGGAGAACCGCAACAAGGACGGCAATTACCTCCACATCGGCATCGCCACCCGCGCGTTCGAGCGGCGCTTCGAGCTGGCCGACTTCGTCCGGGTCGAGAATGCCGAGCTTCGCGACGGCCTGCTCTCGATCGAGCTGGTGCGCGAGATCCCCGACGCGATGAAGCCGCGCAAGATCGCGATCAACGGCGCCGCCCCCCAGACGATCGAGGCGAACAGCCGCGAGCGCAGCGAGACCGCCGACCAGCGCGAAACCGAAGCCGCCTGATCCGGACCCTGAAGCTCCGGCGCCGGGCGCTGCCCCGGCGCCGGATCTTTTTCATTTTCGTCGCGGCGCTCCGCACTTTCGTCGAGCGAGGCTCGTGAGCGATTCAGGCCTCGTTTAGAGACGGCCGTGCACAGAAGACCGGACAGTCCGACAGCAAATTTTTCGAACCGAGAGCAGAGCCATGAAGATCAAGCAGACATTGCAGAACCCGTTCGTGCTGGTGGCGCAGGGATTTGTCGTCGGGACCTTGATCTTCCTGTCGACCGCCCCGCGCGACGACAATGGCGCCTCCGCCGCCGACCGCGTCGCTTCCGCCGTCGAAAAGATCGGCGCCTGATTGGACGCGCTTGCAAGCGCCGCCCGCCCGTTTAAAGCGGGGGAGATGGTTCCCTTTTCGTTCGCCGGCCACGATCTGACCGCCCTCCCGCAGGGGGCCTTGTTCTGGCCCGCGCGCCGCGCCTTGCTGGTCGCCGACCTCCACCTCGAAAAAGCGAGCTGGTTCGCCCGCTCGGGGCAGATGCTGCCGCCCTACGATTCGATGGCCACCCTCGGCGATCTGGCCGCGCTCGCCGTCACGACCGGGGCCGCGGAAATCTGGTGCCTCGGCGACTCGTTCCACGACAGCCACGGCTGCGAGCGCCTGCCCGAGCGCGCGCGCGAAATGCTGACCGCGCTCACCGCCGCCACCCGCTGGACCTGGATCACCGGCAATCACGACCCGGTCTATGCCGACCCTTGCGGCGGCCGCGTCGTCGCCGAAGCCGAGGTCGACGGCCTCCTGCTCCGCCACGAGGCCGACCCGGCCGAGCCGCGGCCCGAGCTTTCCGGCCACTTCCATCCCAAGCTCAGGATCAGCCAGCGCGGCCGTCAGGTCTCGCGGCGCTGCTTCGTCGCCACCGCGACCAAGCTCATCCTGCCCGCCTTCGGCGCGCTCACCGGCGGCCTCGATGCCGGCCATCCCGAGATCGTCCGCGCCGTCGGCCCCGACGCCCAGGCGCTGGTCCCGCTCGCCGACCGCCTCCTCAAATTCCCGATCGCCGCCTGATATCCAGCGGTCGCGCGGAGGCCCGACGGATCAGGCGGCGCGGAACTTCATGGCCACGCCGTTCATGCAATAGCGAAGCCCGGTCGGCTTGGGGCCGTCGTCGAAGACATGGCCGAGATGGCCGCCGCAGCGCCGGCAATGGACCTCGGTGCGCTTGAACAGCAGGCTGTTATCCTCCCGCGTGCCGACCGCATTGGCGAGCGGCTTCCAGAAGCTCGGCCAGCCGGTGCCGCTCTCGAACTTGGTCGCCGAGGAATAAACCGGCAGGCCGCAGCCGGCGCAGGAATAGATTCCGCGGCGCTTCTCCTTGTTGAGCGGGCTCGAGCCCGCGCGCTCGGTGCTCTCCCGGCGCAGCACCGCATATTGCTGCGGCGTCAGCCGTTTCTTCCATTCGGCGTCGCTGAGCTTGACCTCGAAATTGCCCTCGCGCGCCTCGGACGGTCCGCCGCGAAACAGCAAAGTCCCGCCCAGCAGCCCCGCGCCGCCCGCGCCCAGCAAGGTCCTGCGACCGATCTTCATGCCTCTACCTCCGTTTGCGCCGGCCTAGCCGCCCGCCGGTGAGCCACCGGTGAACGCCGTTCACGCGACCACCGCGCGGATCAGCCCGCGAAGCGAATTGCCGATCAGGAAGCCGCCGAGCAGATCGGCATGGACGATATCGCCCTCCACCGCCTCGCCGCTGGCGAGCAGCCGGCCCCGAAGCACGCCCGGCATCAGCCCGCGCGCCAGCGGCGGCGTCACCAGCCGGCCGCCGCGCTCGACGAACAGGCTGGTGAAGCTGCCTTCGGTGAGGCAGCCGTCCGGCCCTTCGAACAGGATCTCGAAGCGGCCGGCCGCTTCGCGCGCCTCGTCGTAGAAGCTGCGATCGCTGGTCTTGTGGCGGAGCCGGAAGTCGTCGGGCGCGACCGGCAGCCGCACCACCGCGACCTCGACCGGCTCCGGCGGCGTTTCCGGCAGCGGCCGGATCTCGACCGCGACCGCGCCGCTGCGCGACAGCAGCAGCCGGAGCTTGCTTTCCTGGCGGACCCGGAAGGTCGCCGCCTGAAGCTCGTTGCGAGTCTCGTGGCGGTCGAAGGCGAAGCCGAGTTCGTCGGCGCTGCGCTTCATCCGGCCGAGGTGGCGCTCGAGGTCGACGACCCCCTCATGCGGGTCGAAGCGCATCGTCTCCACCAGGTCGAACCGCCCTTCCCCCGCCACAAACGCTCCCTTCGCGAGGCACTCGCGCCACTCCTCGCCCACGCGGCTGTCGGCGACGATGCCGGAGCCGAGCCCCATCATCGCGCGCCCCTCGCCGGCGCGCATGGTTAAGGTCCTGATCGCGACATTGAAAGCGGCATCGCCATCCGCCGCCAGCCAGCCGATCGACCCGGTATAGGCGCCGCGCGGCGACGTTTCGATGTCGGCGATCAATTGCATCGCCCGTATCTTGGGCGCGCCGGTCACCGAGCCGCACGGGAACATCGCCTCGAGAACGCCGATCGCATCGACTCCCTCCTCGAGTTCGGCCGTCACGGTGGAGGTCATCTGATGGACGGTCGGATAGGTCTCGACCGCGAACAAATCGGGCGCCTTGACCGTGCCGGGCTTCGACACGCGCGACAGGTCGTTGCGCAGGAGATCGACGATCATCAGATTTTCGGCGAGCTGCTTGGGGTCCTGGCGAAGCGCCGCCGCCGCCTTGCGGTCCTCGGCCGGGTCGCTCCGCCGCGCCGCCGTCCCCTTCATCGGCCGCGTCGTCACCCGCCGGCCGGCGAGGGTGAAGAACAATTCGGGCGAAAAGGAGAGCAGCCAATGCTCGCCGGTATAGGCGATGCCGCCCCAGCCCGCCGCCGCCCGGCGGCGAAGCGCCGCATAGAGCGCGAGCGGATGGCCGGCCGTCGCCACTTCGGCGGCGAAGGTGAGGTTGACCTGGTAGACGTCGCCGGCCTCGATGTGGCGCTTCACCCGGTCCGCCGCCGCCTCGTAGGCCGGGCGGGCAATCAGCGGTCGCGGCGGCGCGGCGAAAGCGGAGGCGGGATCCGGCAGCAGCGCCGGCACCTCGGATGCCGCAACTTCGCTGCAACTTTCGAACAGGCCGAACCACAATAAGGGCGGCGCGTCCGCGGCCGGAGCCCGCGCCAGCGGCGCCAGCTTCGCCTCCAGCGCCAGCCCCGCTTCATAGGCCAGGAAGCCGGCGGCGTGGAGCCCGTCGGCCCGCGCCTGCCGCAGCCGCCCGAGGCATGCCGCCACCTCCCCCGGCTCGCGCGTCGTGACGGTGGCGACCGGCCGCTCGTAGAGGCGGGCCGGCCCGGCGCCTTGTCCGCGCGCATCGTCGAACAGCAGGAAGGGCGCCTCGCCCGCGATCAGCGCGGTTGCCATTGCGGCGCCGGAAGCCCATCTGGCCCGAAGGCCGGGTGGGCCCGAGCCTTGAGGAGAAGGTGCATGGTTTCCAGTGTCTTCGATCTGTTCAAGATCGGGGTCGGCCCTTCAAGTTCGCACACCATGGGTCCGATGACGGCCGCCTGCGCCTTTGTCGAGATGCTGGCCGAAAAAGCGCTGCTGGACGCCGTCGCGCGGGTCGAGGTCGACCTCTACGGTTCGCTCGCGCTGACCGGCAAGGGCCACGCCACCGACCGTGCCATCCTGCTCGGCCTGTCGGGCGAGCGCCCGCATACGCTCTGCCCCGATCATGCCGACACGGTCGTCGAGCGCATCCGCGCCACCGGCCGCCTCATGCTGGGCGGCGCGCGCGACATCCCGTTCGACGAGCCGCGCGACCTTCGCTTCCTGCAGCGCGAGCGGCTGCCGCACCATTCCAACGGCATGCGCTTCAGCGCGCTCGGCACCGACGGCGCGCCGCTCGACGCCAAGGTCTATTATTCGACCGGCGGCGGCGCGATCGTCGACGAAGCCGCGATCGCCCGCAACGCGCCGCCCGAGGGCGCCTGGGACATACCCTATAATTATAGCTCGGCCGACGAGATGCTGGTGATCGCCGAGCGCGAAGGGCTGACCATCGCCGACATCGCCCGCGCCAACGAGCGCGCCGGCCTCTCCGACGAGGAGATCAACCGCCGGCTGCAGGCGATCCTCGACGCCATGGCGAGCTGCATCGACCGCGGCATCGCCATCGACGGCATCCTGCCCGGCGGGCTCAAGGTGAAGCGCCGCGCGCCCGCCCTCTACCGGCTGCTGATGGAGCGGGCCGAGCGCACGCTGCAGGATCCGCTCACCGTGCTCGACTGGGTCAATCTGTGGGCGCTGGCGGTCAACGAGGAGAATGCCGCCGGCGGCCGCGTCGTCACCGCGCCGACCAACGGCGCCGCCGGCATCGTCCCCGCCATCCTTCGTTACTATCAGCGCTTCACTCCCCGCGCGTCGGACGAGGGCGTGCAGACCTTCCTCCTCAC
>DASVRK010000271.1:0-11843 GCA_036388655.1 Allosphingosinicella sp. | reverse complement strand
CGATCGGCGCCGGTGACAGCGGCGCGACCCAGTCGCGCGATCCGATGACCGGCGTGCGCGACGCCCGCGCCGCCCGCGCCTGGATCGAGGAGCAATTGCTCGGGGCCGCGGGCCCGGAGCCGCACCTCGTGCTGCTGCTGCTCGCGGTCAGCCGCTTCGACACGATCAACGCCGCGTTCGGCCGCGCCACCGGCGACGCCGTGCTGCAGGCCGCTGCCCGCCGCATCGAGCGGCTGGTCGACGCCGACGGCCGCCGCCGCTTCGTCGCCCGCCTCGCCGGCGCCGAATTCGCGGTCCTGCTCGCGCCGCCCGCCAGCCTCGCCGAAGGCCGCTTCCTCGCCGGTCAGATCGTCGAGGGGATCGGGCGCCCGTTCATGTCGGGCGACCATGTCATCACGCTCGGCAGCCGGGTCGGCGTCGCCGCCTCCGGCCCGGGCGACGATGCCGCCGCCCTGCTGCGCCGCGCCAGCGAGGCTTTGGTCGACGCCAAGGGCGGCGAGGCCGGGCCGATCCGCGTGTTCGACGCCGGCGCCCAGAGCGACAGCGCGCGCGGCGACCGGCTCGAGATCGACCTCCGCCGCGCGCTCGACCAGGACGAGATCGAGATATTGTTCCAGCCGCAAGTGTCGATCACCAACGGCAGCATTGTCGGCGCCGAGGCGCTGGCGCGCTGGCGCCACCCCGATTTCGGCGAGCTCGGCGCGGTCACCCTGTTCAACGTCGCCGAACGCTCCGACTATCTCGTCCAGCTGTCCGATCACGTCCAGCGCAAGGCGATCGCCGCCGCCTCGGCCTGGCCGGCGTCGCTGGGCGCCCTCCGCCTCGCGGTCAACATCACCGCCGACGACATCGTCCGCCCCGGCTTCGCCGCGCAATTCCTGGCGCTGGTCGAAGATAGCGGCTTCGATCCGCGCCGCCTCACCGTCGAAGTCACCGAAAGCGGCCTGATCGAGGATCTCAACGCCGCCGCGTCCCTGCTCGCCCGGCTGCGCGAGGGCGGCCTCCGCATCGCGATCGACGATTTCGGCACCGGCTATTCGAGCCTCGCTTATCTGAAGGCGCTTCCGCTCGATTATCTCAAGATCGACAAGCGGCTCAGCGAGGACATTACCGGCTCGCCGCGCGACCGCATCGTCGTGCGCAGCGTCATCGACATGGCCCGCTCGCTCGGCCTCGACGTCATCGCCGAAGGCGTCGAGACCGAGGAGCAGCTCGGCCTCCTCGCCCAGGAAGGCTGCACCCTCTACCAGGGCTTCCTCTGTTCGCCCCCAATCGACACCGCCGCCCTCGCCCGGCTGGTCGCGGGGTAGGGCCGGCTGCAACCCTCGCCTCGCCCGCGGATTGAGGCACGCGTGACCAAGCCGAACCTCAACCTCAGCGGCCTCTGGCTTGGCAGCTTCGCCTATCCGGCGGGGCAGGGGCCGACCACGCCCTTCCTCGCCCGCATCGAGGATCATGACGGCAGCCTCGGCGGCACCATCATCGAGCCCAACACGATCGGCGCCACCAGCGACACCCTCGAAGCGATCCTCAGCGGCAGCCGCCACGGCCACGCGGTCGATTTCACCAAAGCCTATGACGGCGCCAGCGACGCCGCCCACGCCGTCGATTATGTCGGCCGCCTGTCCGGAGACGGCACCAGCGTCACCGGCGTCTGGAGCCTCGGCACGCTCGACGGCAGCTTCGAAATGCACCGCGAAGCGGTCTGGGAAGAATCCGTCGGCCGCGAAGCAGAAGTCATAAAACTATAACAGTATCAATGGCTTAACTCCACCGCGCATCATCGATTCAGGCACCACCTTCGCCACCACTATTGTGACCCGGACGGCGCCGCCTTAGGGACCCCCCGATGCTCTGGCACGACTTCAAGGCACTGCTGGGCGCGCTCGGCCTCAGCGAGCAGGCGCTCCACATTTACGGCGGCGTCATCGTCTATGCGCTCGCGCTCAAGCTCAGCCGCCGCCCGCCGGCCGATCTGCTGCCGCTCGTCGTCGTCCTGTTCGCGGCCTTGCTCAACGAGGGGCAGGACCTGAAGAATGCGGTCGATTGGCGCAAGACCCTCGAACTGACCGAGGGCATTGGCGACGTCGTGAATACCATCCTGCTGCCGGCCTGCTACACCTTCTGGTCGCGCCACCGGCGCAGGCGCGAGGCCAGCCCGCCGCCGCCCGAGCCGGCGCCCGTCCACGCCTCCCCGCCCTGACGCCGCGCGTGCAACCCCCGATCGAACGCCTGTCGCTGCCCCAGGCGCGCCGCGTCGCGCTGGCCGCGCAGGGCTTCGGGCTCCCGCGCCCGGCCGAGGTCGACCGCGGCCATTTGCGCCGCATCGCCGACCGGCTCTCGCTTCACCAGATCGACAGCGTCAACGTGCTCGCCCGCGCCCATTATCTGCCGGCTTTCTCGCGCCTCGGCGGCTATGATCGCGGCCTCATCGACCGCGCCGCCTGGGGCCCGCTGGGCGAGCGCCGGCTGTTCGAATATTGGGCCCACGAAGCCTCCTTGCTGCCCGTGGCGCTCCACCCCTTGCTGCGCTGGCGGATGGCGCGCGCCGACCGCGGCGAGCGCGGCTGGAAGAGCCTGCGCGCCTTTGCCGGCGAGCGCCGCGCCGAGGCCGAAGCGGTGCTGGCGCGGATCCGGGCCGAAGGGCCGCTCGCCGCCTCCGACTTCGACGGCGCAAGGAGCCGGAGCGGCTGGTGGGAATGGGGCGCGGCCAAGCGCGCGCTCGAATGGCTCTTCATGGCCGGCCACGTCACCACCGCCACCCGCCGCCGCAGCTTCGAGCGGGTCTACGACCTCACCAAGCGCGTCATCCCGCCCGCCATCCTCGCCTTGCCGACGCCCGACGAGTCCGAGGCCCACCGGCGGCTGATCGATCGTGCCGCCCGCGCGCTCGGCGTCGCCACCGCCACCGACCTGCGCGACTATTTCCGGCTGGCGCCCGAGCCCGCCCGCGCCGCCATCGCCGAGCTGGCCGAGGCGGGGATGCTGCTGCCGGTCGCGGTCGATGGCTGGGGCAAGCCCGCCTTCCTCCACCGCGAGGCACGCCGCCCGCGCCGGATTGAGGGCCAGGCCCTGCTCGTCCCGTTCGATCCCCTCGTATGGGAGCGGGCGCGCACCGAGCGCTTGTTCGGCTTTCGCTACCGGATCGAAATCTACACCCCAGCCGACCGGCGCGTGCACGGCTATTATGTGCTGCCCTTCCTGATGGACGAAGCGCTCGTCGCCCGGGTCGACCTCAAGGCCGACCGCCAGCGCTCGCGGCTCATGGTCCAGGCGGTGACGTTCGAGCCCGGCGCGCCCGCCGAAACCGCCGAACGGCTCGATGCCGAGCTTGAGCGCATGGCCGCCTGGCTGCAGCTCGAGGCGGTGGAGCGGCGCGCCGTCAGCCGATGATCTTGGCGAGTCCCCGCGACAGCTGAAGCGCGCCGTTGACCCGCGACTGCGGGTCCGGCCAGCTGCGGCTGATCACCAGCTTGCTGTCCGGCCGCAGCTTTGCGGTCCCTTTCAAGCGCTGCACATAGGCGATCAGCCCTTCGAGGTCCGGGAAGGTGTCGTTGTGGAAGTGGACCAGCGCCCCCTTCGGACCGACGTCGAGCTTTACCACCTGCGCCTTGCGGCAGTTCAGTTTGACCTCGATCACCTTCAGCAGATTGTCGGTCGCCTGCGGCAGCTTGCCGAAGCGGTCGATCAGCTCGGCGGCGAAGGATTCGATCTCCTGCCCGCCCTCCAGCTCGTTCATGCGCCGGTAGAGGCCCATGCGAAGGTCTAGGTCCGGCACATATTCCTCCGGCAGCATGATCGGCGCGTCGACCGTGATCTGAGGCGAGAAGTCGCCGGCGCGGACGGGCGCGCCGGGCGCGGCCCTGGCCTCCAGGATCGCCTCCTCCAGCATCGACTGGTAAAGCTCGAACCCGACTTCCTTGATATGGCCGGATTGCTCGTCGCCAAGCAGATTGCCGGCGCCGCGAATGTCGAGATCGTGGGTGGCAAGCTGGAAGCCCGCGCCGAGCGTATCGAGGTTGGCGAGCACCTGCAGGCGCTTGTCCGCCCCTTCGGTGACGGTGCGGGTCGGCGGCGTCGTGAAATAGGCATAGGCGCGGGTCTTGGCCCGCCCGACCCGGCCACGTAGCTGGTAGAGCTGGGCAAGGCCGAACCGGTCGGCGCGGTGGATGATGAGCGTGTTGGCCGATGGTATGTCGAGCCCGGATTCGACGATCGTGGTCGAAAGCAGCACGTCATATTGGCGGTCGTAGAAAGCCGACATCCGCTCCTCGACCTCGGTCGGCGACATTTGGCCGTGGGCGACGATGAAGCTCACTTCGGGCACTTCGCTGCGCAAAAACTCCTCGAGGTCGGGCAAATCGGCGATGCGCGGCGCGACGAAATAGGATTGGCCGCCGCGATAATGTTCGCGCAGCAAAGCTTCGCGCAGCACCACCGGGTCCCACGGCATCACATAGGTGCGCACTGCCAGCCGGTCGACCGGCGGGGTCTGGATGACGCTGAGCTCGCGCAGGCCCGACATCGCCATTTGCAGCGTCCGCGGGATCGGCGTCGCGGTGAGGGTGAGGACATGGACGTCCGCCTTCATCGCCTTCAGCCGCTCCTTGTGGGTGACGCCGAAGCGCTGCTCCTCGTCGACGATGACGAGGCCGAGCTGCTTGAACTCGACGCTCTTGGCGAGGATCGCGTGGGTGCCGATGACGATGTCGATCTTGCCGTCCTTGATCCCTTCCTTGGTCGCCTTGGCTTCGGCGGCGGGCACCAGCCGGGAGAGCCGCCCGATCTCGAGCGGGAAGCCCTGGAAGCGCTCGCGGAAGGTGTTGAAATGCTGGCGCGCGAGCAAAGTAGTCGGGCAGACCAAAGCCACCTGGAGCCCGGACATGGCGGCGATGAATGCGGCCCGGAGCGCGACCTCGGTCTTGCCGAAGCCGACGTCGCCGCAGACCAGCCGGTCCATCGGCCGCCCGGCGCCGAGGTCGGCGATGACGTCGGTGATCGCCCGCTCCTGGTCGTCCGTCTCCTCATAGGGGAAGCGGTCGGCGAAGGCGGCGTAGCCGGTGTCCGGCTCGGCGACCTGGCCCGGGCGCAGCGCGCGCGCGGCCGCGGTCTTGATGAGCTCGCCGGCAATCTCGCGGATCCGCTCCTTCATCCGCGACTTGCGCCGCTGCCACGCCTCGCCGCCGAGCCGGTCGAGCGCGACCCCGTCGCTCTCGCTGCCGTAGCGCGAGAGCACGTCGATATTCTCGACCGGCACGTAGAGCTTGTCGCCGCCGGCATATTCGAGTGCGACGCAATCGTGCGGCGAGCTGCCGACCGGGATCTGGGTCAGCCCCTCGTAGCGGCCGATGCCATGATCGGCATGGACGACGAGATCGCCGGCGCTGAGCGCGGCGAGTTCGTTCAGGAACGCATCCTGGCTCTTCTTGCGCTTGCGGCGGCGGACCAGCCGGTCGCCGAGCATGTCCTGCTCGGTCAGCAAGGCGATGTCGGCGGTGGTGAAGCCGTGGTCGAGCTGGATGACGGTGAGCGCGACCGGTCCGCCCAGCGCCTCCTGCCACCCGTCGGCCAGCGCCAGCTTCTTCAGCCCATGATCTTCGAGCAGGCCCTTCAGCCGTTCGCGCGCGCCGCGCGAATAGCTCGCCAGCACCACTTTCTTGCCGGCGCGGCGCAGCGCCGTGACATGCTCGACCACGGCTTCGTAGACATTGACGTTCTGCGCGCGCTCGGGGGCGAAGTCGCGCGGGCCGTCTACCCCGAAATCGGCCACCGCCGGCCCCGGCGGCTCACGATAGGGCGAGACGATGTGCAGCGGCCGCTCGGCGATCAGCGCCTCCCAGTCGCCCGGCTGCAGATAGAGCGTCTCGGGCTTCAGCGGCCGGTAGCTGCCGGCGTCGCCGGACTGGGCGCGGACGCGGTTCTCGTAATAATCCGCCACCGCCTCGAACCGGGCTTCGGCGGCGCCGGCATGGCCGGCATCGCGGACGATGATGTCGCGTTCGCCGAGATGGTCGAACAGGGTGGCGAGCCGTTCCTCGAACAAGGGCAGCCAATGGTCGACGCCGGCCAGGCGGCGGCCCTCCGACACGGCCTGGTAGACCGGATCGCCGGTCGCGGTGGCGCCGAACAATTCGCGGTAGCGCGACCGGAAGCGCTTGACGCTGCCTTCGTCGAGCAGGGTTTCGGAGGCGGGCAGCAGCGTGAAGCCGCCCTCGGCGGTGCCGGTGGTCCGCTGCGTCGAGGGGTCGAAGCGCCGCACGCTCTCGATCTCGTCGCCGAAGAAGTCGAGCCTCAGCCCCTGCTCCTCGCCCGCGGGGAACAGGTCCACGATCCCGCCGCGCACCGCGAACTCGCCCGCATCCTGGACAGTGTCGGTGCGCATATAGCCGTTGGCGCTGAGCAACGCGGCCAGCCGGTCGAGGTCGATCCGTTCGCCGGGCGCGAGCCGCGCGACTAGCTGGCGAATGCGGAACGGGCTCAGCGTCAGCTGGGTGGCCGCGTTGACCGTGGTGACGAGGAGCTGCGGCTTGGCGGGCTTGCGCTGCAGCGCGTGCAGCGTCGCCAGCCGCTCCGACGTGGAGCGCAGCGAAGGCGAGCTGCGGTCGTAAGGCAGGCAGTCCCAGGCCGGGAAGCTCAGCGTCTCCAGCTCCGGCGCGATATAAGGGGCGGCATCCAGGATGTGCCGCATCGCCGCTTCGTCGGACGCGATGAACACGGCGCGGGCGCCGCCGCCGGTGCCGGCCGCGGCGCGGGCGAGGTCGGCCGCCAGCCACGGCACGAACCCCGCCGGCGCGCCCGCCAGCGTCACCGGCTCCTTCGCCCTCAACAGGGTCTGGAGGTCGACGCGCGCGGGCGCCTCCGCCTTGTCCTTGCCGCCGCTCCTGCTCCGTTCGGCCGCGGGCTTCGGCGCCAGTTCGATATCGTCCACGATCACTCCGGATGCTTGATATAGTCGAGGGTTTGGAGGCGCCGCATCATGCCGCCGTTGTAGCGAGCGGGCGGCTCGGCGGTTCCGATCGCCCAAGCCATGATGTCGACATCCTGCTCCTCGATCAGGGCTTCGAACCAGGCCGTCTCCGCCTCGCCCCAGCCGCCATGGTGCCGGTCGAAATAGCCGCCGATCAGGAAGTCCGCCTCGCGCGTGCCGCGGTGCCAGGCGCGATAGCGGAGGCGCTTGATACGGTCGGCGGGGTCCAAGGCTCGCTCCCATGCGAAACAGAGCCGGGACGCGCGGCGGCGGCTCGGCTCCGGAAGGTTCAAGCGCCCATGTAGGCGCTCCCCCCTCGGCTTTGAAGCGCCCGCACGAGGCGTTCAGCCGCTCATTATCGAACTTTCAACCTGCACCCGCTAGCCTCACCCGCATTGGCAGCGCGTGTACCGGGGGTGGGAGACGAGCTCGTGTCTTTGAAGCGGAGGATTCTCGCGGCGGCATCGTCGGCGGGGCTGGCGGCGGCGGCGCGCAAGGCGACGGCGGGGCAGCTGCGCATCCTTTGCTATCATGGCCTGTGGGTGACCCCCGGCTACGAATTCGGCGACTGCACCTTCATTTCGCCCGAACAGTTCGAGGCGCGGATGGCGCGGCTCAAGCGCTCGGGACGGCCGGTGCTGCCGCTCGCCGAGGCGGTCGATCGGCTCGCCCGCGGTACCCTCCCCGAGGCGGCGGTGGTGATCACCATCGACGACGGCTGGGTCTCCACCTTCACCCACATGCTGCCGGTGCTCGAAGCTTACGCGCTGCCGGCGACGCTCTATGCCACCACCTGGTATGCCGGCCGGGCGCTCCCCGTCGTCAATGTCGCGGTCGATTATCTGCGCCTCGCCGGCGGCCGTCCGGATATCGACCCGGTCGCGAAGACCGCCGCGATCGAGGCGCTTCCCCTCGATGACCGGCTGGCGGCGCTGCGTCGGTTCGGGGCGGAGCTCGGCGTCGACGAGGCCTGGCTCGATCTCCAGCAATTCAACATCATGTCGGCCGACCAATTCGCCGAGGCCAAGCGGCGCGGGCTCGACGTCCAGCTCCACACCCATCGTCACATCGACATCGCCACCCGCATCGACACGCTCGCCGCCGAGGTCGAGGAGAATCGCGCCTTCCTCCGCGCCGCCATCGGCGACCGGCCCTTCACCCATTTCTGCCACCCCAGCGGCAGCAACCATCCTCGCGCCCGCGCCTTGCTCGCCGCCGCCGGCGTGCATTCGGCGACCCTCGTCACCGAAGGGCTGAACGCTCCCGGCGCCGATCCGCTGGCGCTGCGCCGATTGCTCGACGGCCGCCGCGTCAGCGACGCCGAGTTCGACGCCTATCTGTCCGGCCTGCTTCATTATACCGCCAAGCTGCGCGCTGCTGCCCGGCTGAAACCAGCCTCAAGGTAACAGCCGGGTAAGCATCCTCTGCTATATCGGCCGCATGTTGATGCGACCCTCGCCCGCCGCGCGGCCGGTCCCGGCCGAAGCCCTGTTCCCCACCTGGCGCGGGCGCGAGCCCTATGCCGATCGGATCAAGCCGGCGACCGCCGCCCTCGCCGAGCGCCATCCCGGCCTTGCCGCGGCGCTCGCCGCCTTGCCCTTTGATCGGTTCGAGGACGCCTGGGCCTCGGACGCGGTGATCCGCAAATATAATGAAGTGCCCGTCGAAGCGGCGGAGATGATGGCCGCGATCCAGTCGGACCTCAGGGCCCCCTGGCTGTGCGCGCTGATGCTCTGGCATATCGGCCGCTTCGAAGAAGTGTTCGCGGCCACCGGCCTCGATGAGGAATTCGCGCTCCATTACGCCGATGGCTTCCACCGCATCCTCGACCAGATCGAGGCCGATCCTGCTTTCGCCGATCTCGCCAAAGACAGCTTCCTCAAGGATCTCTGGCTCGCGCGCGTCGTGATGATCCCCGCTTTCGCGCAGGTCTGGTGGCCGCATTCGGGGCTTCCGGCCAAGACGGTGCTGCGCGCCGGATCGGCCGCGGCGGCGCATGTCTTCCTGCGCTGCGGCGGCCGCCGGCCGTTCCTCGAAGGCCATACGCACGATCCCGTCGCCAAGGCCTATTGGAACGAGGCCGGCTGGGGCGAGGCGCTGCGGCTCGCCGCGCTCGCCTTGCCGGCTTTGCCGGAGGCGCGCGGCGTCTTCGGCACGGCCTGGTTCTACGATCCGGAAGTCAAACGGGTGACGCCGCGGCTCAGCTTCGCGCAGGACCTGCAGATCGGCCGCGGCGGCTTCCGCATGCTGGTCGGCAGCAACGAAGGGGCGATCGCCAACGCGACGGCCACCTCCGCCAGCCGGCGCGAACTCTATGACAAGGGCGAATATCTCCCCACCGATTACGCGATCATCTGGTCGCGGGTGGACCTGATCCACGCCTACGGCGCCTGACCGCGCCCGGCGAAGGATTGTGAGCGGCCCGTCCTCCGCTTAAGCGGTCGGACGATGCGGCCCGACATCCTCAACCCTCTGTTCGCCGAAGTCGAGGTGCTGAAGGGTATCGGCCCGGCGCTGGCCAAGCCGTTGAAGCGGCTCGGCCTCGAGCGCGTCGTCGACATCCTCTTCCACCTGCCGGTGAGCTGGATCGAGCGCAAGCGCGTCGACATCCTCGACATGGCCGATGCCGGCAGCGTGGTGACGGTGACGGTCACCCCGGTCGATTACCGCCAGGCCGGCCCGCGCAGCCCGTTCCGGGTGCTCGCCGCCGACCGCGACGGCAATTACCTGACGCTCACTTATTTCAACAATCCCGGCTGGGCCAAGAAGCAGCTCCAGCTCGGCGTCCCGCGCGTCGTCTCCGGCCGAATGGAAATGTACGGCCAGGAGCTGCAGATCGTCCATCCGGACTATGTGCTCCCGCCCGAGGAAGCCGCAACCCTGCCGGAGCGCGAGCCGGTCTATCCCCTCTCGGAAGGGCTCACCAACAACCGCCTGGGCCAGCTCGCCGGCCAGGCGCTGGCGCGGGTGCCCGAGCTTGGCGAGTGGATCGAGCCGAGCCTGCTCGACCGGCGGCAATGGCCCGGCTGGTCCGACGCGCTCCAGACCGCCCATCGCGCCCGCAACAACTCGAAGGCGCGCGAGCGGCTCGCTTATGACGAGATCTTCGCCAACCAGCTCGCGCTGAGGCTGGTGCGCGCCTCTTCGCGCAAGCGGCGCGGCGTCCCGCTCAGGGGCGACGGCCGTCTCCGCGGCGCGCTCAAGCTGCCTTATGCCCCGACCGGCGCCCAGGCGCGCGCGATCGCCGAGATCGACGGCGACCTCCAGCAGGAGGTGCCCATGCTCCGTCTGCTCCAGGGCGATGTCGGCTCGGGCAAGACCCTGGTCGCGCTGATGGCGCTGCTGAGCGCGGTCGAAGCGGGCGCGCAAGGCGCCTTGCTCGCCCCCACCGAGATCCTCGCGCGCCAGCATCACGACACGCTCTCGCGCCAGCTCGCCGGCCTGCCGGTCAACGTCGCCATCCTCACCGGGCGCGAGAAGGGGAGGGCGCGCGAGGCCACCCTGATGGGCCTCGCCGACGGCTCGATCCACATCCTCGTCGGCACCCACGCCATCTTTCAGCAGGCGGTAAGCTACCGCCGGCTCGGCCTCGCCGTGGTCGACGAGCAGCATCGCTTCGGCGTCGCCCAGCGCATGATGCTCGCCCAGAAAGCCGAGCGGCCGCCGCACCTGCTGGTCATGACCGCGACTCCGATCCCCCGCACCCTCACCCTCACCAATTATGGCGAGATGGACGTCAGCCGCCTCGACGAGATGCCGCCCGGCCGCCAGCCGATCGAGACCCGGGTGCTGAGCGTAGAGCGGCTCCCCGAAGTGGTCGACGCGCTCGCCCGCCACATCGCCCGCGGCGCCCAGTCTTATTGGGTCTGCCCCTTGGTCGAAGAGAGCGAGGCTTCCGACCAGGCCGCCGCGGAAGAGCGGGCGCAGGTGCTGCGGCTTCGCTTCGGCGACAAGGTCGGGCTCGTCCATGGCCGCATGAAAGGGCCGGAGAAGGACGCGGTGATGGCCGCCTTCCAGCGCGGCGACATTGCGGTGCTGGTCGCGACCACGGTAATCGAAGTCGGCGTCGATGTCCCCAACGCGACGCTGATGATCGTCGAGGGCGCCGACCGCTTCGGCCTCGCCCAGCTCCACCAATTGCGGGGCCGGGTCGGCCGCGGCGACCAGCGCTCGGTCTGCCTGCTCCTGCGCGGCAATGCGCTGAGCGAGACCGGCCGCGCCCGCTTGGCCTTGATGCGCGAGACCAATGACGGCTTCCGCATCGCCGAAGAGGATCTACGGCTGCGCGGCGCGGGCGAGATGCTGGGCACGCGGCAGTCGGGCGAGGCGGCGTTCCGGATCGCGACCCCCGATTTGCTCCACGATCTGCTGCAATGCGCGCAGGATGATGCGCGGCTGCTGATCGACCGCGACGGCGGGCTCGCGGGGCCGCGCGGGCAGGCGGCGCGGACGTTGCTGTATCTGTTCGAACGCGATGCGGGCGTGGCGCTGCTGCGTTCCGGTTGATCAGCGATCCAGTTTGGCGAGCACCGCAGCGTAGCGCGGCCCCGGGATCGCCGCGTCGAACTGGCAGCCGAGGCGTCCGCCGAGCGCCCAGCGTACCGTTGCGGCGACCTCGCCCGCGGTCGGCAGCATAACCTGGATACGGTCGCCGACCGCGACCAGCGCGTCGCTGCGCAGCATCAGCCCGCTCGCGGAGATGTTGACGACGAGCACCGAGCAGACCTGCCGATCGGGCATCGTCGCGCGGGTGCGGTGATACACCTCCGCGCGTGGCTCGATGCGGTTATCGATCGATCCCGTGATTGCGGACTGAAACACGCTCTTCTCCGCTGACCGGCCGCGGCATCGCGTCGGTCGTCGCGGCAAGGATTAG
>DASVRK010000270.1:0-1955 GCA_036388655.1 Allosphingosinicella sp. | reverse complement strand
CCGAGCCGGTTCAGCGCCTGCACGGTGTAATAAGCGTCGCGGATCCAGCAATAGCGATAGTCCCAGTTGCGGCCGCTGCCGGGCGCCTCGGGGATCGAGGTGGTGAGCGCGGCGACGATCGCGCCGGTCTCCTCATGCTGGCAAAGCTTGAGGGTGATGGCGGCGCGGATCACCTGGCGCTGCCATTCGAGCGGCACGGCGAGCCCGCGCACCCATTCGCGCCAATGGTCGGAGGTCTGGTGGAGCATCGTCGCCAGGCTGTGACCGACATGGCCGACGAACGGCTCGTCGGGGCCGAGGAAGAAGTGGAGCGGCCGTTCGAGCCGGAAGGCGCGGCCCTCGGCGATAGGACCGATCGGCGCGTCAGTCGTGAGCCTGAGCGGCTGCGGCTTCAGGAGATAGCGTATGTGGTTGGTGCCGCTGGTCCGCTCGGCCTCGCGCGCGCCCCAGTCTGCGGCCGGGTTGAGGATCATGCGCAGCCGCGGCGCGCCGGTCACCGGCCGCACGATCCGCGCGAAGGCGACCGGGCGGTACATGCGGCCGGTGCGCTCGAAGCGCGGGCAGAAGTCGAATATCTCGGCCGCGGCGCCGTCGGCGTCGGTGAGGCGGGTGACGAGGATCGGCGTGTTGCGCAGATAGCGTTGCTCGACCGCGACCTGGTTCTCGATCGCCACGCGCCATACGCCTCGCGGGTGGCCGCCTACGGCGCGCGGCTCCAGCAGCGAGCAGAAGAGCGGATCGCCGTCGACGCGGGGCTGGCAGCCCCAGACGAAGCTGCCCGCGGCGTCGACCAGCGCGCTCACCTGGCAATTGCCGATCGGCCAGAGCGAAAGGTCAGCCATCGGCGCCGCCCGCCGCTTCGCCGAGCCACGCGATCGTCTCAGGGACACCGGCCAGCCGCCATCGCGCCGCCGTCGGCCGCGGCGGCCCCACCAGGATGCCGCCGCCGCCGAGCGCCGCCGCCGCCGCAAAGGCCGCCTCGTCGGTCAGATCGTCGCCCACGAACAAGGGACGCGCGCCGGTGAAGGGAGGTTCCGCCATGAAGGCACGCAAGGCATCGCCCTTGTCGGCGCCGTGCGGCCGCAGCTCCACCACCATCTTGCCGTGCTGGACGGCGAGGCCGAGGCGGGCGGCGAGGCCGGAGAGGAAGCTTTCGACCTCGCCGCCGAGCTCCGGAGCGGCGCGATAATGGACGGCCGTGCCGAACGGCTTGGCCTCGACCAGCAGGCCGGGGCGCTCGGCTGCAAAGCTTTCGATGGCCTCGCCCGCCTCGGCGAGGCGGCCCGGGGCAGCGAGCGGAATGCGCGCGCCGTCGCGCAGGCGCAGCTCGAGCCCATGCGAGCCCGAGACGGCGAGGCCGGTACAATCGAGGTGCGACTCGAGGTCCGCCAACGCCCGGCCGCTGACGACCGCGAGCCTGCCCGAAAGCGCCGCATCGAGCCGGCTGAGCAAGCTTGGCACGCCCGGCCCGACCATGATGGCGGCGGGCGACTCGGCAAGCTCGACCAGGGTGCCGTCGAAATCGAGGAACAAGGCCGCGCCCGTGACGAGGTCCGAAGGCGGCGACGGAAGCGGGACATCCATCCCGCTCCCGTGGCGGCTCCCCGGCGGAATCTCAAGCACCGGCGGCGCCGGCGCCAAATGTCGCGAAATAAAGTCGGCCGGCAGGTATCGCCGCCGCCGCTTTTCCATTATCGTCCGCGGCACGCACTTTTGGGGGAAGGTGGGGGAATGGACCAGCAATTAGAACGCGTCTCGCGGCGCATGCTTTTGGGCGGCCTCGGCGGGGGAGCCATCGCGATCGGGGCACTGGCGGCGCCCGGCCTGCCGCTCAGCCTGCTCGACACCCGGGAAGGGGCCCAGCTGCCCAATTGGTGGGACCGCCAATATTGGTCGCTGGAAAGCGCCGGCATCACCCAGTGGCAGCGCCAGACCGGCCTGCTCTTCTACATGAT
>DASVRK010000269.1:0-2533 GCA_036388655.1 Allosphingosinicella sp. | reverse complement strand
GCGGCCGGTGCGCTGCTTGCGCTCGACAGTGGCGCTGCGGACAAGCTCCCGGACGAGGCCCGCATGGTTCGGGTTCTTGAGGCGGGTGGCGATGTGCGGCGTCATCGCATCGACGCGCGGATGGGCGGCGAGCTGCTCCTCCTCGAACTGCCAGACCTGCCGGAAGCGGTTGTTCCACAGGTGCAGGCGGCCGTCGGAGGCGAATACGCCGACCGCTTCGAAGAGGTTGTCGAAGGTGGCGGTGCGGACGCGCAGCAAGGTGTCGCGCGCCGAGGCCAACTGGATCTGCTCGGTGCGGTCCTCGAAGATGAGCAGCAGGCCGCCGTCGGGCAGCGGCTGCGCGACGACGCGCAGATGCTTGCCGCCGGGGAGCAGCCAATCCTCCTCGTCGGCGGCGAGGCCGCTGGTGAACCAGCGCCGGCGCCCCTCCTTCCAGTCCGGAAAGTCGCGCACTTCCGGCAGATGGCCGCCCTCGCGCATGGCGTCGATCACCCGGTTGAACTCCGGCTGATCGGCGAGGAAATCGCCCTTCAAGGCGAACAGCCGCGCGAACGGCTGGTTGAAGAAGATCAGGTGGCGGTCGCGGCTGAACTGGGCGACGCCCGCCGAGAGGCGGTCGAGCATGTCGCGCTGGGCGCGCACGAAGCGGGCAAGGTCGGCACGGGCCTGCTCGCGGTCTTCGACGTCGATCGCGTAGCCGCCGACGCCGGACTTGCCGAGCGGCACTTCGACCACCCGCATCATCCGGCGCTCGCCGGCGATGGTGGCGGGAACGGTGCGGGCGGCGGGCGCGCCCTTGTCGCGCACGGCCGCGGCCTGGCTCAGCGGCGAGCGGCCCTCGCTTTCGTCGACCAGCTCGACGCCGCCTTCGATCACCTCCATCGCGTCCTCGGCCTCGACGGCGGCGACATAGGCGCTGTTGACCATGGCGAGGCGAAGGTCGGGACCGCGATGCCAGACCGGGAACGGCGCCGCCTCGATCAGCGCCGAGAGCGCGCCGAGCGCGCCGGTGAGGCGGAACACCTCGCCGCGCAGCGCCGCCATCTGCTCCTCGCTGTCGGTGGCATCGATGAACCAGAGCAGGACGCTGCCCGGCGGATAAGGCGGCGGCGCCGGCGAGCCGCGCACCAGCAGCACGCGCGCCGAGCCTTCCGCCCGCACCGCCAGCGAGAAATCGCCGCCCGAGGCCGAGGCCGTGCGCACCTCCTCGTGCAGGCTCGAGGTGTCGGCGGTGAGGCCGGCGCCGAGCGCCGAAAGTTCGGATATGTGCGTCGGCGGGCTCGCCATGCCAAACATGCCGGCCAGCCGCGCCGGGGCTTCGAGGCTGCCGTCGGGGAAAGCGACGAGCGGAATGGCCGGTCCGGCGCCGAGCATCGCCTCGCAGCGCTCGGCCGCCGCCGAATGGCCGAAGGCGGTGCGGCTGCGGCGGCGGGCCGATATCACCGCCCAGACCGCAAGGCACAGCCAGAAACCGCAGAAAGCGGCGATCAGCGCCGCCGCGGTGCGCGACAGCTCGATCATCTCCGGTGCGGAGCCCTTCGGACGGTGAGGCGAGAATGCATGGCCGATGTCTAGCCACAGTGGAGCGGCGGCGGAAGTGGGTGAGCGGAATGACACGCGCGGCGAGGCATAAGCCGGCGGCGGCGGCGCGAAGGTGCCATGCTGCGCCATGGCCGCGGGCGAGTTCAGGATGGCGACGTCGCCGCAGCGGCCGGACGGCTGGTACGGGCTCGGCTTCTGGATCGGCGGCCAGGGACCGACCCGCAACTGGGGCCATGGCGGGGGCGCGCCGGGGATGAACGCGGCGTTTCGCGTCTACCCCGAGCTCGATGCGACCGTCGTCGCCCTGGCGAACCTCGACCCGCTCGCCGCCGACAACCAGTCCGACTTCTACGCCAACCGGATGGCGCTCGCCGAATAGGCGATCCGCCGCCGCCGCCCTCCGCCCGTCTGCGAAGGAAAAATGCCAGAGGGTCTGTAAGCCGGGTTCTGTCCATCCTCCTCCGCCAAGGCTTCGGAGGACTGGGCGACCATTCCTCTAGGAGAGGGATCGCTCCCTCCCTCAAGCAACCAACCCGGGCGACTGGGCCGGAACGGGCCCCGGGGCATATGCCCCTCGCCGCCCCTATTCGGTCTTGCTCCCGGTGGGGTTTGCCGTGCCGTTCCCGTTGCCGGGCCCGCGGTGGGCTCTTACCCCACCCTTTCACCGTCACGCTTCCGAAGACCTGGGCCGAAGCCAGCGCGACCTACTTTCTGTGGCACTTTCCCTGAGCCGGGAACGAATTCCCGGCCCGCCGGCCGTTAGCCGGCACCGTCGTTCCGTGGAGCCCGGACTTTCCTCTCTGCTCCGCCGAAGCGTCGCACAGCGGCCGCCCGACCCTCTGGCGCGGGCTATCTAGCCTGTCCCCGCTCGCGATCCAAGAGCAGCGAAAGCAGGATCGCCCGGCACTCGCCCTCGATGACGCCGTCGACATGCTCCGGCCGGAAGCGGCGCTGAAACGCGGTGACGGCAGCTTTGGGGTCGCGCACGTCA
>DASVRK010000268.1:0-13068 GCA_036388655.1 Allosphingosinicella sp. | reverse complement strand
CGCAGGCGGCGGTGGAATTGACGTCTCCGACCACGACCAGCCAGTCCGGGCGGTCGGCGATCGCGATCTTCTCATAGGCGATCATCACCCCGCCGGTCTGCTCGGCATGGCTTCCCGAGCCGATGCCGAGATAGGTCGCCTCCTCCTGTATGCCGCCGCTGTCGGTGATGGCAGCCGCGGCCCCCGTGACCAGGCTCATGAAGCGGACATAAGGCAGCGGATCGACCAGCTTTACCCCGGCGCGCGCGAGCCGGCCGGTGAGCCCGCCGGCGGCGAGCCGCTGGGCGGTGCGGGGATGGACCGGGAAGACCAGAGGAAGCTCGGCCTGAGCCGCGACGAGCGCCTCGGCGAGCCTGGCGAGCTGGGCCGGATCGTCGACGTTGGACGGGCGGTGGAGCGTCACCACGCCGTAGCGCCCGGCCAGACCGAGCTCAGCCGGAACCGCGGCTGCGGCGATGGCGGGGCGGACGAGCTCGAAGCTGTCGAGCATGATGTTGCCGACGCAGGTGACGCGCTCGGCGGGGATGCCTTCGTCGGCGAGGTTGACGTCGGCGTCGGGCGACGGCGTCCAGAGCACGTCGGCGATGGCGTCGGTGACGAGGCGGATGATCTCCTCGGGCATGGAGCGGTCGCGGCTGCGCAGGCCCGCTTCGAGATGGACGACGGGGATGCCGAGCTTGGCGCCGACCAAAGCGCAGGCGGCGGTGGAATTGACGTCGCCGACCACGACCAGCCAGTCGGGCCGGTCCGCCTCGGCGATCCGTTCATAGGCGATCATCACGCCGCCGGTCTGCTCGGCATGGCGGCCCGATCCGATGCCGAGATGAGGGTCCGGCTGCGGCAGACGGAGATCGGCGAAGATCGCATCCGACATGTTGGGATCGTAATGCTGGCCGGTATGGATCAGCACCGGGTCGAAATCCGGGGCGGCGGCGAGCGCGTGCCAGAGCGGCGCGACCTTCATGAAATTGGGGCGCGCGGCGGCGACAAGATGGATGCGCTGGGTCATGGCGGGAGCATAGCCGGAGAGGCTTAAGAATTGGCTCCCAGCACGGCTTTGACGGCCTTGCTCCAGCCGGCGAGCCGCGCGTCCCGGGCATCGGCCGCGAGGGCGGGCTCGAACCGCCGCACGTCGCCGCGCATCGAGGCCGCTTCCTCCAGCGAGCCGAACAGGCCGCAGCCGAGCCCGGCCAGCATCGCGGCGCCGAGCGCGGTAGTCTCGACGAAGTCCGGCCGCTCGACGGTGAGGCCGAGCATGTCCGCCAGATCCTGGGCCAGCCAGTCGTTGCACGTCATGCCGCCATCGATTTTGAGGGTGCCCCAGGCGGCGCCGTCGGCGGCGAAGGCGAGCATCAGATCGCGGGTCTGGTGCGCCATCGCCTCGAGCGCGGCGCGGGCGATGTGGGCGCGGCCGGTGGCGAAGCTGAGGCCGGAGATGGCGGCGCGGGCGCCGGGCTCCCAATGCGGCGCGCCGAGGCCGGAGAGCGCCGGGACCAGCTGGACGCCGCCGCTGTCCGGCACCGAGCGGGCGAGCGCCTCGCTTTCGGCGGCACTGGCAAGAAGGTTGAGGTCGTCGCGCAGCCACTGGATCAGGCTGCCGGCCACGAAGATCGAACCTTCCAGGGCGTAGCTGCGCTTCCCGCCCAGCTGCCAGGCGACGGTGGCCAGCAGCCGGTGCTGCGAAACCGGCCTCGTCGCGCCGCTATTGACGAGGACGAAGGCGCCGGTGCCATAGGTCGCCTTGGTCTCGCCCGGCGCGAGGCAGGCCTGGCCGATGGCAGCCGCCTGCTGGTCGCCGGCCATGCCGCAAATCGGAATCGGAGCGCCGAACAACGTGGTGACGCCGTAAGCGCCCGCGCAGTCCACGATCTCCGGGAGCGACGCCGCGGGCACTCCGAACAGGCCGAGCAGCTCGTCGTCCCAGCGGCCCTCCTCGATGTCCATCAGCGCCATGCGCGAGGCGTTGGTCGCGTCGGAAATGTGGAGGCCGCCGGTGAGGCGGTAGACGAGCCAGCTTTCGACGGTGCCCACCACGAGGTCGTCGCCGGCTTCCCGGAGCTGCGGCCAATGATCGAGCGCCCAGCCGATCTTGCTGGCGCTGAAATAGGGGTCGAGCAGCAGGCCGGTTCTGGCCTGCACCCAGTGCTCGTGCCCCTCCTCCTTCAGCTTTCGGCAGAGACCGGCGGTGCGGCGATCCTGCCAGACGATCGCCGGGGCCAGCGCCCTCCCCGTCCGCCGCGACCAGAACAGGATCGTCTCGCGCTGGTTGGCGATGCCGATCGCCGCGATCCGCTCCGCGCCGCCCGCTTGCTCCACCATCGCCCGGGCGCAGGCGAGGCTCTTGTCCCAAATTTCCTCGGCGTCATCCTCGACCAGGCCGGAGGCCGGATAATGTTGAGTGAGGTCGCTTTGCTCGGAGCCGAGGCAGGCCCCGTCCGGCGCGAACAGCATGGCGCGCGTGCTGGTCGTGCCTTCGTCGATGACGAGCAGGGCTTGTTCGGTCACCTCGCCTCCGTCGTGCCGGCCATAGCCGGGATCCACAGCGGCATTGGTCGCACGAACATTGCCCGGATTCCAGCTTCCGCTGGAATCACGTAAGGCAATTCCGTGGACAGCTTCGATCTCCTCGTCGTCGGCGGCGGCATCAACGGAGCGGCGATCGCGCGCGACGCGGCGCGGCGGGGGCAGAAGGTGCTGCTGGTCGAGAAGGACGACCTTGCCCAGCACACCAGCTCATCCTCGTCGAAGCTCATCCATGGCGGGCTGCGCTACCTCGAATATTATGAGTTCCGGTTGGTGCGCGAGGCGCTCCAGGAGCGGGAGATATTGTTGCGCACGGCGCCGCACGTGGTGCGGCCGCTGCAATTCGTGCTGCCGCACGGCGAGGGGATGCGGCCGTGGTGGATGGTCCGGGCGGGGCTGCGGCTCTACGACCTGCTCGCCTGGGGGAGCAGCCTGCCCCGCTCGCGCGGCGTCGGCCGGCGCGACGAGGCGGCGCGGTCGCCGCTCCAGCCGGGCGCGCGGCGACGGCTCGCCAGCTATTGGGATGCCTGGGTCGACGATGCGCGGCTGGTCGTCTTGAACGCGCTCGATGCGGCCGAGCATGGCGCCGAGATCGCCACCCGCACCGAGTTGCTCGGTGCGCGCCGCCTAGGTGAGGTCTGGAGCGCCGAGCTTTCGGGCGTGCGGCGGGTTGAGGCCAAGGCCCTGGTCAACGCCGCCGGGCCGTGGGTGGCGGAGGTGCTGGGCAACAGGCTCGGCGAGAGCAGCGCCAGCGCGGTGCGGCTGGTCAAGGGCAGCCATATCGTCGTGCCGCGGCTGTTCGTCGGCGACCATGGCTTTATCCTCCAGCAGCCCGACGGGCGGGTCGTCTTCGCCCTCCCCTATGGCGAGTGGACGCTCATCGGCACCACCGACATACCCGTCGAGACGCCCGAGCAAGCGGTGATCAGCGAGGACGAGATCGCCTATCTTTGCGAGGCCGCGAACCGCTACTTCGTCCGGCAGACCGGGCCCGAGCAACTGGTGTGGAGCTATTCGGGCGTGCGCTCGCTCTACGACGACGGCGCCGCCGACGCGCAGGCGGTGACGCGCGACTATCATCTCGAGCTAGACCGCGATGCGGGCGCGAAGCTGCTGTCGGTGTTCGGCGGCAAGATCACGACTGCCCGCGCTTTGGCCGCCGAAGCGCTCGACAAGCTCGGCATCGAGGGCCGGAAACAGACCGCCCATGCCGCGCTGCCCGGCGGCGACATCCACCCGGGCTTCAACGCCTATCTGGACCAGCTGGCGCGCTGGATGCCGGCGGACCTGCTGCTGCGCCTGTCGCGAGCCTATGGCACGCGGCTGTCGGAGGCGATCGGCGGCGCCGGGTCCATGAAGGAGCTCGGGCGGCATTTCGGGGCCGGCCTGTACGAAGCCGAAGTCGCCTATCTCCGCGAGCGGGAGTTCGCCCGCAGCGCCGAGGACATAATGTGGCGCCGGACCAAGTTAGGGCTTGAGATGACGGCGGCCCAGCGGACAGCGCTGGACCGCTATTTGCGCTAAGGGCCTTCGTGCAGCGGATCGGTGCCGGGCTCAGGCACTTCATCCAGCTCCTTCTTTGCCTGCTCGGCGCGCTCGTCGCTCTTCCCGTCCTCCTGCGGGAGGTCGTCAGAGTTCGGGGCTTGGTCGCGATCCATGATGATATCTCCTTCTGGCCGGCAACGCGCGCAGCCGGGGAACGGCTCCCGGCCAGAGCGGTTCTGATCGCCATGACGCTCGATCCGCAACAGGCTCACGATCAGGCTGGCAAGGGCAGCGGCGTGATCGGCTGGGCGCTGGACGAGGATCAGCGCAAGGAGTTGCTGATGCAGTTCCGGCCTAATTTCGCCGAGGTTATCGCCGACCATGTCACCCTGGCCGCCGGCGTCCGGCCCGACGCGGCGCTGCCGGCGGCGGTGACCGGCGAGATCGTGGGACGGATCGACGACGGCGCCGGGGTCGAGGCGCTGGTGGTGAGCATCGGGTGCAGCACCGACCGACCCGGCGGGGGCACCTATCATATCACCTGGTCGCTCGACAAAGCAGGAGGGCGCGAGGCCAAGGAGAGCAACGACGTCATCGCCCGGCTCGGCTGGGAGCCGGTCGAGTTGCCGATGCCGGTGACGCTGAGGCCGGCGCGCTGGCCCTGACATGCGCCGGCTCTACCTCGATTGCGACGGCGTCCTCGCGGACTTCGACACGGGCGCGACCGCCATCCTCGGCATGAAGCCAAAGGCCTATGAGAAAAGCCGCGGGCCCGGCCGCTTCTGGAGCAAGCTGGCGCAGGCGTCCGATTTCTACTTCAGCCTGCCGCTGATGCCGGAGGCGACGCGGCTGTTCGAGGCGGTGAGACATCTCGATCCCGTGATCCTCACCGGCCTCCCCCGCGGCAATTGGGCGGCGGACCAGAAGATGCGCTGGGCGGCCCAGCATTTCCCCGGCGTCCGCATGATCACCTGCATGGCGCGCGACAAGCGCGACCATGCCGAAGAAGGCGACGTGCTGGTCGACGACAACGACAAGTACCGCCACCTGTGGGAGGGCGCCGGCGGCGTGTTCGTCCACCACCGCAACGTGGACGAGACGCTGGCCGAGCTGGCGCTTTTATTCCCGCTCGGCGCGGACGCCTGACGGCGCGGGCAGCAGCTTCTGCTCCTCCTCGCGGTTGCGGCGCCGCGCGAACAGGGCGCCGAGCCCGGCCGCGGCGAGGCCGGCGATCGCCAGCGTGGCCGCCGGATGGCGCGCCGCGCGGGTATAGGCGCTGGGCCGGATCAGGCTGCCCTGATGGTCGCCTCTCACCTTCGCTTCGGCCTGGCCGTGATGGAGGTTGTCGGTCGGAGTCGCCGGCTGGTCGCCATATTGGGCCGGGATCAGGAACTTGGCGCTGACCCAGTCGAGGAAGCCGGGCGTCTTGCTCGACAGGCTGCTGATCGTGCGCGCGCCGCTGCCGATGAAGGCGTCGCGGATCGGCCGCTCGGCGGCGCGAAGGATGGTGGCCGCCACCTCTTCGGGCGCATAGATGGGCGGCGGGAACTTGGCTTCCTGGTCCGAATAATTTTTCACATGCTGCGGCATCGGCGTGCCGATCGACGCCGGCTTGATCAGGGTGACCGAGATCGGCGCCTTCTCCGCCTCCAGCTCCATGCGCAGCGCGTCGGTGAAGCCCTTCACGGCATGCTTGGAGGCCGAATAGATGCCCTGCACCGGAAAGGCGCGGTCGGAGGTCAGGCTGCCCACGTTGATCAGCGCCCCGCCCTTCGCCTTGAGGTGCCGGACCGCGATCTCGGAGCCGTAGACCATGCCCCAGAAATTGGTCTCGAACAGCTGGCGCATATCCTCCTCGCTGACCTCGTCGATCAGGCCCCAGATGCCGACGCCGGCATTGTTGACCCAGGTGTCGAAGCCGCCGAACCGGTCGACCGCCTCGGCCGCGACGGCTTCGAGCTCGCCGCGGCGGGTGACGTCGGCGGCGACGAAGGCCGCCTGCCCGCCGGCCTGCTTGATCTCGTCCACCGCCTGGGCGAGCGCCTCGCGGCTGCGGGCGCTGAGCACCACCCGCGCGCCGGCCTCCGCCGCCATCCTCGCGGTAGCGAGGCCGATGCCGCTGGAGGCGCCGGTGATGACGATGACCTGTTCGGCCAAGGGCTTGAGCTTGGGCATGGAAATCTCCTCTGGTTCACCTGCCAACGAACCAGAGTCGCCGACGTTCGTCGGAAAGCCGCGATTGCGGCACGGCCCGCGGGTTCTATAAGGCCGCCGGAAAGCTCGGGAGGGATGGATTTGACGAACGCAGGCACCGCCTCGCCGCCCCGGCGCGCCGCGCCCGGGAGGCAGCGCCGATGACCGCAACCGCACGCATCCTGCTGCTCGGCTCGGGCGAGCTCGGGCGCGAATTCACCATCTCCGCCAAGCGGCTCGGATGCCATGTCATCGCCTGCGACAGCTATGCCGGCGCGCCGGCGATGCAGGTTGCCGATGAAAGCGAAGTCTTCTCGATGCTGGACGGCGAGCGCCTGCGCGCGGCGGTGGCGAGGCACAATCCCGATTATGTCGTCCCCGAGATCGAGGCGATCCGGACCGAGGCGCTGGCCGAGATCGAAGCGGCGGGGACGGTCGTCGTCCCCTCCGCCCGGGCGGCGCAGATGACGATGAACCGCGACGGCATACGCGAGCTCGCCGCCGGCGGGCTGGGGCTCAGGACCTCGCGCTTCCGCTTCGCCGAAAGCCTGGACGAGGTTCGCGAAGCCGCCGGCCACACCGGCTTTCCGTGCGTGATCAAGCCGGTCATGTCCTCATCCGGCAAGGGCCAGAGCACGGTCGCCGACGCGGCTGGCCTTGAGGCGGCGTGGCATTATGCCGTCGCCAACATGCGCGGCGACCGGGCGCGGGTGATCGTCGAGGAGTTCGTCCGCTTCGACTATGAGATCACCCTCCTCACCATCCGCACCCGCGACGGCGTGCTGTTCTGCCCGCCGATCGGCCACCGCCAGGAGCGCGGCGACTATATGGAAAGCTGGCAGCCCGCGGCCATGTCCGCGGCGGCGCTGGCAAGCGCGCAGGGGATGGCGCGCAAGGTGGTCGACGATCTCGGCGGCTACGGCCTGTTCGGCGTAGAATTCTTCGTCGCGGGCGAAGAGGTGATCTTCTCCGAACTGTCGCCGCGGCCGCACGACACCGGCATGGTCACCCTGATCTCGCAGAACCTGTCCGAGTTCGACCTCCACGCCCGCGCCATCCTCGGCCTGCCGATCCCCGAGGTCGCGCTCCGCCACGCGGCCGGCGCCTCGGCGGTGATCCTGGCGGACCGGGAGGCGGAGCATTTCAGCATCGGCGGGCTGGCCGACGCCTTGGCGTTCGGCGGCGCCGGCGGCGAGGTGGACGTGCGGATCTTCGGCAAGCCGGTGACGCGGCCCAACCGGCGCATGGCCGTGGCGCTCGCCTCCGGCGCCACCACCGACGAGGCGCGGCGGCTGGCGGCCGAGGCCGCGGCCAAGGTAAGGATTTCGTACGCCAGCGTCTGAAGCCGATTATGACCCGTTGCTGGGCTTCTGCTCCATCTCGGAAGACTTTCTCCAACGTCAACGCCGCTGCCGGTGGAGGAACCGAAGCAGGTCCAGGCGCGCTTTATGTCCATGCCTCGTTTCTATTTCCATGTCTGCAACGGTAACGGCTTCACGGAGGATTCGGGCGGCAAAGTCTTGCCCGACCTCCCCGCAGCCCGCCAGGAGGCGATCACCAGCCTCCGAAGCATCCTCGCCGCGGACATGAACATGGGCCACGTCAACATGTCCTCCTTCATCGAGATTGAGGATGACGAGCACCGCCTGATGATGACCATTCAGTTCATGGATGCCATCGAGATCAGCACAGAACGGTGCAGCCGGGTCAGAGCCTAGGTTCGTTCGATCCTGGGACGTGGGCGTGCCCCGGCGCCTCTAATGGCTAAGCTTCGCGCGATCGAGCTGGATCGTGGCCACGAGCCCTTCAGCCAGCCAATCGTGCTCGATGGTTCCGCCGAGGTGTCTTGAGACGCTGCGCTCGACGAGCTTGCTGCCGAAGCCGACCGCCTCCGGCGGGGCCTCGACCGGAGGGCCGCCCCTTTCCATCCATATCAGGCAGATATTGTCGCCGTTGGAGCGAGTGGAAATGTCCAACGTCCCCACGTCGGACGACAATGCTCCGTATTTCAGGGAGTTGGTCGCGAGCTCGTGGACGACCATGGCCAGGCTCGTCGCGGCGGCCTCGCCGACGCCCATCCGCTCGACCGCTACGCGTATTCGGCCGCTGAACGCGCCAAGGTCGTCGTAGGGAGCGAGGAGCACGGACAGGAGGTCGCCGAGCAATGCCGCCGATCCCTGGCTCTTCGGCAGCGGCCTCACCAGATCATGGGCTCGTCCCAAGGCGGTCAGCCTCTGGATGAGCTCGCGGGCCATGTCCTTGGTCGACGCGGTCGTGCGGGAGGTGATCTGCGTCAGTCCGGCCGCAATCGCCAGCAGGTTCTTCACGCGGTGGCTCATCTCGCCGGCGAGAAGCTCGTGACCCTCTTCGGCCTGCTTGCGACCGGTGACGTCGAGGAAGATGCCGAACATGGTGCGGCCGACGATCCCGACATCCTCGCCCTGCCCGCGCGCGGCGATCCACCGAATCTCCTCGCCGACTATGATCCGAAAGTCGGTTTCGTAAGGACCGAGCACCGCCCGTGTAGCGGCGAAGGCGGCTCGCACCCGATCGCGATCGGCCGGATGGATATGCTGGGAGAGTTCCTCGAAGCTGACGGTGTCCCGCCAGGGCAGGCCCCACAGCTCAAAGCCCCGCTCATCCATCGTGAAGCGGTCATTGTCCACGTTCCACGCCCAGAGAGCGACGCCGGCGGCCTCGACGGCAAGCCTGAGGTGATCGGGCTGCCATGCGTGCGGCGAATGGGACTTTGGTTTCTCTGTCATTCGACGATGCCTAACTGAGATACGGTAGATGCGTAAGAGGCCTGGCCCACGCCCGCCCGTTGCGCCCCGGCCGGGGGCGGCGCTAGAGTCTCCCGCAAAACAGGAGGATGCCCTTGCTGAGGAAGCTTTTGGCGGCCGTGACCGGCTTCGCCCTCGCCGCCGCGCCGGTCGCCGCCGCCGCGGCCGATTACGACACCATCATCCGCGGCGGCATGATCTATGACGGCCAGGGCGGCGTGCCGTTCAAGGGCGACGTCGCCATCGAAGGCGACCGGGTGGTCGCGATGGGCGACCTTTCCGGCGCGACCGCGGACCGGGAAGTGAAGGCGGACGGGCTCGCGGTCGCGCCGGGCTTCATCAACATGCTGAGCTGGGCCAACGAATCGCTGCTCCAGGACCCGCGCTCGATGAGCGACATCACCCAGGGCGTGACGCTGGAAGTGATGGGCGAAGGCTGGTCGATGGGGCCGATTACGCCGACGATGCGGGCGGACATGGTGAAGGGCCAGAGCGACTTCCGGTTCGACGTGCCCTGGACCACGCTCGGCCAATATCTCGAGCACCTCGAAAAGAAGGGCATCTCGCCCAACGTCGCCTCGTTCGTGGGCGCGACGACGGTGCGCATCCACGAAATCGGATCCGACAACAAGAAGGCGACGCCGGAGCAGTTGAAGCGGATGCAGGATCTGGTCCGCCAGGCGATGCGCGAGGGCGCGCTCGGCGTTGGATCGTCGCTGATCTACGCGCCCGGCAATTTCGCCGACACGGACGAACTGGTCGCGCTCACCGCCGCGGCGCACGAATATGGCGGCGGCTACATCTCGCACCTCAGGAGCGAATCGTCGCGCTACGAGCAGGCGGTGGAGGAATTGCTGACCATCGGCCGGCGCACCGGGGCGCCCGTCCAGATGTATCATATGAAGCCCGCGGGCCGCGAGAATTGGGCCAAATCGGAGCCGATGCTGAGGAGGCTGTGGCAGGCGCGGGCGGAAGGGATCGACGTCACCGCCAACATCTACACGTATACGGCGGGCGCCACCGGGCTCTACGCGACCATGCCGTTGTGGGTGCAGGAGGGCGGCCACGAGGCCTGGGTGAAGCGGCTCAAGGACCCCGCCATCCGCGCCCGCCTGGTCCGCGAGATGCGGGCCGAGCCCGAAGGCTGGGAAAATCTGCTGCACGACGCCGGCGGGCCGCAGAACGTGATGCTGATCGCGTTCAAGAACGACAAGTTGAAGCCGCTCACCGGCAAGACGCTGGCCGAGGTCGCCAAGCTGCGCGGCACGTCGCCCGAGGACACGATCATCGACCTCATCATCGAGGATGACAGCCGGGTCGGCGCCGCCTTTTTCCATATGGACGAGGCCAATATCGCGCGGAACATCAAATGGCCGTGGACCATGCTCGGCTCCGATTCCGGAAGCGTGGCGGCGGAGGGCAGCTTCCTCGAAAGCAACCCGCATCCGCGCGCCTACGGCACCTTCGCCCGCTTCCTCGGCAAATATGTGCGCGACGAGAAGGTGATCCCGTTGCCGGAAGCGATCCGCCGGCTGACCTCGCTTCCCGCCGCCCAGCTGAAGCTGCGCGGGCGCGGCCGGCTGGCGCCGGGCTATTTCGCGGACGTGGTGGTGTTCGATCCCAAAACCATCGCGGACAAGGCGACGTTCAAGCAGCCGCACCAATATTCGGTCGGGGTCCGGCACGTGCTGGTGAACGGGGTGCCGGTGCTGAAGGACGGCAAGCATACCGGCGCGACGCCCGGGCGGGTGGTACGGGGGCCGGGCTGGTCGGGCTGGGGCGGCCGGTAGATGTTTCCCGGCGAAGGCCGGGGCCAGTTCGAGCGCGCCTCGTCATTCCAGCGCAAGCTGGAAATCTCACTTCTTTGGGAGGTCGCAAGAAAGGCAGAGAGATTCCAGCTTGCGCTGGAATGACGGTGGCAGGAGGCCCCTCGCGTTCCTCGGCGGAAGCCGGGGCCCAGGTGGCGAGATCGTCTGGACCCCGGCTTTCGCCGGGGAACGGGGCCTTCCTAGATCAGCCCCGCCAGCGGGCTGGACGGGTCGGCGTAGCGGCGCTTGGCCATGCGGCCGGCGCGGTAGGCGAGGCGGCCGGCCTCGACGGCGAGCTTCATGGCGCGGGCCATGAGCACCGGCTCCTTCGCCTCGGCGATGGCGGTGTTCATGAGGACGCCGTCGCAGCCCAGCTCCATCGCCACGGCGGCATCCGATGCGGTGCCGACGCCGGCGTCGACCAGCACGGGCACCCGCGCCTGCTCGACCATGATGCGGATCATCACCCGGTTCTGGAGCCCGAGGCCGGAGCCGATCGGCGCGCCCAGCGGCATGATCGCGACCGCGCCGGCATCTTCGAGCTTCCTGGCGGCGATCGGATCGTCGGCGCAATAGACCATCGGCTCGAACCCTTCCTTGGCGAGGATCTCGGTCGCGCGCAGCGTCTCGATCATGTCGGGGTAGAGCGTCTTGGCCTCGCCGAGCACTTCGAGCTTGACCAGGGTCCAGCCGCCCGCCTCGCGCGCCAGGCGAAGGGTGCGGATCGCCTCCTCGGCGGTGAAGCAGCCGGCGGTGTTGGGCAGATAGGTGATCCGCTTCGGATCGATATAATCGGTCAGCATCGGCTGCTTGGGGTCGGCGATATTGACGCGGCGGACGGCGACGGTGACGATCTCGGCGCCCGCGGCCTCGACCGCCGCGGCATTCTGCTCGAAGCTCTTATATTTGCCGGTGCCCACAATTAGCCGCGAGCGGAAGCTGCGGCCGGCGACGGTCCATGTATCCAGCTCCTCCGGCCGTCCGGCATCGATGCGGGTTTCGCGATTCACGTCCTGCTCCCTCACGCCGGCGACGGCCGGCCTAGCCAGCATATAGAGACGGCGCGGGCGCGGTGGAACCGGGGCGGGCGCGCGGCGGACAAGAAAAGCCCCGGAAGCGCGGGTGCGCTCCCGGGGCTGGAGATGCGGGCGTCGCCGCCGCTTAGACGAACTGGAAGTCGCTCACCGCCAGGGTGGTGACGCCCTCCAGGGTGGCGACCAGCATGCCTTCATGGTCGGTGCCGGCGCCGTCGAGGTCGAACCAGAGCCGGTCGGTGGCGGTGTCGAACAGCAGCTGCGGGCCGCTGCCGGTCGGCGCCGGGTTGTTGCCGACCACGACGGTGAAGGCAGGGGCGCCTTCGAGGCCGAGCGATTCCAGCGAGATCTGGAACTTGTCCTCGCCGCGGGTGAAATCGGTGACGATGTCGCCGAACCAGGCGCCGTGATTGCCCTGCCCGGACAGGTCGAAAATGTCCTTGCCGAGGCCGCCGGTCAGGGTGTCGGAGCCTTCGCCACCGACCAGCAGGTCGTTGCCGGCGCGGCCGTCGAGCACGTCATCGCCGTCGCCGCCGATGAAGGTGTTGGCAAGGCGGTTGCCGAACATGAAGTCGTCGCGGCCGGCGCCGATGAAGGTTTCGATGTTCTTGAACGTGTCGCCCTTCAAGAGGCCGTCGTTGAGCGCCTGGTTCTCGAGGTCGAGGAAGCCCGACATGGTCGATTCCACCTCCTCGTCATCCTCGCCGTCCCAGAACATCAAAGTGTCCTTGTCGGTGCCGCCGTCATAGATGTCGGCGTCGGCGTTGAGGCCGCTGGTGCGGAAGATGTCGGCCCCGGCATCGCCGAACATGCGGTCGCGGCCCTGACCGTCGACGATCATGTCGTTGCCGAGGGCGCCGCGGAGCAAATCGTTGCCGCCGCCGCCATAGAGGGTGTCGGCATTGGCACCGCCGGTGACGACGTCGGCGAAGCGGCCGCCGAAGAAGGTCAGCGCCTCGAAATTCTTGGCCGAACCGCCGTTGGCGAAGGTCATGTCGGCCGAGAAGACGAAATTCTCAGCCAGCTTGCTGGCGGTGAAGTCGAGCTGAAGGGTGTCGAAGTCGTTGCCGCCGTCGGCAATGTCCTTCATGCCGATCTCGATCCGGTCATTGCCGTTCTGGCCAATCAAGGTATCGACCTCGAGGGTGAGGTCGCCGCGGCCGTCGAACGACATCGCGCCCGAGGACAGGGTGTCGTCGCCGGTGCCGCCATTGACCGTGTCCGCGCCCGCGCCGCCCTGGG
>DASVRK010000267.1:0-20405 GCA_036388655.1 Allosphingosinicella sp. | reverse complement strand
CTGTGCCGCTGGACGTTGATGGCGCACGACCGGATCGAAGGGGACGAAATCAAGGTCACTCACGACGAGATTGCGGTGATGCTCGGCGTGCGGCGGGCGAGCGTCACCGATGCGCTCCACATATTGGAAGGCGAGGGGCTGATCCGCTCCCGCCGCGGGCGAGTCACGATCCGCAACCGCGACGGCCTGCGGCGGTTGGCCGGCGAGACTTACGGCTATGCGGAAGCCGAATATAGCCGGCTCATCGCTCCCTTTCCGCGCCACGGCGCCGGCTCCCAAGGGAGCTGACGCGGACCGGCGTCAGTCCGGCGCCTCGATTTCTCACGAAGATCAGGATTGCGCCGCGCCGCTCCGAAGTTGGGCGAGGCAGGCGTCCCTCGTCGTCTGCAGCGCCGGATCCGTCACGGCCTCCACCCCGGCCGTGGCCGCGGCGTAGAAGGCGCGGCTCTGCTCGGGCGGGTCTTCGTAGCTTTCATAGGTGCAGCCGGCGGCGCCGTCGCCGAGCTGCGACATCAGCCGAAGCGCGCCCGCGGCGTTGGTGGTGAGCGCGTCCTGCGACGCCATGGCGAGCCCGGTGGAGGCGCCGGCATCGGCTCCCTTGGATATGGCCGGAGCCAGCGCCAGCCAGGCGGGGTCGCCCTTGGCGATGCCGCGCATCACCGCTTCCCAGCCATTGTCGGCACCTTCGCCCCACAAGGCCGCGACCGCCTTTTGCGGCCCATCGCGCTCGATCATCCCGGCGACCTCGGCGGCGGCGACGGCCTTTCCGGAAGCGGGATATCTTTTCTCCAGATAAGGCTCGTAAGCGGCGGCAGCGGTCGCCACCTTCGCCTCCACTTTCGGCGCCGCTCCCTCGGCCGCCTTGGCGGCGGGGCTTTGCTGGTCGGAGCAGGCGAGCAACACAATGGTCGCGGCGGCGGCGAGCAAGATCTTCATTCATTCCTCCGGTGGCCGACCGGAGGGATCCGGCCTCCGCCGATGCTAGGCCATACCGGCACCCCAGGCCATCCCAAGGCCCGACGCCCGTTCCCGCGCCGTCGCTCACCTTTCTTTCACCCGCTGCGGCTAAGGGGGGCATCATGGTTGCCCCTGTCCTCCTCACCGTCGACACCGAGCTGACGTGGCGGCACTATGCCCGCGGCGCTTCGTGGCAGGAGAATTTCGCCTGCGCTTATGAAGCGGCCGGGGCCGGCGTGCCCTACCAGCTCGATCTGCTTCGCGCGCACGGGCTCAAGGCCTGCTTCTTCGTCGATCCGATGCCGGCGCTCGTCTACGGGCTGGAGCCGGTGCGGCGCATGGTGGCGCCGATCCTGGAGGCGGGGCAGGAGGTGCAGCTCCATCTCCACAGCTTCTGGCATTGCCTCGCCAATGGCGGCGCCGAGCAGGGCAAGTTCGAGCTGACCGGCTTCAACCCGCTTGACCAGCGCGACCTCATCGCCACCGCCCGCGATCTCCTGGTCGAGGCGGGCGCGCCGCCGCCGGTCGCCTTCCGCTCGGGCAGCTATGCCGCCGACGAGATCACGCTTGATGCGCTCGCCAGCCTCGGCATCCGCTACGACAGCAGCCATAATGGCAGCCATCATCCCTGGCCGAGCGCGCTGCCGCTCGATCCGGCGCTGATCGCCCCGGTCGAGCATCGCGGCGTCGTCGAAGTCCCGGTCGGGCAGATCGAGGATGGCGACGGCAAGCTGCGCCACCTCCAGGTCACCGCCTTGTCCTTCTCGGAATTCAGGGCCGCTTTGCTCCACGCGGCCGACCATGGCCATCCGCTCACCACCATCGTCAGCCACAGCTTCGAGCTCGCCACCCGCGACGGGCTGCGGCCCAATCCGGTGCTGAAGCTCCGCTTCGAGCGGCTTTGCGCCTTCCTCGCCGACGAGCGGGCGCAGCTGCCGACCGCTCATTTCACGGATCTGGGCGGCCTGCCGCTCGGCCGAGCCGCCGCCCCGCTGCCGAGCCAGCCGGTGCGCCGCGCGCGCCGCATGGCCGAGCAGCTCTGGGCGAACGCCGTCTACGAGCGGGCGCTGTGACCGCAATCGTCGCGCTGCCGCTGCGGATCGGCGCTCGCACCATCTGGCGGGTGAAGCGCCGGCTGATCCAGGTGGGGCTGCCGCTGGAACAGGGGATGAGCGGCACGGCGCCGGCCTTGCCTCCGCTTGGCCGCGGTGCCGATGGCTATATGATCTACGCGCTTCCGGCCGCGCTCCAGGATCGGGTGCAGGTCTCGCATCCCGAGCTCAAATGCTTCGTGCGGCAACGCTACCAGCGCAGCTATGCGGCGCTCGACATCGCCTTCGACGATTATCTCGCCGGTTTCTCGTCGAAGACCCGCTCCACCCTCAAGCGCAAGCTGCGCAAGTTCGCCGACGCGTCGGGGGGGCGGCTCGATCTGCGCCGCTACAGCGCTCCGGACGAGGTCGAGGCGTTCCACCGTCACGCTCGTGCCGTCTCCGCCAAGACCTATCAGGAGAAGCTGCTCGACGCCGGCCTGCCCTCCGGGGAGCAGGCGCTGGCCGACATGCGCGAGCGCGCCCGCCGCGGCGCGATGCGCGGCTGGGTCCTGTTCCTCGGCGGCGAGCCGGTCAGCTACCTCTACACGCCGGCCGAGGGAGCGACCCTGATCTACGCCTATCTCGGCTACGACCCGGCTCACGCCGCGTTGTCGCCCGGCACAATGCTGCAGCTCGAGGCCATGCGCGGCTTGATGGAGGAGGGCGGCTTCCGGCTGTTCGACTTCACCGAAGGCGACGGCCAGCATAAGCGCCAGTTCGCGACCGGCGCGCTTGATTGCGTCGACCTGCTGCTGGTGCGCCGGACCCCCGCCAATTTGATCGTCGGCCACACGCTGATGGGCTTCGACGCCGCGGTCGCCCTCGCCAAGCGCGCCGCCCGCGCGTCGGGCCTCGAAAGGCTCGCCCGCTCGGTTCTGCGCTAGAGCCTGTTGATCGGAATAGACTGGCACCCCGGACTTGATCGGGGGTGATCGTCACCCCGGACTTGATCCGGGGTCTCACTTCTTCCTGTCGCCCTATCCCGGAACCTATCCCATTCCGCTCGGTCCTTGGATAAGCGGCGCGCCCGCATTAGATCGGCGGCTGGATATCTGGAGAAGCAGCATGGGTTATCGGGTGGTGGTGGTCGGCGCGACCGGCAATGTCGGGCGCGAGATACTCAACATCCTGGCCGAGCGCGAATTCCCCGCCGACGAAGTCGCCGCCGTCGCTTCGCCCCGCTCCAGCGGCACGGAGATCGATTTCGGCGACAGCGGGCGGCTGCTCAAGGTGCGCAACATCGACCATTTCGATTTCGCCGGCTGGGACATGGCGCTGTTCGCGGCTGGCTCGGAAGTGTCCAGGCTCCATGCCCCGCGCGCGGCGGCGGCGGGCTGCACGGTGATCGACAATTCCTCGCTCTACCGGATGGACCCCGACGTCCCGCTGATCGTGCCCGAGGTCAACGCCCACGCCATCGCGGGCTATACGAAGCGCAACATCATCGCCAATCCCAATTGCTCGACCGCGCAGATGGTGGTGGCGCTGAAGCCGCTTCACGATTTCGCGAAGATCAAGCGGGTGGTGGTGGCGACCTATCAGTCCGTCTCCGGCGCCGGAAAGGCGGGCATGGACGAATTGTTCGAGCAGAGCCGCAACATCTTCGTCGGCGACTCGAACGAGCCGCATAAATTCACCAAGCAGATCGCCTTCAACGTCATCCCCCATATCGACGACTTCCTCGACGACGGCTCGACCAAGGAGGAATGGAAGATGGTGGTCGAGACCAAGAAGATCCTCGACCCGAAGATCAAGGTGACCGCCACCTGCGTCCGCGTTCCCGGCTTCGTCGGCCATTCCGAGGCGATCAACATCGAGTTCGAGAACGAGATTTCGGCCAAGGACGCGCAGCGCATCCTGCGCGAGTCGCCGGGCATCATGCTCGTCGACAAGCGCGAGGACGGCGGCTACGTCACGCCGGTCGAGGCCGTCGGCGAATATGCCACCTATGTGAGCCGCGTCCGCGAGGATTCCACGGTCGACAACGGCCTTTCGCTCTGGTGCGTGTCCGACAACCTGCGCAAGGGCGCCGCCCTCAACGCCGTCCAGATCGCCGAACTGCTCGGAAGGAAGCATCTCCGCAAGGCGGCTTGAGCGATTGATGGCACTTTGATATCATCGAGCAATGGAGCAGGTGGTCATCAGACGATTGAAGCCCGGCACTCTGGCCCCGTACCGCAAGGCTGCCAAAGCCAAGGGGCGGTCCCTCGAGGCGGAGCTGCGGGAGGTGATCGAGACTCATTGCCCTAAGCGAACCAAAAATTCTGCCGATCTGCTTCGGATTTCCGACGATGCATTGGCACTGACGCCGCCGGATGGACTCGGCGAGGCCAGTGACAGCACCTTGCTAATTCGCTGGGATCGCGACACCGGCGGCGGACGCTGGATCGACGACGGCTGGGACGACGATGCCGCTGGTCGTTGATGCCAGCGTCGCTGTCAAATTCCTGGTCCGGGAGCCCGGCAATGATCAGGCCCGTCGGTTATTGTCGATCCCCGATCCGCTGATCGCGCCCGATTGGCTGCTTGTGGAAGCTGCGAACACATTCTGGAAAAAGGTGAAGAGGTCGGAGTTGCTGGCCGACCACGCCGTGCAGCATCTTCAGGATCTGCCGGAGTTTTTCGAGCTGCTTTATCCCGCGAGCGATCTCATCGAGGATGCGTTCCGCTGGTCGATCGGTTTACGTCACCCCGTCTACGATTGCATCTATCTGGCTTTGGCCGAGCGGGAAGGCTGTAAGCTGGTGACGGCGGACGAGAAATTCGCCGCCGCTTTGGCTCGCGCCGGTCTCTCCGAGAAAGTGGAGGCATTTTGAATGAAGGAAGTTAGCGGAGGCTGCGCCTGTGGGCGCGTGCGCTACTCGGCCCGGATCGAAAATCACGACGCCTATCTCTGCCACTGCCGGATGTGCCAGCGGGCGAGCGGCAATGTCAGCCTGGCGATGAAGACGCTGCCGCAGTCGGATGTGACCTGGGAGCGGGAGCCCGAATATTATCAATCCTCAGCCATCGCGCGGCGCGGCTTCTGCTCCGCCTGCGGCACGTCGCTGACCTTCCAATATGTGGAGGGGACCGACAAGCTGGACCTGATCGTCGGCACGTTCGACGATCCCTCGCCGTTCGTGCCCAAACACCATTTCGGCGCCGAGAGCATGCACCGCGCCTGGCTCAACACAAGCGGGCTGCCGGAAATGCGCAGCGAGGATTACCAGCCGCTGGTCAACCGTTGGATGGACAAAGTTGGCAACCTCCCCGGCTGATCCGCGCCGCCACAGCTTCGGCTCGTTCGACGGGGTCGAGATCGCCTGGGCCGAGCTTGGCGAGGGCCGACCGGTGATTCTCATCCACGGCCTGTTCTCCAACGCCGACACCAACTGGATCCGCTACGGCCACGCCGCCGCGATTGCCGCCCGCGACTTCCGCGTCATCATGCCGGACCTGCGCGCGCATGGCCGCAGCGCCACGCCGCATGACGAGACCGCCTATCCGCCGGACGTGCTCGTCCGCGACAATCTCGCGCTCATCGCCCATCTCGGCCTTACCGGCTACGATCTCGGCGGCTATTCGCTCGGCGCCAGGACGGCGGTTCGGATGGTGGTCCATGGCGGCGCCCCAGACCGGCTGGTCGTCAGCGGCATGGGGCTGCAGGGCCTGCTCGGCACCGCCGGCCGGGCCGATCATTTCCGGCGCATCCTCACCGGCCTCGGCAGCTTCGAGCGCGGCTCGCCGGAATGGATGGCCGAAGCCTTTTTGAAGACCACCCGCGGCGATCCGCAGGCTTTGCTGCCCCTGCTCGGCAGCTTCGTCGACACGGGCGCCGATGAGCTCGCCCGCCTCGCCATGCCGACCCTGGTCGTCGCCGGCGCCGAGGATCGCGACAACGGCTCCTCCGAGGAGCTGGCGGCGTCGCTCGCCGACGGCCGCTACGTCGAAATCCCCGGCAACCATATGAGCGCCGTCACCAAGCCCGAGCTCGGCGGCGCCATCGCGGATTTCCTTGCTCGTTGACCGGCTTGCGTTCAGGCCAGCAGCTTATAAGACGAACCAAACCATCAGCCCCGAGGATGCCATGAAAGCCACCGTATCCGCGCTCGCCGTCGCGACCCTGCTCGCCGTGGGCGGCGCTTCCTTCGCCCAAAGCTCGAACCAGGGAGCGCAGCAGCGCCGCGCCCCCGCCGCCGCCAAGGCCGGGCCGGCCACCGCCGCCGAGGCCGACGCCTTCGTCGCGCGGGCGGAGAAGGAGCTCGCCGAATTCTCGAACATCAGCTCGCGCGCCCAATGGGTGAACAACACCTATCTCAACGACGACTCGGACGCGGTGGCCGCGCATTTCGGCACCATCGGCACCGAGATGTCTGTGCGCCTGGCCAACGAGGCGGCGCGCTACGCCAATGTCCGCGGCCTCAGCTACGACACCAAGCGCAAGCTCGACATCCTGCGCGGCGGCATCGTCCTGCCCGCCCCGACCACCCCCGGCGCCGCCGCCGAGCTGAACGAGATCGCCACCCGCCTCAATTCGACCTACGGCAAGGGCAAGGGCACGCTGAACGGCAAGGCGATGAGCGGCAGCGACATCGAAGAGGCGATGGGCACCAACCGCAACCCGGCCGAGCTCCAGGAGATGTGGACCAGCTGGCACAGCAATGTCGGTACGCCGATGCGCAAGGATTATCAGCGGCTGGTCCAGATCTCGAACGAGGGCGCCAAGGAGCTCGGCTACAAGGATGTCGGCGCGATGTGGCGCTCGGGCTACGACATGCCCGCCGACGAGTTCGCCGCGCTCACCGACAAGCTGTGGGGCCAGGTCAAGCCGCTCTACGACCAGCTTCATTGCTACACGCGCGGCAAGCTCAATGAGAAATATGGCAATGAGGTGCAGCCGGCGGCCGGCCCGATCCGCGCCGACCTGCTCGGCAACATGTGGGCCCAGGAATGGGGCAATATCTACGACGTCGTCGCTCCGAAGGGCGCCGGCGACATCGGCTATGACGTGACCGAATTGCTCGTCGCCAGGAAGTACGACCCCGTGAAGATCGTGAAGACCGGCGAGGGCTTCTTCAGCTCGCTGGGCTTCGCGCCGCTGCCGGCGACCTTCTGGGAACGCTCGATGATCACCAAGCCGGCCGACCGCGAAGTGGTCTGCCACGCCTCGGCCTGGAACGTCGACAATGTCGAGGATTTGCGCATCAAGATGTGCACCAAGGTCAATTCGGACGACTTCGTCACCGTCCATCACGAGCTTGGCCACAATTATTATCAGCGCGCCTATAACAAGCAGCCGTTCCTCTATCTGAACGGCGCCAATGACGGCTTCCACGAGGCGATCGGCGACACCGTCGCGCTCTCGATCACGCCCGAATATCTGGTCCAGGTCGGGCTGCTCGACAAGAGCAAGGTGCCGTCCGCCGACAAGGATATCGGCCTGCTCCTCCGCCAGGCGATGGACAAGGTCGCCTTCCTCCCGTTCGGCCTGATGGTCGACAAATGGCGCTGGGGCGTGTTCGGCGGCTCGATCCCGGCGAGCGGCTACAACAAGGCCTGGAACGACCTCCGGCTCGAATATCAGGGGATCGTGCCGCCGGTGGCGCGTACCGAGGCGCAGTTCGATCCGGGCGCCAAATACCATATTCCGGGCAACACGCCTTATGCGCGCTACTTCCTCGCCCGCATCCTCCAGTTCCAATTCTACAAGGCGGCTTGCGACCAGGCCGGCTGGAAGGGGCCGCTTCACCGCTGCTCCTTCTACGGCAACAAGGAGGTCGGCCGGCGGCTGAACGCGATGCTGGAGATGGGCGCTTCCAAGCCCTGGCCCGACGCGCTCCAGGCCTTTACCGGCAGCCGCGAAATGTCGGGCGAGCCGCTGCTCGAATATTTCCGGCCTTTGTCGGCCTGGCTCGAACAGCAGAATCGCGGCCGGCGCTGCGGCTGGGCGGCCGGCACGGCGGCCACCGCGTCCTAAGCCACGATCGAGTGGGGGGCGCCCCGCTCACTCCGAAGACGATGAAGGACCGTGCATGAAAGCGGCCGCTACCGCCGCCCTGCTCGCCGCCGCCGCGGCCCCCGCAGGGGCCGCGCTGCCGACCGCGCGCTTCAATCCCGCGGCGCCCGAGAACCGGCAGCTCCTGCCGGCCTTCAGCTACGCCACCGTCGAGCCGGTGCTGGCGCAGATCGGCGCCCGCTACCGGCGCGCGGGGGCCTCGCCGGAAAAGCCGGTCCTCCACGTCGTGCTGCCCAACAGCCGCACGGCGATCCTCAGCTTCGACATGTGCAATCCTGGCGGCACCGCCTGCAAGTCGCTGAGCATTCATTCCGAATGGACCCGGATCGCCAACTCGCCCCCGGAGCGGACGGAAAGGGCGATCGACGGCTTCAACCGCAGCTTCGCCTTTGCCAAGGCCTTCGTGGCGCCGGGCGGCAAGCCATGGCTCCAGCGCTATCTGACCGCCGATTACGGCTTCGTCCGCGGCAATTTGGCGGTCAACCTGCTGGTCTTCGCCGAGCAGGCGGAAAGCTTCGCGGTCAAGGTGCTGCGCCCGCTCGAGGCGCGCAGATAGTCAGACGCGCGGTTCGCGCGGCACCGTCGGTTCCGGCGCCACCGCCGGCTCGGCCTCCGTCGCCGGCTGCTTCTGCGCCAGGTTGCAGGCGGTGATCGCGGTCGCCATCACCGAATTGAGCTTGCGGCCGTCCGAGCTCGCGTTGCGGCGGGCGAGCGCGCGCGTGCCGAGATAGGCGCCGGCGCCGGCGGCGATCGCGCCGCCGACCAAAGCCGCCGCCTTCATCGGATGCCATTGCGCGCCGCCGGCCACGAACTCGGCATCGCTGCCGTCCGAAGAATCGGATCGCCCGCTATCGCCGGCCTCATGCGGGGTGCGGCCCTCAGCCATCCCAATCTCCTGAACTCGCTGTACAATCCGCATCAATGCCGCGGAGTCGAGTTAGTTGCCCTTACGCCGTTCAGGAGAGGCAGGGAAGGGACGGATCGGCCTCGGCCCCGCCGCCTCACAGCCGTTCGAGCAGATAGTCCGCGCTGCTGACGTTGAACGCGCCCGGCTCCTCGACGTTGAGCTGGCTCACCACCCCGTCGTCGATCAGCATCGAGAAACGCTGGCCGCGCTGCCCCATGCCGAATTTCGACGCGTCCATTTCCAGCCCGACCGCCTTCACGAACGCGCCGTTGCCGTCGGCCAGCATGGTGACCTTGCCGGCCGCGCCGGACTGCTCGGCCCAGGCCTGCATCACGAAGGCGTCGCTGACGGCGGTGCAGGCGATCTCATCGATGCCGGCGGCCTTCAGCGCATCGGCCTTGTCGATGAAGCCCGGCAGGTGCCGCGCCGAGCAGGTCGGGGTGAACGGGCCCGGCACCGAGAACAAAGCCACCTTGCGGCCGCGGAAATAATTCTCCGACTCGACCGGCGCGGGCCCCTCCGGCGTCGCCTTGATGAAGGGGATCGGGGGAATGCGGTCGCCGACGCTGATGCTCATCGCCTGTTCCTTTCGTCTGGAGGCATGGAAGTCGCCCGCGCCCTAGCAGGGGCGGCGAGCCGAGCCTATAGCCGGGACGATGCAAGAAGAGCCTCGTTTCCTCACCGGCCAGTTCCTGCTGGCCATGCCCGGCATCGGCGACCCGCGCTTCGAAAAGGCGGTGATCGCCATGTGCGTCCATGACGAAGGCGGAGCGCTCGGAATCGGGCTCGGCCGGATCATCCCGCGCCTGGGCTTCCACGATCTCTTGAAGCAGCTCGACATCCCGGTCGGCACCGCTCCCGATTCCGCCATCCACCTCGGCGGCCCGGTCGAGCCGCAGCGTGGCTTCATCCTCCATTCGCTCGATTGGGGCGGCGACGGCAGCGTCCAGGTCTCGAACCGCTGGACCCTCACCGCCACCCTCGACATCCTCCGCGCCATCGCCGAGGGCCGCGGCCCGACGCGTTGGGTGTCGGCTCTGGGCTATGCCGGCTGGGGCGCCGGGCAGCTCGAGCAGGAAATGTGCGGCAACGGCTGGTTCACCACGCCCGGCAGCGACGAACTGCTCTACGATTGCGACGTCAATTCCCGCTGGACCACCGCCTTCCAAAGCGCCGGCATCGACACCCGCCTGCTGACCGCCGACTTCGGCACGGCGTAGGGCGCTTGCTGGAGCCGAAGGCTGTCCTACAAGTCTGCGTTCTGCTATTGTTCTATCAAGCCAATTTGAAGGCGAAATGGGCGGTCAGAGCAGTGTCTTGAGGCGGAGTTGGTGTGATTTTAGTGTGATCTTCGGCGCGTGGGGGCCGCATATAAAGATATCTTTATATTTGCATCTGTGGCGTTCCGGGGCTAAAGGGGCCGCGGTTTTCCAGCCTCTTCCATCCTCGATTCAGGAGCTCATCCGTGGCGACTCAGCCCCAGACCCCGTTCAACGACTATGTCGTTCGCGACCTCGATCTCGCCGCTTTCGGCCGCAAGGAGATCGAGATCGCCGAGACCGAAATGCCGGGCCTGATGGCGCTGCGCTCCGAATATGGCGCCTCGCAGCCGCTGAAGGGCGCGCGCGTCACCGGCTCGCTGCACATGACCATCCAGACCGCCGTGCTGATCGAGACCTTGATCGCGCTCGGCGCCGACATTCGCTGGGCTTCGTGCAACATCTTCTCGACCCAGGACCATGCCGCCGCCGCAATCGCCGCGTCGGGCGTGCCGGTGTTCGCCATCAAGGGCGAGACGCTCGAGGAATATTGGGACTATATCGACCGCATCTTCGCCTGGGGCCCCGGCGGCACCTGGACCGAGACCACCAACATGATCCTCGACGACGGCGGCGATGCCACCATGTTCGCCTTGTGGGGCGCGCGCATCGAGGCCGGCGAGGAATTTCCGGCGCCGCAGAATGAGGAGGAGGAAGTCTTCCAGCAGGTCGTCCGCCGCCGCATCGAGCAGTCGCCCGGCTTCCTCACCCGCACCGTCGAAGCGATCAAGGGCGTGTCGGAAGAGACCACCACCGGCGTCCACCGGCTTTACGAGCTGTCCAAGCAGGGCAAGCTTCCGTTCCCGGCGATCAACGTCAACGACAGCGTCACCAAGTCGAAGTTCGACAACCTCTACGGCTGCAAGGAGTCGCTGGTCGACGCGATCCGCCGCGCCACCGACGTCATGCTCGCCGGCAAGGTCGCCACCGTCGCCGGCTTCGGCGACGTCGGCAAGGGCTCGGCCCAGTCGCTCCGCAACGGCGGCGCCCGCGTCCTCGTCACCGAAGTCGATCCGATCTGCGCGCTGCAGGCCGCGATGGAGGGCTTCGAAGTCATCACCATGGAAGAAGCGGTCACCCGCGCCGACATCTTCGTCACCGCGACCGGCAATGCCGACGTCATCACCGTCGACCATATGCGGGCGATGAAGAACATGGCGATCGTGTGCAACATCGGCCATTTCGACAGCGAGATCCAGATCACCGCGCTCCAGAACATGAAGTGGACCGAGATCAAGCCGCAGGTCGACGAGGTCGAGTTCCCGGACGGCAAGAAGATCATCGTCCTGTCCAAGGGCCGCCTGGTCAATCTCGGCAACGCCACCGGCCATCCGAGCTTCGTGATGTCGTCGAGCTTCACCAACCAGGTGCTGGCGCAGATCGAGCTTTGGACCGGCGGCGACAAATACCAGAACGACGTCTACGTGCTGCCCAAGCATCTCGACGAGAAGGTCGCCGCGCTCCACCTCGACAAGCTCGGCGTCAAGCTCACCAAGCTCACCGACAAGCAGGCCTCCTATATCGGCGTGCCGGTCGAAGGCCCGTTCAAGCCTGAGCATTATCGCTACTGATCCGCCCTATCGCGGGTCCTGTCGGGCCGGGGTCGGGCCGGCCAGCCGCCTTTCGACGCTTTTCCGTCCGGGAAGGCGCGAGGCCGCTGGCCCTCGCCGCCGACAGTCTCTATCTGCCCGCTAATGACCAGGCAGACGCGTTCGAACGATTGGGGATTTCCGCGCTGGCGCGGCTATGGCAGCGACCGCGCGGCGCAGCAGGTGCGGCTATGCGACCGCCATGGCTGCACCGAGCCCGGCGACCGGCCCGCGCCCAAGGCTCCCAACAAGCCGGACCGCTGGTATTTCTGCGAGCGGCACGCGGCCGAATACAATAAGAACTGGAATTATTTCCAAGGGCTCAGCGCCGAGGAGGCGGCCGCGCGCGAAGCCGACGAGCGGCGCGACCATGGCGGCTATAAGGAGACCGGCCATTATGGCTGGGGCGGCCCCGGCGACGGCAGCCGCAGCCGCGACGAGATGCGAGCGCTCGACGTGCTCGAACTGGAAGCGGACGCCGATTTCGACGCGATCAAGGCCGCCTATCGCCGGCTCGCCAAGGCCAATCACCCCGATGTCGCGCCAAGCGCGGAGGCCGCCTCGCGGTTCCAGGCGATCCAGGCGGCCTATGAGGTGTTGCGCAAGAGCGAAGAGCGGCGCGGCTCGCTTTCGAGCTAAGCTCCGCCCGCTTCGGGAGCCGGCTGGTCGGTGAACATGAAGGTGGCGGTGACGTGGGCGACCGGATCGGCGGCGTAGCCATCATGGGCGAGGCCGCGGACGAAGGCGACGCTGCGGGTGGCCGCATAACATTCGCCGCGGCCGACGATCGCCCGTCCCGGCACGGCCGGCCGCATATAGTCGATCCGCATGTCGAGCGTGGCCTGGTTGCGGAACCGGCCCAGCCTCGCCCAGACGGCGAGGCTGGTCGCCATGTCCATGAGGCTGATGATCGGGCCCGACGCGATGATCCCGCTCTCCACCATCCCGACCAGTTTCTCGTCATAATCGAGCGTGAGCTCGACCCATCCGGCGGCATGGCCGTGATAGCGGATGCCGAGCGCGCCGCCATGGCCGAGCTTTTCGACGAAGGCCATGAACGCCTTGACGTCGAACCCGTCCCGCCAGAGGTCGGGCGCGCTCACCCGTCGAGCCGCTCCGCCGTCGCGCGGATCAGCGCGATCATGTTGGGGATACCTTGGGTGCGGTTCGAGCTCAACTGATTGCCGAGGTCGAACGGCGCCAGCGCCGCTCCGATGTCGTCCCCGAGTATCTCCGCCGCGCTCCGGTCCTGCACCGCGGCCAGCACCAAAGCGATGATGCCCTTGGTAATGGCGGCGTTGCTGTCGGCGAGGAAATGCAGCCGGCCATCGGCAAGCTGGGTCGGGTAGACCCAGACCGAGGCCGAGCAGCCCCGCACCAGGGTCGCATCGGTCTTGAGCGCGTCCGGCATCGGCTCCAGCGCCCGGCCGAGGTCGATCAGCAGCCGGTAGCGGTCGTCCGCTTCGAGCAGCTCATAATCCTCGTAAATGTCGCCGAGCGCGGTCATGTCCGCCACCTAATGGCGTCGCCGCCGCATTCCAAGCCGCGCCGTCCGCAAAGCCTCCCCGCCGCCGCCTCAGCGGTCGCGCAGCGCCTCGATCTGGCGCTCCAGGCTGTTTTCCTTCTCGATGGTGATCTGCTCGAGCACCGCGAGCCGATCCTTGAGCTGCTTGACCTCGTCGCGGAGGCGCTGCGCCTCGGGATCGTCGGCGATGCTGCGGTGGGCGCCGGCCTTGTAGCGGGCGCGCAAGATGCTGCCGACCACCGCGATGGTGACGATCAGCACGACCATGATGTGCGAACTCAGCAAAATCTCTCTCCCCCAGGGCTGCCGCCTTCGGTTGACCGGCGCCTTCAGTTGACCGGCGCCTTCAGTTTACCGGTGGTTCCTCAGTTGCGCGGGACGCGAAGCGACTCGATCTCCTGCGTCAGCCGGTGGCTGTCGTCGGTGACGATGCGCTCGACATTGGCGAGCCGGTCCTTGATCGAACCGAGCTCGGCGCGGAGCTGGGCGTTTTCGGAGCTCAGCAGCTTGATCCGCTCCATCGCTTCCTCATTCTTCTTCGGATAGACGGCCTGGCCCCACATGCCGTCGAGCGGGTAGCCGTTCTTGATCCTGAGCCAGGTCGTCAGCACCCAGCCGCCGATGGCGACGCTGACGATCACCGCCAGGAAAGGGAAAAGCTGGGCGATGAAGGCGAGCTTTTCGATCTTTTCCGGTGTCACTTTGTTGTCTCCCCCTGATCAGGCGCCTTCAGCGCAGGCTTTCGATCTCGTTCGCGAGCCGGCTGTTCGAGCTCGTGACATAGGTCTCCACGTCGGCCAGCCGGCGGTCGATGTCGCGGAAGCGCGAGCGCACGTCGCGCACGGTGCGGGCGGGCGAAGCGCGCACGCCCTGCCAGAATTTCGCCTCCTCCGGGCTCTCATCGGAGAGCTCGCGCGGCTTGTGCGGCGCCATCCAGGCGGTCGTCCAGTAAGCGATCAGCGTCCAGGGGAAGCCGCCCGCGAAGGTCAGGATGACGAGGCCGATGCGAATGACCACCACGTCGACGCCGGTATAATCGGCGATGCCCGCGCAGACGCCCTTCCACTTGCGGTTGCGGCGGTCGAGGTAGAATTTAGTGCGGCGGGGGGCGTTCATTTGCTGAGCCTCCGGACCGAGCTGAGGTCGTCGATGCCGATGCCGGCCGGATCCGCGGCCAGCTGCCGCCAGGCCGGGTTCTCGGCGGTCATGATCCGCTCCACCGTCGCCAACCGATCGTCGAGCCGGCGCGCGAGATCGTGCAGATCGTCGAGCAGATTCTCGTCCTCGGCGGTGAGCGTCGCCTGGCTCTTCCACTTGGTGACATAGTGGAAGATCAGCCAGGGCAGGCCGACGAACAAGGTGACGATCGCGATGCAGCCGGCGATGATACCTACGATTGCTTCTTCCATCTGATCAGGCCTCCCCGCCCGTTGCGCCGGCCCGCTTCGCCTTCAGGGCGGCGAGCTCGGCTTCGACCTTCTCCGACGAGCGGAGTTCGGCAATTTCCTCTTCAAGCGTCTTCGGCGGCGCTCCAAGCGCCAGCGCGTCGGCGCGGCCCTCGGCGAAATCGGCCCGGCGCTCCAGCACTTCGAAACGGCTGAAGGCATCCTCGACCTTGGGTCCGGCATACATTTCGCGAAGCCGGCTGCGATTCTGGGCGCTTTCGAGGCGGCTGACGATCGCATTCTGCCGCGTTCTCGCCTCGCGCAGCTTGCTCTGGAGCTTGGCGATGTCGGCCTCGGAGGCGCGCAGGCCGTCGTCGAGGACGGCGATCTCGGCGCGCAGGCTGTCGGCCATGTCGCCGGCCTTCTGCTTCTCGACCAGGGCCGCCTTGGCGAGATCCTCGCGATCCTTGGACAGCGCGAGCTCGGCCTTCTCGGTCCAGCTCTCCTGGAGCCGGTCGAGCTTGGCGATCTGACGGCGCATCTCCTTCTGGTCGGCGATCGTCCGCGCCGCCGAGGCGCGCACCTCGACGAGCGTCTCCTCCATCTCCATGATGATCATCCGGATCATCTTCGCCGGGTCCTCCGCCTTGTCGAGAAGGTCGGTGAAGTTGGCGGCGACAATGTCGCGGGTGCGCGAGAAGATACCCATTTAAAGCTCCTGGTGGTGATCAGTGTGTTCGGCCGATCTTAGCACTGGATCAGGCGATCGCCGACACCTGAGTGGGGGCGGTTTCGACCGCGCGGGCCGGGCCGACGGCGGCGCCGACGCAGGCGGTGGTGAGGATCAGCGCGCCGAGGGCGGCCGCGGCGATCCGCTGCAGTTCGGTCTTGGTCGAATTGAACATGATAGTCTCCCTGAAGTCCTGAGTTGGTCCCGTCCGCCTTTTCGAAGCGGTATGCCATCTCTTAAGCAGGAGCCGTGCCAGATCGCGGAAATGGCGCGAAACCGATGAAAATGGCTCAGAATGACGGCTCCGGCGCCTTTTAGGGCTTGCCAAGAAGTGGTGAATTGCGCCAACCTTTGGCCATGGACCGCACAACCCAGATGGTAGGCCAATCCTCCTCGTTCCTCGACGCGGTCGAGCGCGCGAGCCGGGCCGCGCCGCTCGACCGGCCTGTGCTCGTCATCGGCGAGCGCGGCACCGGCAAGGAGCTGATCGCCGAGCGGCTCCATCACCTGTCGTCGCGTTGGGACGGACCGTTGGTGACGCTCAACTGCGCGGCCTTGCCCGAGACCCTCATCGAGGCGGAGCTGTTCGGCCACGAATCGGGCGCCTTCACCGGCGCCACCAGGGCGCGGCAGGGCCGATTCGAGGAGGCCGACGGCGGCACCTTGTTCCTCGACGAGCTGGCGACCCTGTCGAGCCCGGCCCAGGACCGGCTGCTCCGCGCGGTCGAATATGGCGAAGTCACCCGCATCGGCGCCTCCAAGCCGATGCGCGTCGACGTGCGGATCGTCGCCGCCACCAACGAGCATCTGCCGCGGCTGGTGGACGAGGGCCGCTTCCGCGCCGACCTGCTCGACCGGCTGTCGTTCGAGGTGGTGACTTTGCCGCCGCTCCGCCACCGGTCCAGCGACATTCCGGTGCTCGCCGATCATTTCGCCCGCCGCATGGCGCTCGAGCTCGACTGGCCGCGCTTCCCGGGCTTCAGCACCGCCGCCGCCGCCCGGCTGCTCAATTACGACTGGCCGGGCAACGTCCGCGAGCTCCGCAACGTCGTCGAACGCGCGGTCTATCGCTGGGCGGACCCGGAGAACCCGATCGACGCGATTCAGTTCGATCCGTTCGAATCGCCCTGGCGCCCGCTGCCGGAGAGGCAGCATGCGACTCTCGAAATCCTGCCGCCCCGCCTCGAAATGGCGTCGACCGGCGCCGTTTCGCCCTACGATCCCGCAGGCTGCGCCGATTTCCGGCTGGCGGTGGCGGAATATGAAAAGGCCATCCTGGCGAACGCGCTCGAGAAATGCCGCTGGAACCAGCGGGCCGCGGCGGCGGCGCTCCAATTGAGCTACGACCAGCTCCGCCATGCCATGAAGCGGCACCAGATGAGCACCGCCCCCGGCGGACCGGGCCAGGAGGAAGATCGCCGGTCGGAGCCGGTCGAAGCGTGACTTTTCGACCAACGTCCGCCCCTGACCGATCAACGACATGCTAGCGGGGCATGCGGGTCCGGGCCGAGCTAGGCCGCGGGCCGGAAAAATGATAAGATGCCGACGCACTGAGCTCAGGAGGTCGCGATGAACAAGTTCGTCTCTGCATTGGCCTTTTCTGTTGCTGCAGCCGCGATCGCGGGGCCGGCGCTGGCCGCCGTCTTCGTCGTCGGAAGCAGCTCCGCGCGGATCTGTTACGAAGCGGCCGAGTCGGGCGTGGTCACCAACCAGGCGGCGGTCTTCTGCGACAAGGCGCTGACCGAGGACGTGCTATCGCCCCGCGACATCGTCGCGACTCATGTCAATCGCGGCATCGTTCGCTTCCACAAGGGCCAGTATGACGCCGCCATCCGCGACTTCGACGTCGCCATCGCCCGCGACGGCAACCAGGCCGAGGCCTATCTGAACAAGGGCGTCGTCATGCTGAGGAAGCCTGGCGGGGTCGGCGAGGCGGTGCCGCTGTTCACCACCGCGATCGAGATGCGGACCAAGAAACCCGCGCTCGCTTATCTCGGGCGCGGCATGGCCTATGAGCTGTCGGGCAACGTCAACGCCGCCTATGCCGACTATAAGCAGGCCAATTTGCTCGCTCCCAAGTGGAAGGCCCCGGCCGCCGAGCTCGGCCGCTTCCAGGTGGTGCAGAACTAGTCTCGACGCGCGCGCCGGCGCTGATCGAAGGCGGCGCCGGCGCTGATCGAAAAAAAGCGGCTGCAACTTGCTGTCGGGAGGGCTAGCGGGGGCCCGACCCAATAGGAGGAAATGCATGCCCTTCACGCTCCCCCCTCTGCCCTACGGCTTCGACGCGCTCGAGCCGACCATCGACGCCGCCACCATGCAGCTTCACCACGACAAGCACCACCAGGCCTATGTCGACAAGCTCAACGAGGGCATTGCCGAGGATCCGGCGCTGGAGGGCAGGAGCCTCGAGGATATCCTCGCCTCGATCTCCTCGCAGTTGGGCAAGGTCCGCAACAATGGCGGCGGCCATTGGAACCACAGCTTCTTCTGGGAGACGATGGGCCCCGGCGGTACCGGCCGGCCGAGCGGGCGCCTGGCCGAGGCGGTCGACGCCGAATTCGGTTCGTTCGACGCGTTCAAGAAGAAGTTCGGCGACGCCGGCGTCGGCCAGTTCGGCTCGGGCTGGGTGTGGCTGCTGGTCGACGGCTCCGGCAGCCTCGAAGTGACCGCCACTCCCAATCAGGACAATCCGCTGATGGACATCGTGCAGGTGCAGGGCACGCCGATCCTGGGCAACGACGTCTGGGAGCATGCTTATTATCTCAAGTACAATAACCGCCGCGCCGATTATCTCGCCGCCTGGTGGGACGTGGTGAACTGGGACAAGGTCTCCGAACGCTACGAAGCCGCCGCGCGCTAAACCCGTTCCCCGGCGAAAGCCGGGGTCCAGTGATCCCGCCGCCCTAAAGCTGTTGCCTGGCGAAGGCCGGGGTCCAGCCTTCTGCGCCGCTGGACCCCGGCTTTCGCCGGGGTGCAACTAAGCCGATATCTGCTCCTGGCCGGGGGACAATCACGTCTTCAGCCGGTATCCTGTCTTGAAAATCCAGGCGACTACCGCGAGGCAGGCGAAGAAGAAGCCGAGGGTCGCCAGCAGGCTCCACGCCACCGGCACGTCGGCCGCGCCGAAGAAGGTCCAGCGGAAGCCGTTGATCAGATAGACGATCGGGTTGAACAAGGTGATCGTCCGCCACGGCTCGGGCAGCATGTCGATCGAATAAAAGGAGCCGCCGAGGAAGGTGAGGGGGGTGACGACCAGCAAAGGGATGACCTGGAGCTGCTCGAACCCCTTGGCCCAGATGCCGACGATGAAGCCGAACAGGCAGAAGGTCGCCGCCACCAGCAGCAAATAGGCGAGCATCAGCACGGGGTGCGCGATCGTGAGGTCGACGAACAGATGCGCGGTGGCGAGGATCACCAAAGCGACGATGGTCGATTTGGTGGCGGCCGCGCCGACATAGCCGAGCACCGTCTCGAACGCCGACAGCGGCGCCGAGAGCAATTCGTAGATGGTGCCGGTGAAGCGCGGCATGTGGATCCCGAACGAGGCGTTGAAGATGCTCTCGGTGAACAGCGACAGCATCATTAGCCCCGGCACGATGAAGGCGCCGTAGGGCACGCCGCCGATCTCGGTCATGCGCGATCCGATCGCCGAGCCGAACACGATGAAGTAAAGCGATGTGGTGATCACCGGCACCGCGAGCCCGGTCCAGAGCGTCCGGCGGAAGCGGTGCATCTCGAACCGGTAGATGGCCCAGACACCGCGCGCGTTGAAGGCGGGCGCGGCGCTCATGCCGCGGCCCGGTCGGTGACGAGGCTGACGAAGATGTCCTCGAGCGAGCTTTGCCGCGTGTGCAGGTCCTTGAAGCCGATGCCGAGGTCGCTCATCCGCCGCAGCAGCGAGGGTATGCCGGTCCGCTCCTCATTGGCATCGAACACATATTCGAGTTCGTTGCCGTCCGCCTTGAGCGCCAGCTTCCACTCGGCGAGCTCGGCCGGGATCGTCGCCATCGGCTCGCTGAGGTTGAGCGTCAGCTGCTTCTTGCCGAGCTTCTGCATCAGCGCCGTCTTCTCCTCGACCAGGATCAGCTCGCCCTTGCTGATCACGCCGACGCGGTCGGCCATTTCCTCGGCCTCCTCGATATAATGGGTGGTGAGGATGATGGTGACGCCCTTGGTGCGAAGGTCGCGCACCAGCTGCCACATGTCGCGCCGAAGCTCGACGTCGACGCCGGCAGTCGGCTCGTCGAGGAACAGGATGTCGGGCTCGTGGCTCAGCGCCTTGGCGATCATCACGCGGCGCTTCATGCCGCCCGAAAGCTCCTTGATCACCGTCTTACGCTTGTCCCAAAGCGACAGGTCGCGCAGCAGCTTCTCGATATAGGCGGGATCGGGGGCGCGCCCGAACAGGCCGCGGCTGAAGGTGACCGTCGCCCAGACGCTCTCGAAAGCGTCGGTGTTGAGCTCCTGCGGCACCAGCCCGATCATGCTGCGCGCCGCGCGATAGTCGCGGACGATGTCATGGCCGTCCGCCTTGACCTCGCCCGAAGTCGCCCGGACGATGCCGCAGACGATGCTGATCAAGGTCGTCTTGCCGGCGCCGTTGGGGCCGAGCAGCGCGAATATCTCGCCGCGGCGGATCTCGAGGTCGACATTCTTCAACGCCTCGAGGCCCGAGGCATATCTCTTGCCGAGGTTGGAGATGGATATGATCGGCTGCATCATCTTCCCTATTGCGTAGGCGGAACCGGCGGTTCCTCCTTCGGCTTGTCGAGCTGCATGCCGTGGCGCATCAGCATCGGCACGTTGGCCAGCGCGAACACGAAGGTCGCCGGCAACGCCCCCCAAAGCTTGAAACCCACCCAGAAGTCGGTGGTCGTGGTCCGCCACACCGCCTCGTTCAC
>DASVRK010000266.1:0-7839 GCA_036388655.1 Allosphingosinicella sp. | reverse complement strand
CCCCCCCCCCCGGGGCCGAGGCGGTTGCCGGAGCTATAGTGGATCAGGTGGGGAGGCGCAATCACGGTGACCCCTCCACCCGGCCATCGTGAACTGATTCCGCGATCAGGTCACCTTGTTGCGGACGGCGAAGCGGGGCTCGCGCCAGCTCTCCGAGGCCATGATGCGGGCGAGCCGATCGATCGCCTCCCAGACGTCCTCGAAGCCGAGATAAAGCGGGGTCAGGCCGAAGCGGACCACGTCGGGCGCGCGGAAATCGCCGATCACCTGCGCCTCGATCAGCGCCTGGCAGATTTCGAACGCATGCTCGTGCCGGTAAGAGATATGGCTGCCGCGCTGCTCCGGGTCCGGCGGCGAGATGCATTCGAGGCCGTGGCCGCCGCAGCGTTCCTCCATCAAAGCGGCGAACAGGTCGAACATGGCCACCGATTTGGCCCATACCGCGTTCATGTCGGCGCCTTGAAAGCTGTCGACGCCGCTTTCAAGCGCGAGCAGGCTCAGCATCGGCGGCGTGCCCGCGAGGAAGCGGGCGATGCCGGGCGCGGGCACATAATCGTCGGTGAAGGCGAACGGCGCGGCATGGCCCATCCAGCCCCTGAGCTTCGGGACCAGCCGCTCCTGCAGATGCTCGGCGACATAGAGGAAAGCCGGCGCTCCGGGGCCGCCGTTCAGATATTTATAGCCGCAGCCGACCGCCAGCTCGGCGCCGTCGGCGTTGAGCCGCAGCGGCACCGCCCCGGCGCTGTGGCTGAGGTCCCACAAGGTCGTCGCCCCCGCCGCCTTGGCGCGGGCGGTGACCTCGGCCATATGGAAGCGGAAGCCGGCCTTGTAATGAACATGGGTGAGGAGGAGCAGGCCGACATCGGGTCCGAGCCGCGCGTCGATCGCGCCGCGCTCGACCACCTCGAGATCTAGCCCGGGCATCAGCTCGGCCGCGCCGCTGGCGACGTGGAGGTCGGTGTGGAAATTGCCGGCTTCGGACAGCAACACCGGCCGCTCTGGCGCCAGCGCGGCCGCGGCGGTGATCAGCTTGAACAGGTTCACCGACACCGAATCGGCGACGATCACCTCGTGCGGCGCGGCCCCGATCAGGGCCGCGATCTTGGCCCCGATACGCTGCGGCGCGCCGATCCAGTCATGCTCGTTCCAGCTGCGGATCAGCGCCTCGCCCCATTCCCGCTCCACCACCTCCCGCTGTCGCTGGGCGGCGGCCTTCGGCAACACGCCGAGCGAATTGCCGTCGAGATAGACCAGCCCCTCGGGCAGGAAAAAGCGCTCCCGAAACGGCCGCAGCGCGTCCGCCGCATCCAGCGCCCGGGCCTCGTCGCGGGTCATAAATCCTCCCCGGAACGGGGAGGGGGACCAGCCGCAATGAGCAGGTCGCCATGTCCCCCGGACATGGCTGCGCAGCGCGGGGCGCTGCGCACCTGCTCATGGTGGAGGGGCCACTCCGCACGCACGACGGGTCCCCGGGCCCCCTCCACCACCGGGCTGCGCCCGGCGGTCCCCCTCCCCGGTCCGGGGAGGATCATCGCCCCAGCGCCTTTTCCAGCTCCGCCACCGCCGCCGCCCAGGCTTCCCTCTCGGGCGCGATCAGCTCGACATGGCCGGTGCGGTCGATCATCCGGACTTCGACGGTGTCGCCCTTGGCCCGCATCGGCGCGGCATAGCCCTCGGCATAGGCGACCGGGATGATCCGGTCCTGCATGCCGTTGACCAGCACCTGGCGCACCCCGAGCGGCCCGAGCCGCGGCACCGACGTGTCGGCATAGACGTCGCGGCTGCTCATGGTCGGCGGGCCGACAAGCTTGTCGATCACCTCGGTGCCGCAGCCGCTGCCCGGCGGGCGCGCCGCTTCCTCGAGGTCGGGCAGGCCGCCGAGGCTGACCACGGCCCGGATCGGCAGCGGGTTGACGCTGTGAAGCTTGCTGTCCGGCCGGATCCGCGGCCGCGCCGCCAGCCACAAAGCGAGGTGCCCCCCCGCCGAATGGCCGGTCGCGACCAGCCGCGACAGATCGAGCTTGTAGCGGGCGGCGTGCGTGCGCAGCGCATCCGCCGCCGCGGCCGCGTCGAGGAAGGTGCCGGGATAGCCGCCGCCGGGCCGGTCGACCCCGCGATAGTCGATGTTCCAGACCGCGATGCCGCGCTTCCGGAGGTCCTCGGCGATCCAGTTCATGATCGTCCGGTCGGCGATCTCGGTCGTCCAGCAGCCGCCATGGACCATCAGCACCGTCGGGTGCGGCCCCGCGCCTTCGGGCAGCCACAGATCGACGATCTGCAGCGGGTCCGCGCCATAGCGGATCGTCGCGCTAGCGGCCGGGCGCGGCCGATCGAGCAAAGCAGGCCATTTCATCAGCCCGTCCGCGTCGGTCGAAGCGGCGGCGGGCGCGGCGGCGGCGGGCGCGGCGGGCGCGGCGTCGGGTTCGGTCTGGCTCATCGCACAGCCGGCTAGCGCCAGCAGGGCGGCAGAGGCAAGGGCAGGGGAGGCAAGGGCGCGGGCGGGGCGAGGCATGGCGGACTCCGTTCGGCGCCCGCCATAGACCGCGCCGGGCCGCGCGCAAGCTCAGCGCGCGGGCAGCGGGTGCGCGCGCACCGACCGCATCCGCCAGCTGCCGCCGTCGCGCACGAGGCCAGCCTGATCGCCGCCGCCAGCCATTGATGCCGCACGCGCCTGGCAGGCTGCATCGACAGGATCGATCTCAGCGATTAGGCGCGACTCATGACGGGGGAGCGCAGGATCGATCGCCATTTCGGCATGGACTGGCTGCGGATCGGCGCGTTCGGGCTGTTGATCCTTTACCACGTGGGCATGTTCTTCGTGCATTGGGACTGGCACGTGAAGACGGCGGACCCACTGGAGTGGGCCGCAATTCCGATGTTGGCGCTGAGCCCCTGGCGGTTGTCACTGCTGTTCGTGGTGTCCGGCTATGCCACGCGCGCGGTGCTGTTGCGGGCCAAAAGCCTCCGCGAATTCACGGGCGGCCGCACCAAGCGCCTGCTCATACCCCTGGTCTTCGCAATGGTCTTCCTGATTGCGCCCCAGCCGTGGGTCGAGCTGATGTGGAAGCATGGCTATGCCGGAAACTATCTTCACTTCTGGACCCGGGACTATTTTCGGTTCGGAGCCATCGACGGCATCCTCCTTCCCACCTGGCAGCACCTTTGGTTCGTGCTCTACCTGTGGGGCTACACTGTCATCGCCGCGATCCTGGCGCCGCTTGCCCCCAGGCTTCGCGCGCAAGCCGTTTTCGACCGTATCTTCGGACATGCCGGAGCGCTCCTGGTGCCGCTTGCATGGTTCCTGGTGATGCGCGGCTTCGTTGTTCAAGGGGAGGATGAGACTCACGCATTCGTCGACGATTGGCCGGGCCACATCGTGTATTTCCCCGCCTTCCTGTTCGGCCTGGGTCTCGCCTGCTCGGGAACCGCCTGGGCTGGAATACGCCGCTGGTGGAAGGCTGCCGCGGCCATGGCGGTCCTGTGTTACCTGCCGATTGCCGCGACTGAAATCGTCTATCCGGGAACGACCCCTTTTCCGCCCTCCCTGCATCTCCCTTATTTCTCGGTGCGCGCGCTCCAGGGCGCGGCGGCAGTGATCGCCCTGATCGGACTGGCGGACCGCTTCTGGAACCGCGACGGCCCTGGGCGGAAGACGCTGACGGAGGCCGTCTTTCCCTTCTACATTATTCACCAGACGATCATCGTGCTGGTCGGTTGGTATCTGCTTCGCCTCAGGCTCCCGCCGAGCGGCGAGTTCGTGATCCTCGTCGCGGCTACCGCGCTGGGCTGCTGGCTGTTCTTCGAGGCTGCCCGGCGCTTCAGGCTGCTGCGGCCGATGGTGGGCCTCAAGGCGACGGCAAAAGGCTGATCGGCCGTGGCCCCCTCGCTGCGGGGGTCGCACTGGTTACCGCAAGACCGGTCGATCGAGCAGCTATGTTAACGCTGGAGCGGGTGAAGGGAATCGAACCCTCGTCGTAAGCTTGGGAAGCTTCTGCTCTGCCATTGAGCTACACCCGCCCGCAGCGTGATTATCTATGGCGCGGCGCCGGGCTTGTCGAGAGGGCTTGGGTAGCGCAGCATGAGGCGGCGAGGGAGGCGGAGCGATGGTTGAAGCGGCGGCGAAACGGGACGTGACGGGGCTGTTGACGCGGGCGGCGATCGCGCTCGCTTTTGGGGGCGTGGCCGCGGCCCTGGTCGCGGCGATCGGCAGCGGGCAGGGGCTGTGGCATTTCCGCGGCGCCTTTGCGGTGCTGAAATGGGCGTTTTACGCAGTCGTCGCCGGAGCCGTGCTGGCGCTGGTCGGGCTCGTGCTCGCCCGCCGGGCGCGGCAATCGCGGCTGGTCGCGGCCAACGCCATCGCGCTGGTCGTCGCGCTCGCCTTCATCCTTTATCTGGGTGCGCAGGTCCGGACCGCGCGGAGCGTGCCGGCGATCCACGACGTCGCCACCAATCTCGACGACCTGCCGCAGTTCAGCCGGCTGGCGGTTCGGCCGGACAATCTCGAGGAGGTGCCCGCCGGCGACCGGGCGGAGCTCGCCGCGCTCGATCCGGAGGCGCGCTGGAAGGCGCTCCACCGCGAGGCCTATGGCGACCTCAACACGATCACCGTCCCCGCCGATGTGCCGGGGGTCATCCGCCGCGCCGAGGCGCTGGCGCGCGAGCGCGGCTGGGAGATAGCGCGGGTCGACACCGCCGCCGGCATTCTCGAGGCGACCGACACCAGCACCTTCTTCCGCTTCAAGGACGATGTGGTGGTGCGGGCGCGGCCGGCGCCGGGCGGCGGCGCCGCGGTCGACATGCGCTCGGTCAGCCGGATCGGCGTCAGCGACGTCGGCGTCAATGCCGAGCGGGTGCGGGAATTCCTCGACGACCTCGAGGCCGCGTGAGGCTCAGCTTTTGCGGGCGATCACTTCCACGACGAGCGGCGTGATCATCCGCGCGCCGGGGCCGGCCTCGTCGAGCGCGGCGGCCATGCGCTCGCTTTCCTCGGCGGTCGCATAGCCGAGCGAGTGGAGGCGGCGGGCGTTGACCGCCATGAACGCCGCCGGCCATTGCCAGACGAAATCGCGAGGATGGGTGACGTCGATCAGGGGGCGGAGCTCGATCAGGTCGAAGCCGTGATCCTCGAGCCAGCCGGGAAGCCGCAGGCCGACGTCGGGATCGCCGCCGGCGTCGCGCCAGCTCTGGATGACGAGGCTGCGGAAGCGGTCGACGGTCTCATTGGGTGGCATCATCTGCCAGGCGCCGTAATCGGCATATTCGTGGAAGACGGCGACGCCGCCCGGCTTCAGCGCGGCGCCGATCTTGGCGACCGCGGCGGCCGGATCGGCGAGGAAGCAGAGCAGCCACCGGCACCAGGCGGCGTCGGCCACGCTTTCGCCGAGGCCCTCCTCGGCCAGATCGCGCTCGACGGCTTCGACATTGGCGAGCCCCAGCCGTTCGGCGCGGGCGGTAAGCGCATCGAGAAAGCGGCGCGAGCGTTCGACCGCGACCACCCTTCCGTTGGGCCCGACCATTTCGGCCAGGTCCAGCGACGCCCAGCCGGGGCCGGCGCCGACGTCGATAACCGTCTGACCGGGGCCAATCCCGGCGCGGCGCCAGGCGTCGAGCATGCGCGGGCGCCAGACGCGATGCTGGAGCCCGAGCCGCTCGACCTCGTCGTCATGGGTGCCGAGAATATAGTCGCGTTCGCTCATCGCCGTCTCCTTCGCGGACGCTCATGAGCATCCCGGCATTGGACGCCTATCCGCTTCTTGCGGCCAAAAGGAGCCTTGACATACATGCTGAGTTATCAGATATTTCTGTCATAACAGAAATAACAGCCAGACTGGCTCCGGCGATTCGGCCGGGACGGAATGAGAGGAAGGGTGATGGCACGGGAGCAGTCCGGCGCGAAGGTCCTGCCTTTCCCGGCGCGCGCCCGGCCCGCTCCGGAGCCTGGACCGCTCGGCGACCTGCGCTTTCGCAAGCTTGTCGGCGAAGCGGCCTGGGCGCGGCTTCCGGAGGCGGTGCGGGCGCGGTTCGGCCATCATCCCGGCCATGGCACCATCGTCTATGCCGGCGAGGTGGTGGAATGCCGGATGAGCCGGTGCGGCCGGCTGCTCGCCCAGCTGCTGCGGGCGATCGGCGGTCCGCTGCCGCTGTCGCGCGACACGTTCGTACCGGCCGTGGTCACCGTCACCGAGGATCCGGCGAGCGGCGGGCAATTCTGGACCCGCCTCTACGGCCGAGGCCGCGGCTTCCCGCAGGTCATCCACAGCTCGAAACGCTTTTGCGGGCCGACCGGGCTGGAAGAATATGTCGGCCGCGGCGTCGGCATCGCGCTCCGGGTCGCGGTCGAGGACGGGGCGCTCCACTTCCTCAGCGATCATTATTTCGTCGCGCTGATGGGGGTGAGGCTGCGCCTGCCGCGCTGGCTCTCGCCCGGCGCGCTCAAGGTCAGCCATATCGACTGCAGCCATGGCTGCTTCGCCTTCGTGCTCGCGCTCCATCACCCGCTGCTCGGCGAGCTCGTCCGGCAGACCGCCTTGTTCCACGAGCGCACCCCCGCCGGCGCGGGAGGCCTGGCATGAGCGGCGAGGACCGCCCCATCGTCGTGTTCGACGGCCTGTGCCCGCTCTGCTCGGCCAACGCCCGGTTCATCCTGAAGCACGACCGGAGCGGCCGGCTGCGGCTCGCGGCGATGCAAAGCGAGGCGGGCGCGGCGCTCTACCGCCGCTTCGGCATCGATCCCGCCGACCCGGACACCTTGATCCTCGTCGCCGGCGGCCGCGCCTTGCGCGACAGCGACGCCGTGATCGCAATCTGGCGCGAGCTTGGCTGGCCGTGGCGGCTGGCGGCCGCGGCGAGCGCCGTGCCGCGCGGGCTGCGGGACCCGCTCTACCGCTGGATCGCGCGCAACCGCTACCGCCTGTTCGGCCGCAATTCGGCCTGCTGGCTCCCCGACCCGCGCTACGCCGACCGCTTGCTGTGAGCCTGATCCTCGTCATCGGCGGCTATGGCGGCTTCGGGGCGAGGCTGTGCCGCCGGCTGGCCGGCACCGGCCACGATCTGCTGGTGGCGGGGCGCAGCGCCGCCAAGGCCGAGCCCTTCTGCGCCACGCTGACCGGCGCCGAACCGATCCGGATGGACAGGCTGGCCGACATCGGGCCCGTGCTGGCGCGCCGCCGCCCCGATCTGGTCATCGATGCCGCCGGGCCGTTCCAGGACAGCGGCTATGCGGTGCCCGAGGCCTGCATCGACGCCGCCATCCCCTATCTCGACCTGGCCGATGCGCGCGGCTTCGTCACCGGCATCGGCACCCTCGACGAACGCGCGCGGGCGGCGGGGGTGGCGGTGATCTCGGGAGCCTCGAGCGCTCCCGCGCTGACCGGCGCCGTCGCCCGCGCGCTCGCCGCCGGTCTCGACCGGGTCGACGGCGTCGACATCGCGCTCAGCGCCGCCAATCGGGCGAGCGGCGGCGACGCCGTGGTGGCGGCGATCCTCAGCTATGTCGGCCGGCCGGTGCGCCTCTGGCGCGGGGGGCGCTGGACCCGCGGCTTCGGCTGGCAGGAGATGCGCCGCGAGGATTTCGTCCTGTCGGACGGCACCGCCCTGCGCGGCCGCTACGTCGCGCTGGCGGACGTGCCGGATTGCGAGCTGCTACCCGCGCTGCTGCCGGGCCGCCCCGCCGTCAGCTTTCGCGCCGGCACCGAGCTCGCGTTCCAGATGTGGGCGCTGTGGCTGGCGAGCTGGCCGGTGCGGTGGGGCTGGGTAAAGTCGCTCGGCGCGGTGACGCGCTTGGTGCTCCCGCTCTACCGGATGACTGGACGGATCGGCGGCGAGCGCTCGGCGATGAGC
>DASVRK010000265.1:0-10311 GCA_036388655.1 Allosphingosinicella sp. | reverse complement strand
CCGTTTGATAAACCCCAACCCAAATAAATCTATGTTTGAAAATAAAGTCGAGAAGCGTATGCTTTGAACGAATCGCACAGCGAAGGTGTTGAGTCTCTTCTTCTTTGTCCTGCAATGCTATTGAGCGCGCTTTGGTACGCTCGCTTATTTCATTTTTGTGGCCAGCGCATAAAAAATCGTTTCCTCAATCATTTAGGGGAGGGCTTATCGTGCCAACGTCCGGAACCACTGCTGTTCGTCGGTCCCTGTTCGACGTCCAAACCGATTACGACAATGGCAATAAGGAAGAGCTTGAGAATTTGATGCGCGCCTGGAGGGGCATCAAGGCACTGCCGCCGGAGGATCCTCGTTCTTTCTTCGTGATTGGCGGCTATCATGGCGAGCCGTTCCGTGGGCCGGGTGCAACCGACCCGGCTTATTGGGGCGGCTATTGCGAGCACGGCACCGTGCTCTTCCCGACCTGGCACCGCGCCTATCTCCATGTGTTGGAAAAGGCGCTGCAGAGCATAGCCGGCTGCGAGAATGTGATGCTGCCTTATTGGGACGAGTGCAGCCCTGCCTCGCGCTCCTACGGAATTCCCGCGGCGCTGACCTGGGCGACGTTCGAGCTTGATGGGGAGATCATCGCGAATCCGCTGAGATCCTTCATCCTGCCGGTCGCGCTCGGCGATCAGTTGCAGGGTGACGACTCACTCTATTCCAAGCCGGCCGGTTACGAGACGGTGCGCTATCCACTCTCCGGACTGGTCGGCACGCCCGCGGACCAGGCGGCGACCGCCGCCCACAACGCCAAGTTCCCCAATGACGCCACCAATGTCGGGCTGCTTAATCAGAATGTCGCCGACTGGCTCAATGGAATGGCGGTTGTGAACGGGAAGCCGGTGGGAGCCGCGGTCTACGACCGCTACGTCTCCTGCCTCAATACGCCCACTTATACTTTGTTCTCCAACACCACCTCGGCCGGCGCCTGGAACAAGGCCAATCCGCAGCAGCTGGTGGTGCCGCTCGAAAGCCCGCACAACGCCGTGCACCTCGCGGTTGGGGGGTTCGACGTTCCCGGCCAGGGGGATTTCTCGCCGATCCCCGGCGCCAACGGGGACATGGGCGAAAACGACACCGCCGGGCTGGACCCGATCTTCTTCTTCCATCACTGCTTCATCGATTACGCCTTCTGGACCTGGCAGAAGAAGCATGGCGCGACGAGCGCGCCGCTCACCATCGATTATGCCGACCCCGGCGCGAACTCCAGCACCGGCACCGCGCAGGGGCCGGCGGCCGGCACTCCGCCCGACACACCGCTGACGGCGGACTCGCCGCTCAACCCGTTCTTGATGGACGACGGAAGCGGCGGTACCCGGCCGATGACAACCAACGACGTCACCGATATCCGCCAGCTCGGCTACGATTACGGCTTTGGCTCGCTCGACCGTTTCGTCGACGCGTCCGAAGCGGCGCTCCTCCCCGGAGCGGCCGCTTCAGCGGAGGGTCGCCGGGCCGTTTATGTAAGCGGCATCGACCGGAGCAAGATCCGGGGCTCTTTCGTCATCTCCGCTTATGCGAATATCGACGGCGAGGTTCGGCCGCTCGGCCACGAGGCGGTGCTAAGCCGGCGGCACGTCGAAGGCTGCATCAACTGCCAAGTCCATCTGGAGGCGCGGACGAGCTTCCGCCTGCCCGAGGGCGCGGAAGGAGCGGTGCCTCCGGTCCATGTCGAGATCCGCACCCGCACCCGCATCCTCGCCTCCGGGACGGCCGCGGGCGCGCAGACGCGCCTCGAGGCGCCGGCGCTCGCCGCCTTCGCGGGGGATGCGCCGTTGTTCAAGGCGGAGATTCAGTAGGAGCGGACGATGGCCTATCAACCTTCAGGACCGACCGTGGCGATCCCTGTCTACGATCAGGTCGATATGCTCGACGTGACCGGCGTCTTCGAGATGCTGACCTGGGCCGACATCGGCGTCGAGCTGCTCGCCGTCGACGCGGGGACGGTCACCTTCCGCAAGGGTTTTTCATTCGAGGTAGCGACGAGCTTCGATGCAGCCGCGCCGGCCTATGACGCGATCTGGGTGCCCGGCGGCGATCCGTCGGCATTGGCCGCCATCATCGCCGACCCCGGCGGGCCCTATATGAGCTTTCTTCGCGCGCAGGCGGAGACGGCCCGCTACCTCGCGTCGGTCTGCGAAGGGGCGCTGCTGCTCGCGGCGGCCGGTCTGCTCGACGGCTATGAGGCGACCACCCACTGGGCCTTCATCCCCTGCCTGATGCAGGCCTATCCGAACGTGAAGGTGGCGCCCGGGCATCCGCGCTTCATCCACGACCGGGACCGGCTGACCGGAGGCGGCATCTCCTCCGGCCTGGACGAGGCGCTGAAGCTGATCGAGCTGCTCACCTGCACTGCCACGGCCCAGAGCGTCCAGCAGATGACCCAATATTATCCGCAGCCGCCGGTGACGAGCGAGATACCCAACACCGTCACCTGCCCGATTACCGGCATGGCCTGAAAGCCCGGGCGCGGCTTTGACTTACGGAAAAGGCGTGCGATAGCGCGGCGGGCGACGCCACCTTCAGGGACTCTCGATGAATTCGGCCCTCTCGATCCTCCTGTTCGCAGCGGGCAGCCTTGCGCTCGCAGCGCCTTCGCGCGCCCAGGGCGACCCTGCGCCCGCCCAGAAGGAAGTGGCACCCGCGCCCGCGCCGCCCGCGCCGGCCGCGCCGGTGCCGCCGCCGACGATCTCCGTCACCCGGCACAGCGGCACGTTCGGCGGGCAGCGGATGCGTTATGTCGCGACCGCGGGCGAGACCTACCTCAAGGCCGAGGACGGGACGCCCAAGGCCAGTATCTTCTCGATCGCTTATGTGAAGGAGCCGCGCGACCCGAACCGGCCGATCACCTTCCTGTTCAACGGCGGGCCGGGTTCCGGCTCGCTGTGGCTGCACATGGGCGCGTTCGGGCCGAAGCGGGTGGCGATCCCGTCCGACGCCCGCGACGACGGCGCGCCGCCTTTCCCGATCGTCGACAATCCCGACAGCCTGCTCGACGTCACCGACATCGTGTTCATCGATCCGGTCGGCACCGGCTTCAGCCATGCGCTGGGCAAGACCGAGGCCAAGGAATATTGGGGCGTCACCGCCGACGCCAAGTCGGTCGCCGAGTTCATCCGCATCTGGCTCGGCTCGAACGGCCGCTGGAACTCGCCCAAATTTCTCGGCGGCGAGAGCTACGGCACGACCCGCTCGGCCGCGGTGGTGAACCAGCTCGAAGGCGCGTTCAACGACGTCTCGCTCAATGGCATCCTGCTGATCTCGACCATCCTCGATTTCGGCGCGCAGGCGAACGTGCCGGGCAACGAGATGCCCTATGTGCTGTTCCTGCCGTCGATGGCGGCGGCGGCGCACCATCACGGCAAGGCGCCGGCCGACGCGGGCACGCTCGAAGCCTTCGTCGAGCAGGCGCGCGAGTTCGCGATCGGGGATTATGCCTCGGCCTTGCTCAAGGGCCAGGCGCTGCCGGCGGCGGAGCGCGCCTCGATCCGGCAGCGGCTGGCGCGGTTCACCGGCCTGTCCGAGCGCTTCCTCGAGGACGCGGACCTGCGCGTCAGCGACGGGCGCTTCTACAAGGAGCTGCTGCGCGACCGCGGCCTCACCATCGGGCGGCTCGACGCGCGCTATACCGGCCGCGACTATGACAAGGCCGGCGAGGAGCCGGACAACGACCCCAGCTTCTACGGCATCGACGCCGGCTATACCGCGGCCCTGAACCAGTGGGTGCGCGGCGGGCTCGGCTACCGCACCGACCGGCAATATGTGACGATCGGCGGGGTCGGCGACTGGGATTGGAACATCGGCAAGGGCGACCTCACCTATTATCGCAACGTGGCGCCCTATATCGGCAAGGCGATGCGCGAGAATGACGATTTGCGCATATTCGTCGGCCAGGGCTATTTCGATTTCGCCACGCCCTTCTTCGGCGCCGAATATTCGCTGAGCCGCACCGGCATCCCCCAGGACCGGGTCGAATATCGCTATTACGGCTCCGGGCACATGATGTACGTGCGCGACGAGGACCGGGTGCAACTCAGCCGGGACATCAGGGATTTCATCCGCAGGAGGTGACGATGGAGTCGCTGGTTTCGACGGAATGGCTGGCGGGCGAGCTCGGCGCGCCGGATTTGAGGGTGATCGACGCGAGCATCTTCCTGCCCGGCTCCGGCCGCGACGGGCGCACGGAATATGAGGCGGAGCATATCCCCGGCGCGGTCTATATGGACCTGGAGGAGATCGTCGATTCCTCGCATCCGGCGCCGCACATGCTGCCGCCCGAGCATAAGTTCGCGAGCCGCATGCAGACGCTCGGGCTCGGCGACGGCAGCCGCTTCGTCGTCTACGACAATTCGCCGCTGCACAGCGCCGCCCGCGCCTGGTGGATGCTGCGCAGCTTCGGCGCCCATTATGTCGCGATCCTCGACGGCGGCATGGCCAAGTGGAAGGCGGAGGGGCGGCCGACCGAGAGCGGGCGGCCGCAGGTGCGCCACGGCCATTTCACCCCGATGCTCGACCGGAGCGCGGTTGCCGACAAGGATTATGTCAGCGGCATCGTCCATTCGGGCGAGCATGAGATCGTCGACGCGCGGCCGGCGTCGCGCTTCGCCGGCGAGGATCCGGAGCCGAGGGCGGGGGTAAGCGGGGGCCATATCCCCGGCTCCAAGTCCCTGCCGCAGAGCGAGCTGTTCAACTCGGACCATAGCTGGAAGCAAGGCGATGCACTGCGCGCCGCCTTCGATGCGGCGGGAGTGGATCTTTCGAGGCCGCTGGTCGCCACCTGCGGCTCCGGCGTCACCGCCTGCGCGTTGCTGTTCGGAGCGCATTTGCTCGGCAAGGAGGATGTGAAGCTCTACGACGGCAGCTGGTCCGAATGGGGCGCGGACCCGGCCACCCCCAAGGCGACGGGGCGCGCGTGAACGGCGAGGGCGCAGAGACCCGGGTGGTCCGCGCCGGGCGGCGCAAGGAATGGCAGGGGCGGATGGTCAACCCGCCGGTCCATCGCGGCTCGACGATATTGTTCGACAGCGTCGCGGAGCTAAGGGCGGCGGCGCCGGGGCTGGGCACGCTTTATTACGGCCTCCACGGCACCCCGACGCAATGGGCGCTGAGCGAGGCGCTGACCGCGCTCGAACCGGGCGCGGCCGGGACGATGCTGTTCCCCTCGGGCCTCGCGGCGGTGACGGGCGCCTTGTTCACGATACTGTCGGCCGGCGACGAGCTGTTGATGGTCGACAGCGCCTACGGCCCCACCCGCCGCTTCTGCGACGAGATCCTGCCGCGCTACGGCGTCTCCACCCGCTATTACGACCCGCTGATCGGGGCCGGCATAGCCGAGCTGATCGGCCCGGAGACGCGCGCCATCTTCATGGAGAGCCCGGGCTCCCTGAGCTTCGAAGTGCAGGACGTGCCCGCCATCTGCGCGGCGGCCAAGGCGCGCGGGGTCGCGACCCTGCTCGACAATACCTGGGCGACGCCGCTCTTGTTTCCCGCGCTCGGCGCCGGCGTCGATCTCAGCATCCTTGCTTGCAGCAAATATGTCGGCGGCCATGCCGATCTGATGCTCGGATCGGTGACGGCGGGGCCGGAATGGTTTGCCCGGCTGGAGCAGACCACCTTCGATCTCGGCCATGCTGTCAGCCCCGACGATGCCTGGCTGGCGGCGCGCGGCCTCCGGACCATGGCCGTGCGGCTGCGCCGGCATGAGGAGAATGCGCTCACCGTCGCGCGCTGGCTCAAGGATCAGCCGCGGGTCGCGCGGGTGCTTCATCCCGCCTTGTCCGATTGTCCCGGCCACGAAATCTGGGCCCGCGATTTCGCCGGCGCGTCCGGCCTGTTCGCCTTCGCGCTGGCCGGCGGCGGCGAGGCGGAGCGCACGCGCTTCATCGAAAGCCTCGAACTGTTCGGCATCGGCTATAGCTGGGGCGGCTATGAAAGCCTGGTCATCCCCGTCGACCTCAAGCGGATCCGCACCGCGACCCGGCCCGAACATCCGGGGCCGCTGGTGCGGCTCCATATCGGCCTCGAAGACCCGGCCGACCTGATCGCCGACCTCGCCCAAGCCCTCGGCCGGCTGGGGGAGCCGGGATGAACCGCACGCTCGGCATCCAGCTTCCGGATTATCCCGAGCTGGTGTCCGGGGGCGCCGCTTTGCTGATCGCGGTGGCGGCGTGGGCGATCGGCAGCTTCGCCGCGCGCGGGCTCGCGCCTCGGCTCGCCGCATGGTGGGAGCAGCGGGCGGGGGCGCGCAGCGAAGGCATCGCCGCGCGCATGGGCGGCCTGGTGCGCGCGGCCACGGCCGGTATCCTGCTCGCCATCGCGATCGAGGTCGAGCCGTGGCCCGACCTTCCGGAGATTATCCTCGGGGTGGCGGCGGCGGCGGCGGCGGCGCTGCTGGTGGTCGGCCTGATCCGCGGCCTCAACATGCCGCGGTGGGTGTCGCTGCTGCTGGCCGGGGTCGCCTTCGTCGCGATCTTCGCCGACGTGGTCGACGGCCTCGAGCCGGTCACGCGGGTGCTCGACCAGATCGGCTTCACCGCCGGGACCCGGCGCTTCTCCCTGCTCACGCTGCTGCAGATGGCGGTCGGGCTGCTCGTCCTGTTCGCGGTGGTCCGCCTGATCAGCCGGGTCGTCAATCATTCGATCCGCCGCGCCACCGGCCTCGATCCCACCCAGCAATTGCTGACGCAGAAGCTGGTCGGCATCGGGCTGCTGGTCGCCGCCTTCTTCATCGGCATCGACCTGGTCGGCATCGACCTCACCGCGCTCGCGGTGTTCTCGGGCGCGTTCGGCCTCGCCATCGGCTTCGGCCTCCAGAAGACGTTCGGCAATTTGATCGCGGGCATCATCCTGCTGATGGACCGCTCGATCAAGCCGGGCGACGTGATCGTGGTCGGCGAGAGCTTCGGCCATGTCACCAAGATCGGCGTGCGCGCCGTCTCGATCGTCACGCGCGACGGCAAGGAGCATCTGATCCCGAACGAAAATCTGATGACCCAGGAGGTCGAGAACTGGTCCTATTCGAGCCCGAACGTGCGCGTGCACATCCCGGTCGGCGTCGGCTACGATTGCGACCTTGCGCTCGCCCAGCGGCTGATGATCGAGGCGGCGACGGCGCCGTCGCGGGTGCTGAAGTCGCCGAGGCCGACCGTGTGGCTGCGGGCGTTCGGGGAGAGTTCAGTCGACCATGAGATATTGGTCTGGATCAGCGACCCCGAGGGCGGCGTCGGCAATGTCCAGTCGGAAGTGCTGAACCTGCTGTGGCGGCTGTTCAAGGAGAATGGGGTCGCTCTCCCCTATCCGCAGCGCGACATCCACATCAAGGAATGGCCGGAGCGGGGCCGGTTAGATATTCCAGACGAGGGATGAACCGTCATGCCGGCGAAAGCTGGCATCTCACTTCTCTTCGGAAGCCGGGGAAGAAGAAGGGAGATTCCAGCTTGCGCTGGAATGACGTGGGGTTCCCGTTCCGTCGAACCCAACAAAAGTGATTCCAGCTTTCGCTGGCATGACGGTTCAGGCGCCGAGCACCGCCGCGAGCTTGGCGAGGGCGCGGTCGAGTTCGTCGGCGAGGCGGGCGGCGGCGGCGGGGGAAGGGTCGCCGTCGGCCGCCAGCAGCGCTTCGACTCCGGCCGCGGCCCAGGCGGTGCTTTCGCCGGCGAGCGCGTCGAAGCGGCGCTGGAGGATCGGCATCGCGCCTTCATAGGCGATGCTGATCCGCGCGCTTTCGTCGAGCGCGGCCTCGGCGGCCCCGTCGCCGCTGTCGCGGCCGGCGATCTGTTCGACGAGGCCGAGCACGTGGCGCAATTGCGCGACCTTGAGCCCCGCCTCGCTCGCGGACGGCAAATGCGGGGGCGCATGGTGGGTCATGCGCCGAAGCTAGCGCCGCCCGGCTAATGAAGCGCTAACGGGGCCGTGCCGGCGCGGCTTATTGCGGCGTTTCGACGCGGGCTTCCTGGCCGTCGCCTTCGGGCACGGCGAGGATGGTCTGGGTGGTGGCGCCCTTGTCGACGACATTGGTGCCGGGGTCGCCGACCACCGAGCGGGCGCCGGCGGCGGCGCGGTCGCCTTCCGTCTGCTGCAGGACCTGGGTCTCGGCGGCGCTGCGCGGGGCGGGGCCGCCGAACAGGGCTTCGACCGCCTGGGCACGGCTGTCGCCGGCGGCGGGGCTGACCTGGCCCGGCGCGGGCGGGGTCAAAGCGAAATCGGGCGGCACCACCAAAGGCGCGGAGCGGGCGACGGCGAATTCGTCGGGCCTGGCGCGCGAGCCGCCGAGGATGCCGGTCCCGCAGGCGGTGAGCAGCAGCGGCGCGGCCGCGAGGGTGAGCATCACGATACGCATTTCAGGCTTCCTTCCGAGGGGCTTTGCCGTCGCGCGTCAACAGCGCCCGGAACAGCAATAGCAGAACGCCGATGGTAATAGCAGCATCGGCGACATTGAAGATCAAAAATGGCCGCCATTCGCCGAAATGGAGGTCGGCGAAGTCGACGACGAAGCCGTAGCGGATGCGGTCGACGATATTGCCGAGCGCGCCGCCGAGCACGAACGCCAGCGCGATGGTGTCGTCGCGGCGCTTCTCGCGCCACATCCAGTAGATGACGCCGGCGGAGATGGCGGCGGTGAGCGCGACCAGCAGCCACCGGGCCAGGTCGGTGCTGGCGGTGAGGAAGCCCATCGAGACGCCGCGATTCTCGACCCAGCGCAGGTCGAAGAAGCTCAACAGGTTGATCTCGCGGTCGGGCTGGTTGCGCAGGTCGAGCGGGTAGGTGACGACATATTTGGTGAATTGGTCGAAGGCGAAGATCAAAGCGGCGAGGGTGAGGCCGAGGGTCCGATGATTGCCCGTCTTCGCCTCACGGGCGCGAGCGCGGGCATCCGGCTTTGCCACCTCGGGCGGCGGCGGCGAGGCGGGACCCTCGCTTTCGAGCGGATGACCGGAAACGTCGGTGACTTCAGCCATTCAGGACTTCCTCGCAGCGGGCGCAAAGCGCGCCGTCTTCCGTCACTTCGGGAAGACAGCGCCAGCAACGGCCGCACTTTTCCCTGTCCGTGCGCGACACCGCAACCCTGTCATGCTCGCCCGCGGCGGCGTGGAGTTCCGAAACGATGCACAGTTCCTGGAATTCGACCGACCGGACGGCGTCGAGCAGATCGGGTTCGGCAAGGGCGAGATCGACCGCCGCCTCAAGGCTCGAGCGGATGATCTTGTCGCGGCGCATCGGCTCGATCGCCTCGGTGACGCGGGTGCGGAGCGCGCGCAAGAGGTCCCATTTGTCGCCGAGCGCGGGGTCGAGCCAGCCGGCGTCGATCGCCGGCCAGGTTTCGAGGTGGACCGAGCCGGCGTCCGGATAGCGGCTCGCCCAAACTTCCTCGGCGGTGAAGCAGAGGATCGGCGAGACCCAGCGGATGAGGGCATGGAACACCTCATCGAGGACGGTGCGGTAGGCCCGGCGCTTCAGCGCATGGTGCGCGTCGCAATAGAGGCTATCCTTGCGGATATCGAAGAAGAAGGCCGAAAGATCGTCGTTGGCAAAGGCGGTGAGGGCGCGCGCGTAGCGGTTGAACTCGAAATCCTCCGCGGCCGAGCGCAGTTCGGCATCGAGCATGGCCAGCCGGTGGAGCACCCAGCGTTCGAGCTCGGGCATATCGCCCGGCGCGACCCGCTCCGCCTCGCTGAAGTCTGACAGCGCGCCGAGCAAATAGCGGAAGGTGTTCCTGAGCTTGCGATAGGCGTCGGAGGTCCCGGCGAGGATCTCCTTGCCGATCCGCACATCCTCGAAATAGTCGGTCGAGGCGACCCAGAGGCGGAGGATGTCGGCGCCCGATTCGTCGATGATCTTCAAGGGGTCGACGACATTGCCGACCGATTTCGACATCTTGCGGCCGTTGGCGTCGAGCGTGAAGCCGTGGGTCAGCACCGATTTGAACGGGGCCAGCCCACGGGTGCCGCAGCTTTCGAGCAGCGACGACTGGAACCAGCCGCGATGCTGGTCCGAGCCTTCGCAATAAAGATCGGCGCGGACGCCCTCACCGTAACGTTTCTCGACGACGAAGGCGTGGGTGGAGCCGCTGTCGAACCAGACGTCGAGGATGTCGCCCACCGGCTCCCATTCGGCGAGGCTGTATTCGTTGCCGAGCAGGGCCTGGTGGTCGGCGCCGAACCAGGCGTCGGCGCCGCCCGCCTCGAACGCGGCGAGGATGCGGGCGTTGACGCCCTCGTCCTTGAGATATTCGCCGGTCTTGCGGTGGACGTAGAGCGCGATCGGCACCCCCCA